>CAZOOE010000016.1:21239-28722 GCA_964581275.1 uncultured Clostridia bacterium
CAACCGAGAACGCTTCCGACCTGAACTCGCAATTGTCCGACACTCAGTCACGCTTGAGGGCTTCTGAAATCGCCCGAGTCAACGCCCAGGATCAACTCGATCGCGTGATGCGCGAAGCCGCCGATGCACGCGCCGAGAATCGGTCGCTGAAATCCGAAAACGACAGGCTTCACAACCAGGTCGATCGCCTAACCCAGGATCTCACCGATGCCCGCAGCCGCATAAGCGACCTGCAATCGCAGTACTCCTCCACCACCGCCAGGTTGAGTGAGACCTCATCAAGAGTAGAAGCGATGGAGCGGGCGGAGCGCGAGAAGGCACAGGCTGAGGCGCGCCGTCGAGACTTCGCCGCTCTACAAACAGGAGTGGCTGCCCTGGCGACCGTCAAACCCAACGGCAGCGGGTTCATAGCCAGCTTGCCCGATACCTTCTTTGTGCCGAACCAGACGACGCTGCACGTGAGGGCCAAGACGAAGATTGACGCGCTTGCCGCGTTGATCGCCGCGCATCGTGATGCGGTGTTCACGATCGAAGGGCATACCGACGCTAGTCCTAACGCCGACTCATTTGCGCTCGGACGGGCCCAGGCAGTTGCCGACTATCTCGCCGCGCTCGGCGTGCCAAGAAGTAGCTTCAGAGTCGAATCGCGGGGTGCCACCGTTCCAATCTCGACTAGAAAGACGCTTGCGGGGCGTGCGATGAACCGTAGAGTGGAGCTTGTGTTTACTGGTCCGCAGTAAGAAGACAAGCGCGGATGAAAGTCAGCGTGGAATTCAACCTCAAGTAGAGTTCCCTTCCCGGTCCGTGAAAGGAACCACGGTGTTGAGATACTCGCTGAAGACCGCCTTCACATTGTAAAGTGTCCAGCGAAGAGTTTATGCTTCGGGAAAACGAAGCGAGGTGAAGCGATGTACTGCCCGAAATGCGCAACGCAGAATACTGACGACACAAAGTTCTGCCGCTCGTGCGGAAGCAACTTGAGCCTGGTGCCCCAAGCTCTCACCGGTCGATTGCCCGAAGCGCGCTCGCGAAGGAAGCACCGACACGACTTCGAACAAGAAGGCCCGCCCTCAATCGCAAACGGAATTACCAAAGTTTTCATGGGTGTTGGCTTTCTACTGGTTTCGTTTGGCTCCTTTTTCTTCGCGCCGGCGGGCCGCATCTGGTGGTTCTGGATGCTCATCCCTGCATTCGCGATGCTCGGTAAAGGCGTCGCCGAAATCGTCAGCGCTAAGTACAGCCCGACCCTAGCACAAGGGATGAACCAAACCGCGATGCCGCCGGCAGCTCGCACCGGAGAGTTGCCGCCTCGCAGTGATGTTTTCTACCCACCGGCTAGCGTGACCGAACAGACAACGAGACAGCTCGACCCAACGACTGATCCGTACCGGTATCGCGATACCGACAAGCATTGAGCGAGGCGCTCTCAACGCAAACGCGACTTACACCCACGACTCGAGCGGCGTTGAAATTCGCGCTCAATCAGTCTAACATTCCAACAGAGAATGCTACCGCACCTCGAGACCGAATAGGCCATATGTACTGTCCGAACTGCGCAACTCAAAACATCGGTGCCGCGAAGTTTTGCCGAGCCTGCGGCGCAAATCTTAGCCTGGTGCCACAAGCGCTGAGCGGGAGGTTACCTGAGGCTCGAAAAAACAAGATCGAAGAAGCAATCAAGCGAAGACGTGAACCCAACTTAGGACGCGGAATAAGGAAATCGTCAGTTGGTCTTGCGTTCCTTATGATCGTGGTGCTCTTCCTGGCGGGCCGATCATCACCAGGCATGGGTGAGATATGGCTGCTCGTGCCCGCCTTCTTACTACTGGGAAAGGGCATCGCCGAGATCGTCACGGTGCTCACCGCGGAATCCCGGAGAACACCGCTGTCGGCCTCGCCACCTGCACATCCCACAAACGCGCTTCCGCCTCAACCCGATTACGATCACACTTCGCCTCCGAGCGTTACCGAAGGCACGACTCGCCATCTTGAAGGGGAGCGACAACCCGAGAGAACCACGTGATGTGGTGCAGCGGATTCACAGTTTGGATCTAATTTTGAAACTCTGGTTTTACACGCGCAATTAAGTAAGTGATCGACGCAATAGCTTGGACAACCAGACGATGTCTCTTCAGGATAGTAAGGACGTTTTGGGAGAATGGCGAGAATCGGCGCCATATTGGGCCAAACATGCCGACATTGTTCGATCGATGTTTGCGCCTATCACCACCGCACTCATTGAAACAGCGTCGATCGATGAAGGTCATTCGGTGCTCGACGTCGCCGGGGGATCTGGCGAGCCCTCAATCACAATTACTCAAACAGTCAGCCCTTCCGGTTCGGTGATTTGCACGGACGCTGTGAACGAGATGGTTCGCGCATCGCGCAGCCAAGCAAACCAACGAACGCTAGACAATATTGAGTTCGTCCAATGTGTGGCCGAGGCCCTGCCGTTCCGAGCCGATACGTTCGACGCGGTTGTTTGCAGACTCGGCGTTATGCTGTTCCCAGACCCGGCGACAGCAATTAGGGCAATGTTGCGTGTCGTGAAGCCCCACCGACGTGCCGCGTTTGCTGTCTGGCACACTCGTGATTCAAATCCTTTCTTCCACGTCGTGGCAAATATCGTGGCGCGATACGTCCAGTCTCCACCCGAGGATCCTGATGCTCCCGGCGCATTTCGATTTGCTGAACGCGGCTCGCTGGCCGGTCTGCTCTCCAAAGCCGGGATGGTTCAAGTGACCGAGAGACTTCTCGAGTTCAATCTCGAGGCGCCGCTGACACCTCGCCAGTTCTGGGACGTGCGCACGGAGCTGAGCGACACGCTGCGAGCAAAGGTGGCTGCGCTCTCGCGGGAGCAGGTTGCCCGAATGGCCCACGAGGTTGAAGAAGCAGGGCGGGCGTTCTACGACGCCGGTCGAATGAGATTTCCTGCCGAGGTGTTGATCGTGAGTGGCAGCAAATGAGTAGTGAGTTCGAGGCAACGTCACGAGCACGAGCAGTTAACGCCAGCGGGTCACCGGTCAAACACAAAGCTTCATTCTCACCTGGGCACATCGATGCTTGCGATAACTTCGTCCAGCACTTGATCCGGCGGGGTGCCTTCGATCTCAGCCTCGGACCGCAGGACGATCCGATGGCGGAGCACCGGCTTCGCGATCTCTTTCACGTCGTCTGGCGTTACAAAGCTGCGGCCCCGAATCGCTGCCAGGGCTTTTGAGCAGAGTAGCAGAGCGACCGCAGCGCGAGGACTCGCGCCCCACGACACGTTCATCGCGCTACGGGTCCCGCGAACGATAGAGACTATGTACCGCTGAACACCCTCTTCAACCGTGACGCCGCGAACTTGTGAGCGGCAGTTAAGCACCGCCGCCGGATCTGAAATCGGCCGAATGTCTAAGCCATCAAGTCGGCGGGCACTAAAGCCTGCATTCCAGTTCGAAACCACTCGCAGTTCCTCATCGGCGCTCGGGTAATTGACGATGATCTTGAGCATGAATCGATCCAGCTGAGCCTCGGGGAGCGGATAGGTGCCTTCGTATTCGATAGGGTTCTGCGTGGCTAGAACGGTGAACAACGGCGAGAGCTTGTGCGCTTCGCCGTCGATGGTAACCTGACGCTCTTCCATCGCTTCGAGCAGAGCGGCCTGGGTTTTGGGAGGCGTGCGATTGATTTCGTCGGCCAACAGCAAGTCTGTGAACACCGGTCCGTGCCGCAGAGTAAAGGTGGACGTCGCCATGTTGAAGATGTTCGTGCCGGTCACGTCCGCGGGCATCAGATCCGGTGTGAACTGAATCCGGCCGAAGTGCGCACCGATGGCGACCGACAGCACCTTGACCAGGAGCGTTTTCGCGGTGCCGGGCACGCCCTCGATCAAGCCGTGTCCCTCAGTCAATAACGCGATCACGACCTGCTCGATCACTTCATCCTGGCCCACGATCGCCTTCCCTACCTCACCCTTCAGATGGGCTACTATGGCGCTAACAGAATCAGGCAAGTGTTGACCTCCAATTCTCCTCACGGGACTTGATCTCCTAAGGTGCCGATGGACCCAGCGACGGAGGACCGACACCTTGGATGAGTCACACAGAATAGTCTCTTGAACCACTCGCCGCAACGTTAACCCGGGCGTGTAGTGCTCCCCACCGCTCGCTCAGGGCTATTCACTTCTTATAACAAGGTGTATGTATCAACCCAAAGCGTCGCGATTTCGTCTAGATCGGACTCTCGCGGTCCGATCGACCTGTTGATGTAGCTCCTCAACAAAACAATCTTAACCTTGCGGAAAGAAAATTCTTGCGCTCCAATTGGAAAGGTGATACAGTCCGCACTGCCACAGGTGCTCCTCGGGCGCTTGGGCTTGCACAGCCCCGTACATGCAGGATTCTCCGGCGGTCTCCCCGCGGACCAAGTGAAATTCAAGGAATGATAAAGTTCGGGACTTCGGGTTGGCGTGCGATTATCGCCGATGAGTTTACGTTTGGGGCGGTGCGCCGCGTTACTCAGGCGATCTCGGTTTGGATCTCAAAGAGGGCGCCTGGCTCTAAGGTCATCATAGGTTACGACACCAGATTTATGGCTGAAGATTTTGCAGCGCAAGGAGCTCGAGTCATCGCGGCAAACGGCCTTCAGCCGCTATTGTGTGATCGAGCAACTCCAACCCCGGCTATCGCCTTTGCCGTTCGATCGAGGAGGGCGAGCGGCGCGATAAATTTCACAGCGAGCCATAATCCGCCGGTATACTGCGGGATGAAGTTTTCGACCTCCGATGGCGCGCCTGCATTGCCGGAGGTCACTGGTGAGATTGAGCAAAACATCAAGAAGCTGGAAGGCCAGGAGATCCCGATCCCGGCACAGGATCAACCAATCGACAGATTGTCAGTGGTGAATGACTATTTGAACGACCTCGCGACTAAGCTCGACATCAAAGCTATTGCCGGTGCGGGGCTGCGCGTAGCATACGACCCGCTCTGGGGTACCGGTCGCGGCTATCTCGACAAGATATTGAGTGATGCCGGCTGCGACGTCGCTATGATTCACGACTACCGCGATGTTTATTTTGGTGGGCACAGTCCGGAGCCTGATGCCGAATATCTGCACGAACTGCGAGACAAAGTATCGGCCGGCGGTTATCAGCTTGGGGTTTCTACGGACGGTGATGCCGATAGATTCGGCATCATAGACCGCGATGGCTCTTTCGTGACACCGAACCAGATAATAGCCCTTCTGGTGGGCTACCTCGCAGAGTCTCGCGGATGGAGCGATGCAGTTGCGCGGTCAGTCGCGACAACACACCTCGTAGACCGTGTCGCCGAGCGACGCGGAATCAAAGTGATCGAAACGCCGGTCGGATTCAAGTACATCGGACAGTTAATAGACGAAGACAAGGTTTCTGTCGGTGGTGAAGAGAGCGCGGGACTTTCGATCAGAGGACACTTCCCTGAGAAAGACGGAATACTGGCTTGTTTGCTGGTCGCTGAAATGGTTGCCAATCGCAATGCGTCTCTTGGAGAAATGCTCGATCAGGTTTATTCCGAGGTAGGCACCCTTGTGAGCGGCCGACTAGGCGTCAAGTTGACGCCTGAATTGCAACAAGGATTGGATGGCAAGCTTGCTGCAGGCGCAGATGAGTTTGCCGGGCACCGCGTAGCGTCGGTGAATCGAATTGATGGAGTCAAGTTCATTCTCGAGGATGGGTCCTGGATTCTGATGCGTCCATCCGGGACTGAGCCGTTGGTCCGCATTTACGCTGAAGCTTCTGACGAGCAAGAATTGGAGGTGCTCCTTGAGTCAGGCCGCAAATACATTTTGGGATGACAGGGTCGAGAGGGTTGGCGCTGCCGCAAAGGCAAGCCCGATAACCAAGCGGAGGGTCCGTGTCCGCCGCCTGATTGACGCGATAATCTTGACAATAATACTGGCGGCCTCGGCGACGTGTGTTTCGGTTTACTCCCGGGCTCGTGCGGAGCTCGACGGTGCATTGGTCAAGCACGCGGCTGCTGGCGAGAAGGTTGAAGACCTGACGATAAAGGTTCAGAAACTCGAGCGAGATGTAAAGCAACTGCGCACCGATTCGCGGGTAATCGAGTTATTCGCTCGGCAAAAGTTCGGCTTCGTACGTTCGGGGGACGTGGTGATCAAGGTTTCGCAAGATCAGTTTGAGGGAGCGAGTGGCCCAGGAGAGACACGGCCGATCCGACTGGCAAACTTGACGCAGCGATCGAGCGGAGACTATACTGACGCTTCGAATTGATTTCTGAAGCCTTGCGCGGGGTGGAGCAGTCTGGTAGCTCGTTGGGCTCATAACCCAAAGGTCGCGGGTTCAAATCCCGCCCCCGCAACCAAGATCAGCCGCCGCAAGGCGGCTTTCTTATTGGCCTTATGAGTCATCCTAGCTGCCATCAGTTTGTTCGCTCCTTAAGATTTGGGCACAATTTGGGCACAACTCAATTCCTGAGCCATCACCTCAGTAGCTAACTCCGCGTGCTTTTCCGGTACGTGCACGTAGATGTCAGATGTCGTCGAAATACGGGCATGCCCGAGCATCTCTTGAGCGAGCTTCAAGTCTCCAGTCTTTGCGTGAACGATGCTTCCCGCCGAGTGCCTAAACATGTGGAAGCCGTGCGTCCGCGCCGAAGGCACAATCCCGGCTTCCTTCATTGCCGGATACAGTACCTTTTTTCGAAGATAGTTCGGGTCCAAGGGACTACCATCTTTCTTGCAAAACACGAAGTCTGATGAATTCGTGAACCCCGATCCTTCGTGATGCGAGCGCAAGACCTCGACCAAATACTCGGGCAAGTGAATAGTTCTGACACTCGCCTCTGTCTTTGGCTTCATGAGTTGATCGCGCCACAGGCTATGGGTCACCGACAACTTTCGATTGGGCAAGTCAACGTTGACCCATCGCAATCCCAACACTTCCCCGAGCCGCAGTCCTGTAATCGCTGCGGTGAGAAACAGGGCCTGATATTCGTGCTGAGTGTTATCGATAATCTGTCGAAGCTGGGCCGGGGTTAGCGCCAACTTTTTCTGTGCTCCACCCGCCGGGCGGTGAAGCTTTCGCCGCACCGGACTCACATCCACCAGGTTATATTCGCTTGCGACTTCGAACATGACCCGGAGCAGGGCGTAGAGGTTGAGACGATACTTGGCCGAGAGCTCGCGCTGTACAGCGGTAAAGAATTGAGTAATCGCGACGGTTGTTACCTGATCCAATCTGTTTGCTCCGAACTCAGGTAACAGGTATCGCGACAACATTGACTTATAGCTATAGGCTGTTGACGGCTTGACTCTGCGATTTTCAAGGTACGTCTCCCACAGGCTTGAAGCAAACATAGCGAACGTCAGTCCCCTACCTTCTGACTGCGCGTTGTTCGTAATGTTAACCGAGCCCAGTCGTTGTGCCAGCACCATCAACGCTTCCTTTTTTGACTTACAGTCCGGTAACGCCTCACGCTTCTGTTTCCATCCTTGCTTCGTG
>CAZOOE010000017.1:0-12095 GCA_964581275.1 uncultured Clostridia bacterium
GCCGACGGGTTGAATACGATCTCCGCGCCGTTCAGTCCGAGTGCTCGCGCGCCTTCAGGGAAGTGGCGATCATAGCAGATGTAGACGCCGACACGAGCGAACGCCGTCTCGAACGTCGGGTATCCAAGATTTCCCGGTTTGAAATAGTACTTTTCCCAAAAGCCGGGCTTGGTGTGCGGTATGTGGTTCTTGCGATACTTGCCCAGGTACTTGCCGTCGGCATCAATCACCGCGGCGGTGTTGTAGTAGACGCCGGTGATCTCTTCTTCATAGATCGGCACGACCAGAACCATGCCGTGCTTCTTCGCCACTTCCTGCATCAGCTTGACGGTCGGTCCATCGGGAATCTTTTCAACTGATTCATACCAGCGAGGCTCCTGTTCCGCGCAGAAGTAGGGCGTGGTGAAAACCTCTTGCATGCAGGCGATCTGTACGCCGCGCTCAGCAGCTTGATCAACAAATCGCAGATTCTTCTCGATATTAGCCTGCTTGATTTTCTCTATAGGCTCATCGATCGGGCAAGCGTTTGATGTTTGTATCAATCCGCACTTAACGAGTCTTGACATAGTTACTCCGCTAATGTGTTCGTAGTTCGGCCTTGTATCTTCAGGCCGAAGTTGGTAACGACAGACGAGAGGTCCAGGTCGGCGGTCGTCGCTCGTTACGAGCTTCCGTGTGAAGGCCGAACTACGAACCGACTAGAATTTCACTTCCATATCGGTCCAGGTGGTTTGCGGTAATCCGCCTTCGAACCGCGGATCGAATCTGTACTGTAGAGCGGCCTCGACCGCACGCCGGTCAAGACCGTATCCCAGCCGCCGGGTTATGTAAGCCCGCACCGCCTTTCCGTCCGCGCCGACAAGTACTCGCAGCTTCACCGAACCACCTGCTCTCGCTCGCAGCGCAACGTCGGTCGGCGCCGGCCGAACCGACTTGTGAATACCCAGCGGATGAGCAGGCGGCGGCGCGTAGCGATTGTCTTTGACGACTCCGGTCGATCTCCGTGGCCTACTGGAGGCACTCTCCGTAGCCCTCGCATGAGCTTCATTCCTCAGGCTCTCAAGCGAGTACTGAACAGCTTGTCGAAACGCCTCACGTTGGGAGTCGTCGATCCGAAGTAAGTCCAGGGTGACCAGCGAGCCTTGCAGTTGTTCTTCGGCATCCGGCTCGCCGATCTGGCCGAGCGCCCACACCGCATCGTAGCGCACATCGAACGACGGATCATCCAACGCTTCGATCAGCTCGTCAACCGCACCTTCGTCTCGCATCAATCCGAGCGCGAAAATTGCCGACGCCCGCACCTCGGCATCGGCGTCGCCGGTTGCGTACGAGAGCGCTTCGGCCGCCTTGCGATCGGCAATCATCCCAAGCGCAAAGGCGGTCGATCCACGCACCGCAGCTTCTGGATCGGCGAGAAGCGGAATCAACAGGCCCGTCGCGGCCGGATCCGAAATTTGCCCGAGCGCAAACGCGGCGGCTTCGCGCACCGAAGCCTCCTTGTCTGATAATGATTCGACCAGAGCCCGCAGTGCGCCCTGCGAACGCAGCACGCCAAGTTGATTCGCCGCGTCCCGCCTGTCTCCTTTGTCTTTGCTTCTCAAATCTGAGAGCAGCCGAGCCGGCGCCGCACTCGGCCTCTCCTGCACCCGAGCACCCACGCACATTGTCACCATGCAAATGAAAGCCACCACGCCAAATCGATGGCTCAACCCGTTCCGGCGAGTTACACCGCCAGGCTCCGCCGAGAATGAGGGGGATTTGTCCGGTTTTGTTTGAGTAATGAGACGCATAAGCCCGAATTCACACCAGCCTTAGACCCTACTTGGATACCGCGGACCACATGGTATCAGAAGGAACCGAGCATCGTAACGGTCCGAAAGGGCTGGCGCCTTGATCGACGGTAAGTATGTTCAGCCCATCTGGTCATCGTCGTACATCGCTCGCGCAACCTTCCACGAACCATCCGGGTCCTTTTTGAGGACTCTCATCACTTTTCCGGTAGTGCGGATTGCCTCGCCGCCGGCAACCGGCTTGACCGTTCCCGAGTAGGTGCCCCACTCAAAGGCCCAATCGCCGACGATTTTAACCTCGTTGAAGGACAGGATGTAATCGGCGATCTGAAGATCGCGGCTCTCCTCGCGCAGCCTCAAGATCGAGGCGCGATTGGCGTCCTTGCCGATCAGCGGGGGCTCGCCCTGCGAAAGTGTCACAATGTCATCCGCCCAAAGCGACGCGAGCGTATCAACATCGAATTTTCTGGAAGCTTCCATATCGCGCTGGTGTAGCGCGTTGATTGCTTCGATATCGGCAGACGAACCATCTTTCTTGGAACCGCAGGACGAAAAACTAATGGAAAGCAAAACGAGCGCAATCGAGATCCAAATGTGGTTGCGAAGCCTTCGAACTATCGTGGTCATAGTCTCCTCCTTGGCGTGTGATGAGCGCAGTACTCACGAGCCAGACAGGAAGATCACACCACAAGCGTTGACCGCATGGTATCAAAGATCTGTCACGGCAAGCCACAACTTGCGGTCGTGATGTCTCAATTCTGTGTTGATACTTGTATATGCCAGCGACCAAATACGAGTTCGCATGTTAGTGTCTCAATCTCCGTCCGACTCCGCTACCGGTTCCAACGGTTGCATGGCGCCTGCGACCGGCGCCGCCTTCATTAGCGCGGCATAGACAATGCCTGATACGAACAGACCCACGAACCACGCGTAGTCATAGAGCGGCTTAAGCGCAGGGATCACCGGGTCGCCTGCCCTGTTGTTCCACAAGCCCCCCCACGCCATCACACAACCAAGCAACGTTGCCACGACCGCGCGCCAGTTCCAACCACCGGCGTAGCTGTAAGCTCCTCGAACACGATAGAGATCGGGAAGTTCGAGATGTTTGCGCCTTATGAGCCAGTAATCTGCTATCAGCACCCCCGCTATGGAGCCAAGCCCTCCCGAGTAGCCGCCGAGCCATTTGAAAACATATCCGGACGGATCTGCAAGCAATCGCCACGGTTGCATCAGGATGCCCAAAATCCCGGTGATCAGCCCTCCAAGTCTAAACGTAATCGCCCGCGGGAATGCATTCGCGAAATCGTTCGCGGGCGAGACAACGTTGGCGGCGATGTTGACCGAGAGCGTGGCGACTACCACGGTGAACATCGAGGTCGCGACCACAAGCGGCTGACTGAATTGCCCGACCAGTTGCACCGGGTCCCAGATCGTTCTTCCGAAGATGACCGTCGATGCGGAGGTGATGATGACGCCCATCGCTGCGAAGACCACCATCGTTGCGGGCAGCGCGACGGTTTGGCCGATGGTCTGATCCCGCTGGCTTCGGCTGAATCTCGTGAAGTCCGGCATATTCAGCGAGAGCGTGGACCAATAACCGATCATTCCGGTGAGCGACGGTATGAATACCTTCCAAAATGCGCCTAAGCTGCCGAACTTGTCTTCGCCGTGCATTATTGCGCCGAGGCCCTTGGCTTTCCAGATAACCCAGACCATCAGCGCCGCCGCCATTATGAGCACAAAGGGCGCTGCCCAGTTCTCAACCTTACGCAGCAAATCCATGCCGCGATAGATGATGTAAATATTAAGCAGCCAAAAGATCAGAAACGAAATGTATTCAGTGGGCGTGTGCCCCGCTGCGAACCCGGGAGCTTGAATCTTGTCGCCGAGCATCGTTTGCCATCCGGGCCACACTATGCGAATCAACGTGTGCACGGCCTCTCCACCGATCCAAGACTGAATACCGAACCATCCGCAAGCAACCAGCGCGCGCATGATCGCGGGCAAGTTTGAGCCTTTCGTCCCGTAGCTTGCACGCGCGAACACCGGAAACGGAATCCCGTACTTTGTGCCGGGATGGGAGTTGAGCAAGATTGGCGCAAGGACGATCGTGTTACCCAACAAGATCGTCCCGAGCGCCTGCCACCAGTTCATGCCCAGGTCTATCAAGCTCGATGCGAGCATGTAGGTCGGGATGCAGTGGGCCATACTGATCCACAAGGCGGCGTAGTTGTAAGTGGTCCAGTTGCGCTTGAGGATCGGAACGGGCGCCAGGTCATTATTCCACAGCGGGCTGTCGGAGACATCTTCATCGAGCTCGACAAAGTCCGGCTTAAACAGCGTATGACCCTTCTCCTCCATGCTTCCTCCGCTGAATCGGTTAGCGCATTCTAGCAGTCTCGCCGCTTCTATTCATCAGTTTTAGGATTGGAATTTCTTTCGAGATAAAGAGTAACGCTCTCTTCCAGCGATGAGATGACAAAGGGAGGCCGCCGGTCGGGGGCGACCTCCCGAATGTGATTTTGCGTCAAAGAATTCGAGCCTAGAAGACAATCTTCGCCGCAAGCTGAATGTTCCGCGGGTTCAGACTGGTCGTGGCTGTGCCAAAGCCCGGCGCCACGGTGAGCTTCTGATTCGGAAACGTCCCCGTGGTGTTAAACATCACATTCTGGATCCGGTCGAAGTTCACCCGGTTGAATGCGTTGAAGGCCTCGACGATCGACTGGACAGTAGTCGGGATGCTATAGCGGCGAGTGCGAAGTGTCAAATAGTGGCTGCGGGAAACAGCGGGAGATTCGTGAGCAAGCTTACGGTACTATTAGATCGAGAAGAGGCCTTCGACTCTACAACGGTAACCGGGCAGCACTGACGACGTAGGCTCGCCTTGTTCTTGAAGCACTCCGATGAGGTTTCTATCAATAACGGCCGCTGAACGCGCCCCGCTTTAGGAACTGCCCGTCGCCCGGCTTGCCCGTGTACCTCCCGTCTTCGATGACAACTCTCCCGCGAGAGAGCACCGTCTTCGTAACTCCTTTCACCTTCATTCCTTCATAAGCGCTGTAGTCAACGTTCATATGATGAGTCGCCGCCGAGATGGTCATTTCCTCATTCGGATCGAAGATCACTATGTCGGCGTCAGAGCCGATAGCGATGGTGCCTTTTCGCGGGAACAAGCCGAACAGCTTCGCCGCCGAAGTCGAAGTCAGCTCCACAAACCGGTTCAAGCCGATCTTTCCGCCGTCCACCCCGCCGTTGTAGATCAAGCTCATTCGATGCTCTACACCCGGCCCGCCGTTCGGGATTTTGGTAAAGTCATTGAGTCCCAGCTCTTTCTCCCTCATGCAAAACGGACAGTGGTCGGTCGATATGACTTGCAGATCGTTGCCGCGAAGTCCCTGCCACAGCTTGTCCTGGTTCCACTTCTCGCGCAGAGGCGGAGTCATCACCCACTTCGCGCCTTCGAAGCCGTCGCGTTCGTATAGCGAGTAGTCGAGGAACAGGTACTGCGGGCAAGTCTCGGCATAAGCGGGCAGCCCGTTGTCGCGCGCCTCGCGCACTTCTTCGAGCGCGTCCGCGCAGCTCAGATGAACGATGTATACCGGAGCATCGGCCATCTCAGCGATGGCGATTGCGCGGTGCACACCTTCGGCTTCTGCCTTGGTTGGACGAGTCAATGCGTGATATTTGGGAGCAGTTTTGCCTTCGGCCAGAGCATGCTTGATGATTTCGTTGATGACGATTCCGTTTTCCGCATGCATGCAGATCAGGCCGCCCGCCTGACCGGCGTTCTTCATAGCGCGGAAGATAGTTGCGTCGTCGACGAGGAACACACCCGGGTAAGCCATGAACAGTTTGAAGCTCATCACGCCCTCGCTGATGAGCTGGCGCATCTCAGGCACGCGCTCGTCCGGCAGGTCGGTGGTGATCAGGTGAAAGCCGTAGTCGATGGCGGTTTTGCCTTCGGCTTTCTTGTGCCAGTTGTCTACCGCTTGAATGAGCGATTCGCCTTGATACTGCACGGCGAAGTCGATGATAGTGGTCGTTCCGCCGTGGGCAGCTGCGATTGTGCCGGTGCGGAAGTCATCGGAAGCGAAAGTCCCGCCAAACGGCAGTTCCATATGGGTGTGAGGATCGATGCCGCCGGGAATGACCAGCCTACCCGACGCATCGATGACGCGGTCGGCGTCCATTGAGAGCTCACGCCCGATGAGCGTCACCTTATCGTTTTCTATGAGAACATCAGCGAAGTAGTTATCGACAGCGGTTACTACGTTTCCGCTCTTTATCAGTATCTTCATAGGTGTGTGACCGTCCCTTCCCACAGACAATCCGCGAAGGACACAAAGCGATCCGGCTTGGTCAAGACTGTCAGGCTCTCTCGTGGATGTGTGTGTCGGGTAGGCAAATTAACAACTTGGAAAGACTCGCGTCAATGCGACTGGATCTTGGCGATACAGAGCGGGACTTCGTGCGAACGTCTAAGGTGAATGGCGCTACCGGTTCAGCGAACCCTAGTCTCGGTTCTATTCTTTCCCACTTCGACCCCGGCATCCATTTGAGTCGCCTCTCGCGTGCGAGACCTTCCGGATAGGTTAGATGGCCAGATTTGCGGCGCTTGCTCATCCCTCGATCGCGGCGCAATCACTGATTTCGATGTCGGCCACTGGTAACTCCGGCCGTCGATCACGGCTTAGGCTTTATCACCGGTTGAGCCGTGCTATAGAATATGCGCCGCCATACGAGTGATGGACAAAGACAGCTGAGGGGAGAGGTCTGGCCCGACGCGGTAGTTGAAGAGGTCAACCTCGGCCACAACATCTCTGTGTTGAGAAAAGTGCTGGGTCAAAGAAAATTCAAAAGAATTCAAGTCGGTGTAAAAGACTTATCGTGCGCATTCGCGATAAGGTCTGGCCCGCGGTGAGGTGAGCCAAAGCAACTCATCAGGAGAAAATTATCAAGCGCATTTTGTCTCGAATCGGGCGAGATCATTCCACTAAAGCCCAAGGTCTTCGACACGTTGCTTGCGCTGATTCGAAACAGCGGCCGATCCGGGAATTGTGACGATGAAGTAAGCTTGACAAATTGGTATAAGACCTGTTCGAGTTGACCGGCCGGTCGGTCGGTGCTAAAAGCCCAGTACGCACACGAGTGATCAGCGTAGCCGCCAACAAACGCGATTGCCCGGCTCGTTGATTAGGAGTTTGGCCTATGTCGCGAACGGAACGACTGCGAATGTAACTAAGGCGCGGGCAAGGTTCGCGGGCGCGTAGTAGACGGCGTGAACGTCCTCAAGGGAATTCCTTATTGCGCTCCGACCGGCGGTGCAAACCGGTTCATGCCGCTCTTAGTGGTTTTTCGCCGCCTCGCACGAACCAGTTCTGTTTCGCGTAAATTTGCAAAGCAGCACAAAGCCAAAACCATTGGAGGAATGGATATGAAAGCGTCGCTTAGTTTGATCAGACTGGTAGCAATCGCGGGCTCCGTGTTAATGCTCGCCGGATATGCCAGCGCCCAGGAACAATATGTCAGATTCGAGGGCACCACTTGCACCGCGACCCCTTATCTTCACTGTCCTGATAGCGAGTGCTCGGGACCCACGGTGATCAATGAAGGAAACGTGGTGGAGATGAAGACGCGGCGCACTTACTTTCTCGACTATCCCTGCGATTTGAAGAAGGGGGAGAAGATCACTTTCGTCCTCAGTCTTCACGGCGCCGGCTCCTACGGGAACTGGCAGCGCAACTATTTCCCCATCATGGACTACAAAGACAAGTACCGACTGGTGATTGCAACTCCGAACTCCCCGACGAGGGTGTGGTCGGAGGCCGACGATCAGTACCTGCAAAACATCGTCAACTTCGTCTTTGATCAGATCGGCAGAGAGAACATCAAAGCGTTCTGGCTGGTCGGACACTCGCAGGGCGGAATGACGTCCAACCGCATCGTACGCACGGACTTTTTTAAGGATAAGGTAGATGGCTGGCTCAGCCTCTCCGGCGGGCGGTTGGGCGGCAGTCCCGGTCGGGGCGCGACCTTTGCGCCGACTGGTTCCGCTCCCGGTGCGGCCCCGGCTGCCGGTGCCGCGCCGGCGACCCCTGGTGCAGCGCGACCAGCCGCCCCGGCCGCCAGTCCCACCGGGGCTCCGCCAGGTATGGCCGCCGCCATGGCTGCCTTGCGCGAGCCTCCGGCGAATGACTTCTCCTTCATCTACGAGACCGGCCGTCGTGAGATGGATGACAAAGGCTTGCCTGAGACTTCGGACTGGGCAAAGAAGTACAATTGCGGGACACGGAGCAATCCACAGGAAATCGTCGATACCAAGGCGGGCTATGTCTACGACACCAGCCGTCTGAATCAATTGCGTCCGGGCTGGGGGCTTATGCCCGCGCCGGGCAAGGCGGAGGTTTACACGTTTCCTGATTGCAAGGATGGCAGGATCGTTGCTGACGTCGTACGGATCGACAAGGGACATACTGAAGGGCTCGAGCCGAAAGTCACCGAAGAGCTGATCAAGCTTATGCTATCGGCCAAAGGCGGCAAGCTTCAACAGGTTCACTAGCCCTCAAAGTGATGGAACGGCCGGGCGCGTGCGAGACCCGGCCGCGCCTGGCGACCGCTAGACTGATGGACAGAGCGACGCGGAGCGGATCAACCAAACTCCGTGATGAGGCGCACAGGGTTCTGATTGTCATTTTTTCCGGTCGCGAAGGATACGGGCTTAAGGTCTTCGGAAAGGGAGGAGGTCGATGATTAGCCGTTCAATTCTTTGTATCCTGATGCTTGCCGCTTGCGCGGCGGCGCAGACCGTGGCGCAGCCCCAGCCCAAAAATGATTACAGCGACGGCAAGACCTGGCTATGCCGGCCGGGACGTCAAGATGCTTGCGCGGTCGATCTGTCAACAACCGTCGTCGCTGCGGACGGCAAGCTCACAAGCGAGAAATGGTCCACGAATCCGAAGGCCGCGATCGATTGCTTTTACGTTTACCCAACGGTGTCGAATGACCAGACTCCAAACAGCGATATGATCGCCGGGCCGGAAGAGCTGGCAGTGATCAAATCTCAGTTCGCGCGATTCGGCTCAGAGTGTCGGGTGTTCGCGCCGATCTACCGGCAAGTGACGTTGACCGCTCTGCGTGCCGGGATCGCCGGTAAACCAATGACCGTCGATCGCGCGCTCGGATACAACGACGTTGTCGATGCGTGGAAGTACTATCTGGAACATGACAATCAAGGCCGCGGAGTGGTGCTGATCGGGCACTCGCAGGGCTCTGGCGTGCTGACCCAATTGATCCGCAACGAGATCGACGGCAAGCCGGTTCAGGAGCGACTGATCTCCGCGTTGCTGCTTGGCACGAGCCTGCCGGTTCCTAAGGGCAAGGACGTCGGCGGTGCGTTCAAGCAAATTCCCGTTTGCCATTCGGCGTCACAGACAGGGGGTGTTATGGCTTACGCGTCTTTTCGCTCCAACGTCCCTCCCCCGGCAAACAGCAGATTTGGCCGCGTAAGAGACGAAGGCATGGTCGCAGTGTGTGCGAACCCGGCATCTCTGGGGGGCGGAAGCGGCGCGTTGCACTCTTACCTTGCGTCGCGTGGGCGCGGCAACGGTTCGTCGGCGGAGCCTCGCCCGTGGGTGACGCCGCCTCAACCGATCAACACCCCGTTTGTGAGCGTTCCCGGACTGCTCACCGCCCAGTGCGTCTCGAACGAGAAAGGCTCATATCTCGAGATCACGGTGCACGGCAACCCGGCTGACCCGCGCACCGATGACATCGCTGGAGACGTGCTGATCGGAGGCCAGGTCCAGGCAGACTGGGGACTCCACTTGATTGACGTGAACCTGGCAATGGGCAATCTTATTGACGTCGTTCGCCAGGAGTCCAAGAGCTATCTATCGGCGAAAAAGAAGAAGTAACACTTTGGAGTGCGGGCCATGCCGTTCATCGACACGAATCAATTGAAGGTCAAAGAGCCGCTCCCTGGTTGGAAGGGGCGTTACTTTAACTCAGACAATCTGACCTTTGGCTATTACAACGTTGAAGCAGGAGCCTCGCTTCATGAGCACTCTCATCCAAACGAAGAAGTCTGGCACGTCATCGAGGGCGAGCTTGCAGTCACGATAGATGGTGAGACTCATGTTGCCGGCCCAGGTTCGGTCGCAATCGTGCCCCCGAACACGATTCACTCGGTAAAGGCTCTGAGCGACGGGCGGACTATCGTCGTAGACTACCCGCTCCGTGAATCAGTGGGTGGCGTCGACACCGCCTGAACGTAAGCGACGGTTAGCCATCAAGTAGAGCCAGCGACACTTCAGATGGCGCGGGGATCTTTGGAGTGCGGGGGCAAGTCTTCGCGCCCCCGCTTTTGTTGGTTCCGATCCAATTCAGCGATAGCGGGGCGCGAAGACTTGCCCCGCACTCCAAAGAATGCCGAGCTACGAACGGTTTCACCAAGGAGATAAGAGATGACTATTAAGAATCTAGAGATGAATAGCGGCACACCGCTCGGCAATTCAAGCCGGCGCGGATTTCTCAAGGGACTATCGCTTGCAGTCGCTGCGGTGAGCGCCGCTCCCGGTTTGGTGAAGAAGGCCGCCGCGCAAACTCCGGCCGCGACGGCTCGCCCTGCTTCGGGCGGCGACTCGACAAGCCAGCTATTTCACGTGGTCGAAACCGCCTGCGGCAAGGTTCAAGGGATTGCCACCGCCGGGATCAAGGAGTTCAAGGGGATTCCCTACGGCGCGCCCACCGGCGGGAAAAACCGCTTCATGCCGCCCATGAAACCAGCGCCCTGGGCCGGCGTACGCGAGTGCTTCGCGCACGGTCAGTGTTGTCCGCAGACCTATTCGAACCTGCGTTCGGAGTACGGCATGATGATCCAATGGGACGAGCAGTCCGGCGGCAGTGGGGGGGATTGCCTGGGGCTCAACGTTTGGACACCGGGAGTCAACGATAACGCGAAGCGGGCGGTGCTGGTCTCGTTTCACGGTGGCGGATACTCAACCGGATCGGGCAACGCGCCGGGGTTTGACGGCGCTCAACTGGCCCTCTACGGCGATGTGGTTGTTGTTACCGTCAATCACCGGCTCGCGAGCTACGGGTACACCCACCTGGCCGATCTTGGCGCGCCACCGGAATTTGCTTCCGCGGGCGTGACCGGAATAATGGATCTTGTTGCTTCACTGCAATGGGTCCACGAAAACATCGCAAACTTTGGCGGTGACCCCGGCAAGGTGATGATCTTCGGCCAGTCGGGCGGCGGCGCGAAGACCTCGACCATACTGGCAACGCCCTCAGCGAAGGGCCTCTTCCATCGCGCGGCGGTGCAGAGTGGCTCGACCTTAAAGCTCACCACTCGCGAGGCGGCAACCAAGACAGCTGAGGCGCTGCTTACCAAGCTCGAGATTCCAAAGACTCGAATCGCTGACCTGCAGAAGCTTACGTGGCAACAACTGCTGGACGCCCAGACCGGGATCGCCGGCTTTGCGCCGGTGATGGACGGCGCGTTTCTGCCGCACCATCAGTTCGATCCGGTCGCGCCGCCCGAGTCGGTCGATGTTCCGGTCATTATCTCGACCACGCTCGAGGACGCCGCACTGAGTCTGACCAACTTCAACCTCGACGAACCAGGCTTAAAGACGATCCTCACTCAGCGCTATGCCGAAAAAGCCGACGAGATCCTTGCGCTTTACAAACAACGCTACCCGCAAAAGTCGCCCTTTCTGGTGCAGGCTCAGGTTTTCACCGACTCGGGTTTCCGCCGTTCGGCGATCACTCAGGCCGAACGCAAGGCCGCTCTAGGAAAGGCGCCGGCTTTTATGTATCTCTGGGCGTGGGTGAGCCCGGGTCACGGCGGTAAGTTTGGTGCAGTTCACGGCACTGACGTTTCGGCGTCGTTTCACAACGTGCGCGACAATATCGTTGGCGTCGGCTCGACCATAGGAAAGGTTATGTGCGACCGGCTGGCGTCCGCGTGGGTTGCCTTCGCCAAGACCGGCGATCCTAACAACTCACAGATTCCACGCTGGCCTGCTTATGACGCCGCGACGCGCGCGACGATGGTCTTCGACACCGACACTCGGGTTGAGAATGATCCGCGCGGCGACATCAGGAAGTTCTGGGAAGCGATGCCGCCGGCCAGGGGCATTGCGGGTTGACGCGCCTGGCATCTCGTGAGCATTGGGTGTAACTTTGCGTTTGAGCGATCAGGCCTAAGCCAACGCCGACGGAAACAGGGCGACGTCCGACAAACTTCGGTTTGTCGCAGACGGCGCATGGATTTGAATCGTAACAACAAGCCAAATTTTG
>CAZOOE010000017.1:12195-28242 GCA_964581275.1 uncultured Clostridia bacterium
TCGGACTGAAGTTTGTCGGACTGAAGTTTGTCGGACTGAAGTTTGTCGGACTGAAGTTTGTCGGACTGAATTTTGTCGGACCTTTGTAAGGAGAGAAACCTGATGCCTGCCATGACAATCAACGTCAACGGAAAAGACCGCACCGTAGACGTCCATCCGGACGTGCCGCTGCTATGGATCTTGCGCGATACTCTCGAGCTGATCGGCACCAAGTTTGGCTGCGGGATGGGGCTGTGCGGCGCGTGCACGGTCCACCTCAACGGCGCTGCGGTGCGCAGCTGCCAGACTGCGGTGAAGAATGCGGTGGGCAAAGCAGTGGTGACCATCGAGGGCCTCAACGCTAAAGCCGAGCACCCGGTGCAGCTGTGCTGGCGGCAAGCCAATGTGCCGCAATGCGGCTATTGCCAGAGCGGGCAAATCATGTCCGCCGCTGCGTTGCTCAAACAGAAGCCGAAGCCAACCGACGCAGACATCGACGCCGCGATGAGAGGCAACATCTGCCGCTGCGGAACCTATCAGCGCATTCGTCAGGCGATCAAGCAGGCAGCGGAGGTGAAGAAATGAACCGAATCGATATCGTCACTCGCCGCACTTTCGTCGGTGGACTCTTCTCAGCGGGCGCGTTGGTATTGGTCGCGCGGGTGTTTCCGCTCGAAGCTCTGGCGGGAACGGGCGCAACAAGCGGCGCCGACAATGCCGCCTGGCATCCCAGCGTGTATCTGGGGATCGAGACTGATGGCACGGTGATTGTGGTCGCGCATCGCTCAGAGATGGGTACGGGTATTCGGACCGGGCTTCCGGTGATAGTAGCCGACGAACTCGATGCCGACTGGGCGCACGTGAAAGTCGAGCAGGCTCTCGGCGATGTGAAGTACGGCTCGCAAGACACCGACGGCTCGTGCTCGATCCGCGATTTTGGCGATGCGATGCGCGACGCCGGGGCAAGCGCTCGAATGATGCTCGAGCGCGGGGCCGCTGCCAAATGGGGAGTTCCGGTCGAGGAATGCAAGGCACAGAATCATCAGGTGATCCATGTTTCCAGCAAACGCAAGCTCGGCTACGGCGAGTTGGCGTCGCTTGCGGCGCAGCAGCCGCTCCCCAAGAAAGAAGAATTGAAGTATAAACCCGCGTCGGAGTACCGCTATATCGGCAAGGACTTCCCGACGGTTGATCGAGATGATATTTGCGCGGGCCGCGGGACGTTTGGCATCGACGCGCGCATGCCGGGCATGGTGTACGCCTCGATCGAACGTTCACCGGTGCTGGGCGGGAAAATGAAGAGCTTCGACGATCAGGAGGCGCGCAAGGTGCCCGGCGTGCAACAGACTGTAGTCATTCCTGATTTCAAACCGCCGCACGGGTTTCAACCGCTGGGCGGTGTAGCGGTCATCGCCAGCAACACCTGGTCGGCTATGAAGGGCCGCGAAGCGCTCAAGGTTGAGTGGGATGCCAGCGAGCACGCAAGTTACGAATCGGGTGCTTACAAACAGTCGCTCATGGAAACCGTCCGCAAACCCCAAAAGGCAGCGCGAAACGTTGGCGATGTGGACGCCGAGTTCGCAAAAGGGGGTAAGACTCACGAGGCTGAGTACTACGTGCCTCATCTTTCGCACGCTCCGATGGAACCGCCGGCCGCGGTGGCGGAGTTCAAAGACGGGAAGGTCGTCGTTTATGCCGCGACGCAGAACCCCCAGGCGGTTCAGGACACCGTCGCCGCCGCGCTTGGCATTAATAAGAAGGATGTTGAGTGCCACGTGACGCTGTTAGGCGGCGGCTTCGGCCGAAAGTCCAAGCCGGATTACGTCGCGGAAGCCGCGCTGCTCTCAAAGGCTGTCGGCAAGCCGGTCAAGGTAAGTTGGAGTCGCGAGGACGACATCCGCTTCGATTACTATCACACGGTTTCGGCGATGTATGTCAAAGCAGCGCTGGATGACAAGGGAAAACCGACAGCCTGGCTGCAACGGTGTGCCTTTCCGTCAATGATGTCGACGTTTAGTCCGGCGGCAACATCGGCGAGCGGCGGCGAACTGGGCATGGGTTGGACGAATCTTCCGTTCGACATCCCGAATCATCGGGCGGAAAACGGCCCTGCGCAGCATCATGTGCGTCTCGGTTGGTTGAGGTCGGTGGCGAACATCCAGCACGCCTTCGCGATCCATTCCTTTGTAGATGAACTTGCGCAGCTCGCGAAGCGCGATTCGGTCGAGTATCTGCTCGACGTGTTGGGGCAGCCGCGCAAGATCGATCTCGGGAACCGCAGCCCGCTTGCTGCCAAGTACCCGCTGGACACCGGCCGGCTTCGGAACGTGATCGAACTCGCAGCGGAGCGCTCGGGTTGGAGGAAGAAAAAACCATCGAAGGGCCGCGCGCTTGGGATTGCCGCGCATTGGAGCTTCTTTACCTTTGTCGCCGCGGTTGTCGAAGTCGAAGTAGACGGCAGCGGCAAGGTGCGGATTCCGGGCGTGGATATAGCGGTGGATGCCGGCCGCGTGGTCAGCCCAGATCGTGTGAGGGCGCAGTTCGAGGGAGCGGCGGTGTTTGGCACCGGCATTGCCCTGATGAACGAGGTCACCGCATCTGGAGGCGCGATTCAGCAGTCAAACTTTCACGACTACAAAGTTGCGCGAATCGACGAGGCGCCCGTCGAGACGCGCGTCCACATCGTGCAAAGCGATGCCCCGCCGGCGGGAGTCGGTGAGCCAGGCGTGCCGCCGATGGCTCCGGCGATCTGCAACGCAATATTCGCGGCGACCGGCAAACGCATTCGTGAATTGCCCGTCAAGAAACAATTGGCGTGAACAGGTTTGTTTCGTAGTCCGGACTCTGGGCGGAAGTTCGTAGACAACCAAATAAAACACAGCCGATGTACGAACTTCCGGCTAATGGGCTCCTTATAACTCGAGCGATGAGCCGTACCTGGATCTTGGCGATGCTGTTCAGATGCGCGATCACTTGCTAAAAGAGCAGCTCGACTTCCTGGAGCAAGTTCAGAAGGGCCCTGAACGAAAAGTCCTGTCCATTTAGGTTTGATGCCGATTTGGGAGAAACAACGTCTGAGGGATCGGAGGTTGTTATGAACAAGAATAAGATGACCGTTTTGTTAGCTTCCCTGCTCCTCTGCACGGCAGTCACAACTCCTGCCCAGGAGAAGAAACCAAAGACCGGCCTGACGAAGGAAGACTGGGCATATAGGCTCGCCGAAGGCGTGACGTCGAAAGAGGTAACGTATAACAGCGACGGAGTCGCCTGCTATGCCAAGCTTTTCTTCCCAAAAGGATTTTCTGCTACCGGTAAGACACCGGGAGTGGTGCTGGCACAGGGATGGGCTGGCACGCATTTCTCGATCGAGAAATACGGCGCACGGTTCGCCGACCGCGGGCTGGTTGCGATGGTGATCGACTATCGCGGCTGGGGCTCAAGCGACGGCTTTATTTCTCAGGGTCAGCCTACGGTTAGCAAAGGCGACCTAGACCCGACGAGGGACGACAAGAGGTACATCAACACAAAAGTTGATGTCGTTCTCAAGCGGACGCGGCTCATTCCGATGAAACAAGTCGAGGACTATCGCAACGCAATTTCCTACTTGCAGGGCGAGCCGGGCGTTGACCCCGAGCGCATCGGGGTCTGGGGATCGAGCTTTGCTGGCGGTAACGTGATCGTGACCGCGGCGCTGGACTCGCGTGTCAAAGCGGTTGTCGGCCAGGTCCCCGCCATCTCAGGCAAGGATTCGCCTCTCGGACCCGTTCCGCTTAGAGGAAAACTGCTGGAAGACGCAATCAAGCGTGCTCGTACGGGGCAAGGCGCGGAATTTGAAACCGGCTTCTCGGCGCGCCGCATGGTTGACGTTGAAACCAATCAAATGGTCGCGGAGTATCGACCGTTTCAGTATCTGAAGGCTGTGGGCGACAGACCGGTGCTGCTCATCCCAGCTGAGAAAGATGAACTGATCAACAACCGGGCGAATGCCTACGCGGCAATGGAAGTGTTGACCGGTCCGAAGAAACTCATCCAAGTGCCCGGAATCACGCACTTCGAGATGTACATCAATGAAGCTTTCGAGATCAGCTCGAGTGCGGCGGCCAGCTGGTTCCGTGAGCATCTTGGGTTGGAACCAAAAAAGGAAGCGGCGCAGACCAGCAAGTGAACGATTCTAATCGGTTCTTGTTCTGCGGAGGTGTAGTTGCTGGCGACCGCGGCAACTGAAGGCCGGCTTCCCAGCCACTTCCTTTGTTCCAGGCGCTACTTTTTCTCAGGTATCCGGGCTACGAAACTCACCGAGCGTTTGTAATCCTTACCGTCGAAGTTGGTGCTGTCATCGTCACGTCCCTTTACGATGCCGTTCTCGACTGAATAGTCCTTGAGGGTGTTGATGCCGGACGTTTGAAAGGCGCCCGGATGATACATCACCCAGAATCCCTTCCCTACCTTATACTCGAGTCCGCGGTTGTTGTTGGGGAACTCCCCATACTCGGCAAGAGCCTTTGCCAATTCCTCGGGTGAAACGGGCGCCTCGGTTACGAGGAGAACGACGGCATCCTCGTGGAACATTTCGCCGTGTCCGGCATAGGCATACTTGAGCGTCACCGGCTGTCCCTCGTCGATCATCGTGCCGCTTGCCTCGCCCTCCTTCAGTTCGCCTTGTGGCCTGGCCGGCTGCGATGATTGGCTGGGCTGATTGCTCGCCATTGGCTGACCGCTGTTGTTGGATGGTGTCTGCTTGGTAGAGCAGGCGGACAGAACGAGCAACAGAACAACTGTGAGTGTTTGCTTCAAGCGGCGCGCCTCCTTAGTCGTTTTGATCTGTATTCGAGAGCACGAACCATCACCTCTTCTCCCGATAGAACACCGGAAAGGTATGGATTGTTCGAAAGCCGCAAGACTCGTACAGATGAAGTGCGTTGGCGTTTGCGGTCGTTACCGCCAGAGTGATCGACTTGTAGCCCAGGCGGCGGAAATTCGATATTGCGATTTCAATCAATCTGCGCCCGACGCCTCGGCCCTGGTGGGCGGGGTGAACCGAGATCTGTCCGAGATGACCGATGCCGATCGCCACACGCGACGCGATCAATACACCGGCGGTGGCGCCAGATTGGCGAACCGCCACAAGCGAAACGTGGGGGAGAAAATCGCCGCACCAGAAGTGATCGGTGAGAATCGTAAGCAGCTCGGCGCATCCTTGTACGGTTTGATACTGGCTGTTGATATGGCTGTCGTGCTTACCGCGGTAAGACCGATGTATGACTCGGGCCGCTCGCTCAAAGTCGGTCGGCCGCCAAGATCTGATTGAGACGTCCGGCAAGTCGCCGCTTTCGTGGCTATCGTGGTTCGGTCCGAGCTCAACCAGCATGTAACTTCGCTCGAGTCGTTCGAAGCCGCGCTCCTGGAACAAGGCATCCGCGTCCCGGTTGGCGAACCCGACATACTGGCTTTCAATTCGGCGCAGTCTGCGGAGGCGATCCAGTTGTTCGAGAATGGCTAGCGCCATTGCCTTAACGAGACCAATGCCGCGCCAGGACTTGGAAACATAGATGTCGCCGATCGAGCAACGTGAGCCTTCGATCACGTAGTAGGCGAAGCCGATGACTGAGTTGCCGGTCACCGCAACAAAACCAGAAAGCTGACGCTGGCGCGCCACGTCACGTATCAACATACTCGCGCCCTTGTAGTCCCACTTCAGCAGATCGAGCCACTCGGCGCACTCTTCGTCGAAGAGTCTTTCCAAATCAGCGAGCTCCGCATCCGCGATGGGAAGGATCGTTATCTCTGGGTTGAGTAGGGCCGCCGTTGCCATGATGTTTAAGAAAACTTATTTTCCATTTGTCATTTATCATTTGGTTCTTTCCTGTAGGATTCTCGCAGCGTCGCTCAGACCCGCGCGCGCCTCCGGAGAAAATGATAATGACAAATGGAAAATGGAAAACAGATTCGCTTTCTTACTTATGAATCGTGAGATCCGCATCGTCGAAGCCCGCATCGGTCCGCTTGATGATCATCAGCGTCATATCGTCGACCGGCGCGGTGGTTCCCACGAATCGCGACAACGCTTCGTCGATTCGGTCGCGGATGCCCGAGGCTGAGCGGCCGAGATTGTTCTTCACTACCTCGATCAGTCGCTCCTCATCAAACTCTTCATCCTTCTCATTGATCGACTCGGTGATACCGTCGCTGTAGATCACCAGGACGTCACCCGGCTCGAATTTGACCGAGGCCTCCTGATAGGCGACGCCCTGCATCATGCCTATTGGAAGCCCGCCGGTGTCGAGCCGCTCGACTTCACCCGATCGACGAACAAAAATCGGAGGGTTGTGACCTCCGTTGGAATAGGCGAGTGCGCCAGTATCAGGGGCGAGCTCGCCGTAGAACAGAGTGAGGAATTTGTTGGAAGGCGAATTCTCGAAGATGTACTGATTGATCTCGCCCATCACTTCGCTGATCCTTGAGCGGGTTTGTGATTGAGCGCGCACGGCTGCGTGAAGCGACGACATCAAAAGCGCCGCTCCCGTTCCTTTTCCGGATACGTCGCCGACCGCCAGGATGAGGTGACTGTCGCGCTTGCGGTGAATGAAGTCGTAATAGTCGCCCCCGATCTCCCGGCATGGAAACGACACGCCGGTCATGTCCCAGCCGTCGATCCTGGGCGGTGAAAACGGCTGCAGGCGCATCTGGATTTCAGAAGCGACTTTCAGCTCTTCTTCCATCCGCCGCTTCTCCAGCCGCTCGTCGAGCAACCGGTCGTTTTCGATTTTGATCGAGGCGACTGACGCAATAGTGGTCAGCACCTTCAGATCTTCTTCGGTGAAGCGGTTGTTGAACGGATTGTCGACGTACACCATGCCGAAAATCTCTTCACCCGAGGCAAGCGGCACAGCCATAACCGATCTTATCTGGCTGAGCACAACCGAATGCTGCGATTGAAAGCGCGGATCGTGCATCGCGTCGGAGGTCAACACCGAGGCTCCTTCGCTGAGAACCTTACTTGTGATTGACCGGCTGAGCTGCACCTGCGACGCGCTCGGCAACGCGGCTTCGCTTGCGCCGCGGGCAATCTTGCAGGTCAAGTCGCCGTTCTCTTTCAGAAACAGGAAGCCACGCTCGGCGGGTATCGCCTGAAAGACAAGATCGATGGTCATCTTCAACGTATCTTCAAGAGAAGTCCGAGGCAGCAGCGCTATGCCTACCTGAGAGACGATGCTGAGCAGATCGCGGCTGGGCATCTCCGGTTTCATAGCCGTGCGCGCAGCCGAACTGGCGCGCGCCTCTCCCGAGATCGAGCCGGATCTTATCGAGGAGATCAGGTCGGTCGTCGACCGGGTGGGGATGGGCGAGGTTATGGTATCGGCCGGCAGCGATTGTCCCGCCAGACCGGTCAGGTAGACTGTTGCGCCCGAGAGCATGTCTTGCTCGCCCGAGGTGTATTCGATCTCAGTCTCGCCGATGCGGACGATGTCACCTACGTTTAGCCGCAGCGACCCGGTGACACGCTGACCGTTTACGAATGTCCCGTTGGCGCTCCCATTGTCGACCAGCATCACCAGTTCGTTCTCGCGTCTGATCTCAGCGTGCAACCGGGAGGCGAACGGATCACTGATGCAGATATCGTTGCGTGAGGAACGGCCGATAGTGAGCTTCATCCTGTCGAGCTTGACGACGGAAGGCTCGTAGTCTTTTGGACGAATGACAAAGGTAGACATGGTTAGAATCAGAATCGGATGTGTGATTCGTGATGCTTAATCCGCGACCGGATCATTTATTCCCGGTCTCGCACCACTCGTCACGCATCAATCTCACCTCGACATCACCACTATAGTGCGTGCAAGTTTGTCGTGCCAGCCTTGCTGCCGTGGGTCCCACAACATCCAGAGAAAGCCGAGGAAGAACGATGCCATGGAGAGAGGATAACCTATCAGGTGCCGCAGGGCCGCCTGCTTCATTGTAAAGGGCCTGCCATCAACCCGCACAATGAATATGCCGAGGATCCGCATGCCCGCTGTTTGACCGCCGCTTCCGGCGAGCACCACAAAGTTGAGCACGAACAACAGCAGCGTCAGACCCGCTACGATCGCCAGGTCAGTGTTTGAGCCAACTACCGACCGCCGGCTGGCGGCGGTCACCGCGAATGTGAACCCCATGATCGCGATAAGCGTGATGAGAAAATCAAACATCCAGGCGCCGTATCGCAGCCCGAATCCGGCTTGTTCAGACGACCCGATCAGTGCGTGGGTCGCGGGGGCATAGCGACGAGCGAAGCTGGCGGCGCCGTTGGGGCGCAGGGCGGTGGACAAAGTGCGCGGCCGCCCATCGACTCGTGGAGAGGCGTGTAGGTCGCTGACCGATGCACGCTCGAAGTTCCGCTGCAAACGTGCTGACTCGGCGGCAGGCGAACTGCCGGCCGTCTGCGCGCCTGATTGATCGGCGGCGACATCGACCCCGACTTGCTGGCGCTCGGGCTTTGCCCTGCCGCACTGCGGACAGAACTTCGATCGCACGTTCAATTGCTTGCCGCAGTATGGACAGAACTTCGACATAAGGGAATGCCAAGTGATCCGAACAGCCCTAAAGAAACGCCGCTTACTTACATCAATTGGAACTGCAAAGTGGTTCCGCCGAGCTTTACTTCATCGCCGGCCGAGAGCACGCGCGGCATTTTGGCGTTGAGTCGGACCGATCCTCCGGTAACCGAATTGATGATCGTTCCGTTCACTGAGCCCAGATCTTCGATCAGGAACTGCTCACCCTGCCTATATATTCTCGCGTGCTTGCGGGATACCTTGGTTTCCCCGTCGTACATCGTCAAGTCGACTTCGGGAAATATCCCGGTGTGGGGGTCGGTGCGGCCGATCAGCACGCTCTCCTTATCGATTACAAAAGGCTTTACCATGTCTTTTGTGCCGACGATCACCAGCTGCGCGGTGATGCGTCCGGGGGCGCTTGCCCCCACGTAGCCGCCCCCGACGACCGCCGCGCTTCCTGGTGTCGGTTGCCGGGAACCACAGTGTGCGCAGAAGACATCGTCGGCCCCAATCTTCTCACCGCAGTGTCCGCAGAACACCCACTCCATCGCGGGCGCAGGCGGCGGAGCCACAGGACCGGGAGGTGCCGGCGCCAAACGCGCGTTTGGAGCTAGCCCTGAATACGAAGATGAGCGCGGTGTAGTGAGAGGTGGGCGCACCGGCTCAATTCTCGGATGGGCCGAGAGATAAGCGCGCTGAGCTTCAAGCGCGCGCATGAATTCCAGCGCCGAGGCGTGCCTGTCCTCTGGTTTGTGCGCGACCGCCTTCATTAAGATGCGCTCCATCTCGGGCGTGATGCTTGGATTTATCTGCGTCGGCCGCGGGTTCTTGCTGAAATCGAAGATCAGCAGAGGGTTGTCCTGCGGGTCCGAGCCGGTCAGCATATGAAATACGGTCGCGCCAAGCGAGTAGATGTCCGATCGCGGTTCCACCTTACCGGCGAACAACTCGGGCGGTGCGTAGCCCATCGTGCCAATCGCAGTCACGCCCTTCTCGGTGGGTCGAACGATCCGGGCGATGCCAAAGTCGACAAGCATCACTCGTTCGGTCTTGTCATCCAGCATCAGGTTGGCCGGCTTAAGATCTCGGTAGATAATCGGCGGTTTCTGGGTGTGTATGTAGTGAAGCACGTCGCAGATCTGAACCGCCCACTTGCAGACCGTGGCTTCATCGACGATGCCGCCGCGAACCCGCATCTGTTCTGCCAGGTCGCCACCGCCGATCCATCGCATCACGAGGTAATATCTGCCGCTCTCGATGAAGTAATCGAAAACGGTCGGGATTGAAGGGTGATCGAGTTGAGCGAGGACTTCGGCTTCGCGTTTGAAATCTTCGACCGCCTTGGCGCGCTGGCTCTGATCGGCGAACATCTCGATCATCTCTTTGACGGCGCAGAGCCGATCGGCCAGCCGTTTGTCGCGAGCCTGGTAGACGGATCCCATGCCGCCGCCGCCGACGCGCTGGACGATCGAATACCTGTCGAGCAGCAGCGTTCCCGGTTCGAGCTGCTGGTTGGGGACGTGTTTTGGTTTCTTCGACTCAGGCATACGGTCCTCGACGTGTCCGCTGCGCGCTTCTAGAACGACTGCCGGAGGTGGCGCCGGCATCGGGTCCTGCCTGGCTCCGCATTCTCCACAGAACGGTTCTCCCGGCCGCAAGTGACTGCCGCATTCAGGACAGAACATAAGCTAGTTTGTGGTTTCTGGTTTCTAGTTCCTGGTCTAGAAACAGGCGAATGAAATCAAAACCAGAAACAAGAAACTAGAAACCAGAAACTTCTTATTTGAGAATCTGAAACTTCAAGAACGTTTTTCCGACAATTACCTCGTCGCCACTTTGGAGCATGTGGCGTTTGCCGGGGAGAAGCCTTCGTCCTCTATTCACGAACGTACCGTTTGTCGAGCCCAGGTCCTCGATGAAGTACTGGCTGTTGTGATTGACGATGCGCGCGTGTCGTCGCGATACCTTGGCTTCTGAATCGTCTTCATCCAGATCCACGTCTGGGAATATGCCGCTGTCCGCATCCCAGCGGCCGATGTTCGTCTCAATCCCGATGATAGGAAACTCTTTGCCGATTCTCCCGCCACGCTCAATTATCAGTCTCGCCAGCGCCCGGGAGGAATCCAGCTGCTCCAGCCGTGCTCCGTCCGAATCAAGATCATTCGTCCGTTCGGGCGAGGCAAGCGCGAAGGTCTGCGACGACGGTGGCGGCACGGAGTGATCCGCTCGCGGCTCGTTCGATTTGAACGCGGGCCCCGAACGTTCGTTCGTTCGGCCGCGACGCGCGTTGATGTTGCTGACTCGCGAATCGACCGCAGGCCGGCGTTCGCGCGCGGGCATTGCCGGCTTTGGTACGCTGGTCGAGGTAGTGAACGAAGGTGGAGCCGGCAAGGGCGTATCAAGCGTACTAGAGCCCATGGTTTCGTTTTCGACCGCGCTAGGCGGCTGATAAATCGGCGCTGCGTCGCGCTTGCGGGGCCGCGGAGGCGGAGCTAGATCGAGCCTCATACCGCACTCATCGCAGTACTCGCTACCATCGATATTATTGGTCCCGCAGTTGTTACACCTGATCATGAGGTTGGGTCTCCGACGGCCTCACTACCCCGAGGGCATTTTAACAGCAGTCGGATTATACTCTACACATTTCAGCAGTAGCAATTGTAGAAAACGGCACTTATCGCGTGTCAGACCGTTTGATAGACACCAACGGGAAATAGGGCCCCCGATCTGCGACGCATCTTGTTTGGGGATCTCTAATGCCCGTCGGTAAGTTGAACACGCCAGCTAACACGAGGCCCCCCGATTTAAGCTCCAACAATGCCCACGGCACAACCGTCAAGCTGAGAGCGCGGATTGGCCGGCGCGGTTGGATAAGGACGTGAATAAAGCGGTCAGTGCACCACATGTTCATGTAGTGATTCCTCTGTGATTCGAGCGTATCATAGACAGAGATTCGCCCGCCTGAACGCGCAGACTATAAATTGACCCTGCACGAGCTGCGGCTGCTAAAACTATAAGCGGTTTACCAAGGCCCTTTGCAGCCGGCTCATCAATAATGGTCGCTGGTCAGCGGCCACAAACACTTTTCTACCAATTCATGGGGTGATGCTGATCCCGATTTCGAGTATCTAGTTGCTAAATGGGAGCAATCATGAGCGCGCACAATGTGCTATATCCGACGCAAGCAGCGCTTTGCCAGGAGCAACGATATGCGACACAAGTTTTTTGGAGCACTCATCGTGCTGTGCATAAGCGCAAGCGCGACGCTCGCACAAACCACCGCCTTCACCTATCAAGGCAAACTGGCCGACACCGGCAACCTGGCGAATGGCACTTACGATTTCCAATTCAAACTCTTTGATGTCGTCAGCGGCGGTAACCAACAAGGCGCAATCCTGACGCTCAACGGTGTAGCCGTGAGCAACGGCATCTTCACCGTGACTCTCGACTTCGGAGCCTGTGCCAGTTGTTTTCCCGGTGCCGATAGGTTTCTGGAAATCGGTGTCAAAGCAAGCGGTGGCGGGCCGTTTACCACCCTCACGCCGCGCCAGCAAATGACTGCAACAACGTATGCGATTCGCAGTTTGACCGCGACCGCCGCTGATGGCCTTTCGGTAGCGTGCGTGAATTGTGTGACCAGTAGTCAGATTCAGAGTGTAAATGGCAGTGTCGTTACCGGGACAATCCCGGTGGCAAGTGTGCCGGCTGGCAGCGCCAACTACATTCAGAACGCCATTAATCAACAAGCCTCATCGAATTTTTACATCAGTGGCAATGGCACGGCCGCAGGCACCCTCACTGGCAATTCTGTCAATGCGATAACCCAATACAACATCGGCGGGCAGCGGGTACTGAGCGCGGCAGGTACGAAGAACTTATTTGCCGGAATCAACGCCGGAACCAACATCACAACCGGAGGCACCAACGCCTTCTTTGGCAATGAATCTGGTTCCTCAAACACCATTGGCGACAACAACTCCTTCTTCGGCTTTAACGCTGGCCTCTCAAACGACATTGGCTTAAATAACAGCTTCTTCGGCAAGGCATCCGGCAGCGCTAACACCAGCGGCAACGCCAACTCCTTCTTCGGCGTAGCGGCTGGCAACTTGAACACCACTGGCTTCCAAAACAGCTTCTTCGGTGTAACCGCGGGCGAATTCAATACCACCGGCAGTGACAATACCTTCTTAGGCGTTAATGCCGGCCTCCGCAACACCACCGGCTTCAGTAATACCTTTATCGGAGTTAACGCGGATTTCAATGCCTCGAATCCAACCGGCCACAACAACACCCTGCTCGGCACTGTCGCCAATGTCGATTCCGCCGTAAATAACGCCACCGCGATTGGCTTTCGCGCCTCGGTTACCCAGAGCAATGCTCTGGTGCTTGGCTCCATCAACGGTATTAACGGCGCCAATGCCGACACGTTTGTCGGCATCGGAACTACCGCTCCGCAACAAACCCTGCACGTCAATGGCTTTGAGATTTTGGCAACCGGCTTAAATGGCGGCTTCAAGTTTCGGGATCGCGGCAGCAGTTCTGGCACCGATGATTGGGTGTGGTACTCGAACGGTAATGTTGCGCGCTTCTTCCGCGCTGGTGTTGGCGATCTGCTGACCATCCAGACCAACGGCATTGTTGCGCTCAACGCCCTAGGCCCGGCTGGCGCGACGCAGCTATGCCGCAACGCTTCCAATCAGATTTCTACATGCTCATCAAGTCTACGGTATAAGAAGAACTTACAAGCATTCACTCGTGGACTCGCCATTATCAATCGTCTCAAACCGCTCGCCTTTCGTTGGAAAGGCGATAACCTTGCTGACCTGGGCTTTGGAGCGGAAGACGTTGCTGCCGTCGAGCCATTGCTTGTCACACATAATGAGAGGGGTGAAATCGAAGGGGTTAAGTATGACCGCCTTGCCGCCGTTTTCGTTAACGCTTTCAAAGAACAACAAGCGCAAATCAAGGAGCAACAAGTGCAACTACTTGCTCAGGAGCGAGAACTTGAGAATCTGAAACAATGGATATGTCTGAAACATCCGAAGTCGGTTATCTGCAAATCAACAAGACCGGTAGAGAAGCGAATTGAGTGATTTGGTATCGTCTCAATTCTTGCTCATCGCCTCGATCAGTATCGACGCCACCTCGGGACGCGAGAACTCGCGCGGGGGCATCTCGCCTCGCCCGAGCATCTCTCGCACCTTTGTTCCCGAAAGCGTCACGTGCTCCGCCGACTCGTGCGGGCATGTCTTGTTAGACGCCATCGCGTCGCAGCGCCGGCAGTAGAACGAATGATCGAAGAACATGGGTGTCACCGCCAACGCCTCCGCATCGAATTCGTTGAAGATGTAGTGCGCGTCGTAAGTCCCGTAGAAGTTGCCCACGCCCGCGTGATCGCGCCCAACGATAAAATGGGTGCAGCCATAGTTCTTGCGGATGAGCGCGTGAAAGACCGCTTCCCGAGGGCCGGCGTAACGCATCGCCGCGGGATTGACCGCAAGCAGCGTCCGGGTTCTCGGGAAGTAATTCTCCAGCATCGCTTCGTAGCATTGCATGCGCACCTCGGCCGATATGTCATCCGATTTTGTCTCTCCCACCAGCGGGTGCAGCAACAATCCGTCAACAGTTTCGAGCGCGCATTTGATGATGTACTCGTGAGCTCGATGGATCGGGTTGGGAGTCTGAAACGCGACCACTCGCCGCCAACGCTTCTTTTTAAAAAATTCCCGAGTCTGTTTAGGATCGAGCCGGAACCCTGGGAATGACGGGTTCCGAGGCCGATTCAATAAGCTGATCGGTCCGCCTAACAGCCACTCGCCCTGTTCGTAAAGCGCGCAAACACCCGGATGAGAAGAGTCCGTAGTCAGATAGACGCGTTCGGCTTCGCGCTCTTTGTCGTAACGAAACTTCTGGCGCAGATGGAGTACTCCAAGCAAGTGATCGTCGATCGAGTAGAGCGAGACATCTGAACCTTCGGTCAGATCGGCAGCAAGATCATCCGCCGCAGAAAGCGTTACCGGGATGGTCCACGGCAGCCCGGATGCGAGGTGCATGTTTCCCCTGACCCCGATGTAGTCGTCTTCGCACATAAAGCCTTCGGGCGGCGAGAACGCTCCGTTGGCGATCATCTCCAGGTCGGATATCTCACGAGGGCGCAGGTTGATCCGCGGCATTGACGGCACACTTTCGAGCATGGTCTCCCGCTCGACGCCGGTTAGTTCGCAGCTAATCAGCCGGCCGCCGTGCGCAGGTATTGTTTCCATAGAGTCAAGTCCCCAATTATTAGGATCGGGCAGATGAGCGCAAGGCTCGAACATACGCGTCCGCGGCGGCGACTGTCAACGAGGAACAAATTGAGCCAGGTCCGATAAGCTCTAGCTTGTCGTTCCAGGATGACAAACAGAAGAGTGCCGGACTTTCTTTGATCCCATGCCCAACACCTGCCCGCCTCAACACTCGGCCTCCTCCAAAGACTTCGACACACAAGAGCGGCCGTGTAATAATTTTGGCTGATGCGACGTGTTGCACATCGGGCTCAAGGGGCGATCTTACTCATTGTCCTGCTGGCGATGGCAGCTCTGGCTTCCGACTGGGACCGGGGCGTGACCTTGTACAACAAGGGCGAATATCGCGCGGCGCTGGTTGAGTTTCAGGATATTGTGATGGAACGGCCTGACGCGGCCGGTGCCTGGTACTACATCGGGCTGTGCGAATTCAAGCTCAAGCGTTATGATCGCGTCGAGTTGCCGCTTTCTCATGCCATCGATCTCCTCGAGATTCAAACCCCCTCAAGCGCCGACATCGCCGGCGCCTGGTACACGATAGGCATCTCGCACTATCTACAGGCCCGTTACGACAAGGCGATTGAGCCACTCAACCTCTATATCGAAGTCAGCTCAAAGGCGAAACGCGAGATTGACCCGAGTGCCAGGACGGCGTTGGCGCGAGCATACTTCTTTCTCGATCGCTACGACGAAGCCCTTCCATTGCTTGGTTCTGCGGCCAGCGAAAAACCGGCGACTGTCAGCGCCGAGCGGGCAAAAGAGATCGCGGCAAACGCTTACTACCGGGGGGCGATTTACTTCAAGCGCGAAGACGATGATCGAGCGATAGCGGCGCTTCGAGACGCGGTCAAGGGTAACCCGGAAGACGTCGCAGCTATGGACTTGCTGGCAGAGAGCCTGATGCGCAAAGCACGTATGCCGAAATCCGACGCGCGGTGGAACGAGGCCGCCGAGGTCGGTGAGAAACTCAAGGCGGTTAGAGATGACCTCAAGACGGCGAACATTCTGGGCCGCGCTTATCTTGGGGCGCAACGATTTGATAGCGCGGTGGCGTCTCTCGAGAAGCTCGCCAAGGCGAATCCCGACAACGGTCAAGCCTGGCTTTATTACGGTATTGCGTTGTCGCGCAGCGGGCCGATGAAGCCGGCGAAGGGAGCGCTCGGGATCACCATTTAAATTAATCCCGAAGTCCTTCCCTGTTTTTTCGGAACTTGGTTCGTTTTACGATACGCGAAAGCAGATAATCCAGGCGC
>CAZOOE010000018.1:0-28198 GCA_964581275.1 uncultured Clostridia bacterium
ACATACGTCGTTGATCGAGTTGAGCGCCGCAATTCGGCCATAGTCAAACGGGTCGTCCACTATTGGAGTGAAAAAGTCGAGCGTCTGCACCAGTGCGAGGTCGTCGCGGAGACGGTACACTCCCGCATCGTCGGCGAGGTCGAAGCCAACAATCACTTTCGGGTCGTGTGGTTGTCTCGGTAGCTCGCCCAGTACCTGGGCGAGGGCGCTCGGCGCAAGCTTAGCCGCTCAACCGGCGCACGAACCCATCTCGGTCAATCGCCTTTGTTGCAAAGCTCCTCGACTTAATATACCGAAAACCCTAAGTCCCACCAACTTGTTCCACGCTGGACAATCATCGCCGGTGCAGAATAGGTTAGGACTATGCCGCGCGTGCTTCTGCTCTTGCCGACCACCACTTACCGCGCGAAAGCCTTCGTGGACGCTGCTCTGAAGCTCGACGTGGACATCGTAGCGGCATCGGAACAGCCAAGCACTCTGGCGACCGGGAACCCCGGCGGATTGCTGACGTTGGAGTTCTCAGCGCCAGAGCGGGCGGCACACAAGGCCATCGAGTTCGCCGAGCAGTTTCCAATCGATGCGATCATACCGGTCGATGAAGACACAGCGGTAGTAGCCGCCTCCGTGGCTCACGCCCTAAAGCTCAGGCACAACCGGGTGGACGCAGTGATCATCGCCAAGAATAAACATCGTATGCGCGAGGTGCTTAGCCGCAGCGGCGTCCAAGTACCCCAATTCTGGCATTTCTCTCTGGACGAGGACCCGCATGACACCAGCGCCCGCGTCACCTACCCGTGTGTGGTCAAACCGGTGTTCTTGTCGACGAGCCGAGGTGTGATGCGGGTTGACAATGAAGAGCAGTTTGCGGACGTGGTTCGTCGGCTGGATCGAATCGTAAGCGATCCGAAGCTCGAAAGACGCGGAGGTTCGCTCACTCGGGAGGCACTGGTTGAGGAGTTCATTCCTGGATTTGAGGTTGCGGTCGAGGGACTGGTAACCGGCGGCGCGTTTCGAGTGCTCACGATCTTCGATAAGCCTGATCCTCTCGATGGACCGTTTTTCGAGGAGACGATTTATGTGACACCATCGCGTCTGCCCGTTGATGTCCAACAGCGGATTGTCGAAACCACCGCAGCCGCGATCCGGGCAATCGGTCTGACAAAAGGGCCGGTACACGCCGAACTGCGCGTTAATGATCGAGGTCCTTGGGTTATTGAAGTTGCCGCTCGCGCGATAGGCGGACTGTGTTCGCGGGCGTTGAAGTTTGACGACGGTATGTCGCTTGAAGAGCTGATCATTCGCCACTCGCTTGAGGAAGACGTCGGGAACGTGGAACGTGAGAATAAGGCCGCCGGAGTGATGATGATTCCGATCCCTCGCGCGGGAATCTTGAGAGAGGTGATCGGGGTTGATGCAGCAAAGGCGGTAGCTGACGTTGAAGACGTGATCATCAGCGCTCATATCACGCAACAGATACTGCCGCCACCGGAGGGAGCAAGCTATCTTGGCTTTATCTTCAGCGGCGCCGCGACTCCCGATCGAGTTGAAGCCGCGCTGCGCGAGGCACACGCCCGCCTGGAGTTTGTGATCGAGTGAACTTGGGGTTCGACTTCAGTCGGGACGTTCTGAGTTCAAGCTTCAGGTAGAACGTTCTGAATTCAGAACACTGAACTCAGAACGTTGAACTCAGAAGGCAGAACACTCCACCTTGGGGCCGAAGTAGGAACGGCCCCCTTTGCGCAAAGCTCACCTGAACGCATAACATCTTATCAATGACGCAACAGATCGAACGATCGTCGATCCTCCTTGTCTCCTGCTACGAGTTGGGTCATCAACCGGCTGGGATCGCGATGCCGCTCGGCCTTCTGCGCCGCGCCGGTTATGAAGCGGAGACCATGGACGTTTCCGTTGAGGGTTTCGACGCGGAAAAAGTCAGGCGGGCACGCTTCGTCGGGATGTCGGTTCCAATGCATACCGCGTTGAGGCTCGGTTTGAGGGTGGCGCAAGAGATTCGCAAGCTCAACCCCAGGACTCACATCTGTTTCTATGGACTCTATGCCACGCTCAACGCGGACTATCTCCTCGCCACTGTTGCGGACTCGGTGATCGGCGGCGAGTTTGAAGAAGCCCTCGTCCAGTTGATAACAGCGGTGGTATTCGAAACGCCGATCGAGATCGCCGAAGCTAGCACGCGGAGCCGGAAGGCAAACCCAGTGCTCGCTCGGCTCAACTTCAGTGTGCCCGACCGCGGCGCGCTCGTACCGCTGGAGCACTACGCGAAGCTTGAATACAACGACGAGCAACGGTTGGCCGGTTATGTAGAGGCGTCCCGAGGATGCCTGCATCACTGTGCGCATTGTCCGATCCCTTCGGTGTACAACGGCCGATTCTTCATAATGACCGAGGACGTTGTTCTGAAAGACATTCGCGGGCTCGTGGCTGCCGGCGCGCAGCACATTACATTTGGTGATCCCGATTTCCTGAACGGACCGGGGCATTCGCTTCGGATCACCCGCGCGATGCACAAGGAGTTTCCGGACCTGACATTTGATTTCACCGCGAAGGTTGAACATATCCTCAAGCACAAAGATTTGATTCCTGAATTCGCGCGATCGGGCTGTATCTTTGTGGTCTCGGCGGTCGAATCGTTAAGCAACGTTGTCCTGGAGAAGCTAGAAAAGGGGCATAAGCGAGACGACGCTGCCGAAGCGCTCCGGATACTGAGCGAGGCGGGTATCGTGATGAGGCCGACGTTTGTTTCGTTCACGCCGTGGGGAACGATCGACGACTATATCGACATCCTCGAGTTCGTAGAGTCACAGGAACTGATCGATCATGTAGATCCAGTTCAGTACAGCATTCGCCTGCTGGTTCCACCGGGCTCGCTTTTGTTATCACAGCCAGACAGTCATCGATGGCTTGGACCCTTGATTCAAGAGTCATTCACCTACGAGTGGGCGCACGCGGACCCGCGAATGGACGAACTACACAGCCAGGTGAGCTTGCTCGTCGAGGAAGCGGCGGGCAGGCGCGAAGACGCTGCTGCGACTTTCTACCAGATTCTCGAATTGGCCCGCGCGGCGCGAGGCGCCGCGCCGGCGCCTCAATTGGCTCTTCCGATCGACCCGTTGCGTCTGCGCCCGCCGAGACTAACCGAAGCTTGGTTCTGCTGAGCGGAGCCGACGCGGGACCAGTTTGGTCCCCTCGAAAAAAGCGCGGGAATTTGAAAGCGAGAGGGACTGCGGATTTTGTACGGATGATTTTGGAGTGCGGCGGCAAGTCTTCGCGGCGCCCCTTTTCTTGCGAATCCTGAAATCCGCAAACCCAAAGCGGCGTCGCGAAGACTTGCCGCCGCACTCCAAACTGTCTGTCCGACGTGGCTATGTCATCGAGGATTGTTCTATAATTAATCGCTGCACTTAAAGAATAGAACAGGAGCACAATCATGAGTTCACCCTTTGGAATTCAAATCAAAGCCGAGGTAGATCGGCAAGACATTCACGTTTGCCGGTTCACAGTCGATCGTCCTGTGCTCGAGGGGTCAGCCGTTTTCTATACGGCTGAAGAAGCGAAGGACAACGACCTTGCCGATAAGCTGCTCAAGATTCCCGGCATAATGAAGGTGGAGATCACCAACAATCTGGTCGACGTCACCCAGGGAGGCGCGGAGGATTGGCGCCAACTTGGTAAGCGAGTCGGCACTGCAATCCGAGCCTTCTTGAATCCACCGTCCGAGGTTCCCGAGGGTGATCGACTGCCTCCGGAGCATGTAAGAATGCGGGTACAGCAAGTCCTCGACGAGATGATCAATCCTGGAGTGGCCTCTCACGGCGGTTTCGTTGAGCTATTGGATGTTCAGGACGACAACATATTCATACGAATGGGCGGCGGGTGTCAGGGCTGCGGCGCGGCTGATGTGACTCTGAAGATGGGTATCGAGCGATTGATTCGCGAGCAGGTGCCGCAAGTCCGAGAGATACTCGACACGACCGATCACGGTTCGGGCACCAATCCGTATTACGCTCCTTCTAAGTAGCGGGAGGTCACAACCCAGAATGCGAGGGGCGCCAATACGGCGCCCATTTTCACTTCTCCAATAGAGGACGAGCCACTATCCAAGAATATCCTTGACCTTGTCCAAAATCCCTCGATCCTGATGTCCGTTTGCTTCGAGATTAGCGAGATCTTCAAACAGCCGGCGCTGCTCGCGTGAGAGATTCGTCGGGGTGACGACGTTCACCGCAACGTAGAGATCCCCGCGCCCCCGGCCGCCAAGCACCGGCATTCCCTTTCCCTTGAGCCTGAACATATTCCCGCTCTGGGTGCCCTCGCCGATGCGCACGGTCTGTTCACCTTCAATGGTCCGCACATTTACGTCGGCTCCGAGCGCGGCTTGAGCGAATGATACAGGAACTGAGCAATACAGGTTTGCATCACGGCGCTCAAAGAAGTCGTGTTCTTTCACGTGTACGATAACATACAAGTCACCACGCGGAGCTCCCAGTTCACCGGCCTCGCCCTCTCCTGCTATTCGCAAGCGCGACCCGGTGTCAACGCCGGCGGGAATCTTGACCTCGAGCATTTTCTCTCGCTCGACCCGGCCGTCGCCGCGGCACGCACGGCATACGTCCTTGATCACCTTCCCGTTGCCGCGGCACGTCGAGCAAGTGCGGCTGACCGAAAAGAATCCCTGCTGATACCGCACCTGCCCGGTTCCTGCGCACGCGGAGCAGCGCACCGGCTGCGAACCCTCGGCCGCGCCATTCCCGCTGCAGACTTCGCAGGTCTCCAGCCTGGGCACGCGAATCTTGGTTTTCACTGGTGCGGCCGCTTCTTCGAGCGTGAGTTCGATATCGTATCTAAGGTCCGACCCGCGGCGAGGTCCGGCTCGACGAGTGGTTCGTCCGCCGAAGATATCGCCCATACCGAACATGTCGAAGAGGTCTTCGAAGCCCGGGAACCCCTGGCCAAAGCCCGCCCCTGCCGCGGCCCCTGCGCCAACGCCGGCATGACCGAACCGGTCGTAGCGCCCTCGCAACTCAGGTTGCGAAAGCACCTGATAAGCTTCGTTTACTTCCTTGAAACTTTCCTCAGCCTGGTGGTCGCCGGGATTCTTATCTGGATGGTATTTGAGTGCGAGGCGTCTGTATGCCGCCTTTAGCTCTTGATCGTTCGCCTCGCGGCGCACGCCCAGCACTTCGTAGTAGTCGCGTTTGCTGCTCAACTGTGGTTCCTGGTTTCTGGTTTCTAGTTCCTGGCTTCCGATGTCTGTTTCCGTCAGACGACCAGAAACTAGAGACCAGCAACCAGAAACCGAGAACGGATTATAGCAAACTCTACATCACCTCGGACAACGGCACGGTGTCTTCGTCCTTTTCTTTCTCAACCGGACCCGACGCGAGGCCGGTCGGCCGGAACATTGCGTCGGTTATCAGGCGAGCGGCTCTTTCAAGTTGCTCGAGCGTATAACGCACCTCGGCCGAATCTTCCGACGAAAACGTATCTCTCGCGTGTTCAACGGTGTTGCGCACAAACTCCTGGTCGTCGGCCGTAAGCATCCACCCAAACTCGCCAAAGGAGCGTACAGTGTTCTGAAGTAAGCCTTCCAAGCGGTTTCGCGCGATGATGATTTCCCTCATTCGACGATCGGCCTCGGCGTTACGATTCGCCTCTTCTATGAGGTCGTAGATCTCGGAAGCCGACAATCCGGACGACGGCGTTATTCGCATCGCCTGTTCGAGGCCGGTCATCTTGTCACGCGCGGAAACGGACACAATACCATCGGCGTCCACCTCGAAGGTGACTTCGACCTGGGGCAGGCCGCGAGGCGCGGGCGGTATGCCTACAAGCTCGAAACGCGCCAGGCTGCGGTTACCGGCAGCAATGTCCCGCTCTCCCTGCAATACGTGAACTTCCACGACTTGCTGATTGTCTGCAACGGTTGTAAACACGAGGCTCTTCTTCGTCGGTATCGTGGAGTTGCGGTCCAGAAGTTTGGTAAAGAGCCCGCCACGTGTTTCGATGCCCAGCGACAGCGGGATCACGTCGAGCAGGATCAAATCCTTCACATCGCCCGCGAGTACGCCGACTTGAATCGCCGCGCCAATGGCGACAACTTCATCAGGGTTGATCTCAATCGATGGTTCACGTTTGAAGATGTCGCGCACCCGATCGATGATGATCGGCGAGCGAGTCTGGCCGCCTACCAGCAGCACCTTTGTGATCTGTTCCGCGGTGAGCTTGGCGTCTGCGATCGCTTTCTGGCAAGGCTCGATCGTTCGCTCGACCAGATCAACCACCAGCTCCTCAAACTTTGTTCGAGTGAGGGTCTTGTTGAAGTGCTTCGGACCGGTTGGATCGGCAGCGATAAACGGCAGGTTCAGTTGAGATTCAGTGGTGGTGGACAGCTCGCACTTTGCGCGCTCGGCCGCTTCCTTTAGGCGCTGAAGCGCCAGCCGGTCGGGGCGCAGATCGATTCCCGTCTCCTGCTTGAACGTTTCGATCATCCAGTCGACTATTCGCTGGTCGAAATCTTCGCCGCCCAGAAACGAGTCGCCGCAAGTCGACAACACCTCGAACACGCCGTCGGCCATCTCCATTATCGAGATATCAAACTGCGCGCCGCCGGGATCAAACCCCCGGTTCCGCTCGTTCTCGCGTTTGCCGGGCCCGTAGGCGAGCGCCGCGGCCGTCGGCTCGTTAATTATGCGTTGGACGGTCAACCCGGCAATCTTGCCCGCGTCTTTTGTAGCCTGGCGCTGAATGTCGTCGAAGTAAGCAGGCACCGTAATGATCGCTTCGGTAACTTCATCGCCGAGGAATTCCTCGGCGGCCAGCTTCAATCGCTGAAGCAAGATCGCTGAAATCTCCGGTGGCGAATAGTCCCTTCCACGCACTCGCACCCGGCAATCCCCGTTGACCGCATCAGTGATCTGGTAAGAGCAGACCTCGCAGGCCCGCTGAACCTCGAGCGAGTCGAACTTGCGGCCCATCAGCCGCTTGACTGCGTAGATCGTATTGGCGGAGTTCGTTATGGCCTGCCGCTTGGCTATCTGGCCTATCAATCTCTCGCCCTTCTCGGTGAAAGCGACTACCGACGGTGTCGTGCGCCCGCCTTCCTTGTTTGGAACTATCTGCGTGACGCCGCCTTCCAGTATTGCCACGCACGAGTTCGTAGTGCCGAGGTCTATTCCGATAACTTTACCCATGAGACAAGCCTCCTATCTGCTATCCACTCAAAACCGAGAAGGTAAAAGGGGTCTGATTAATCGACAGGGGCCGGGGGGATTTCACCTTGGCGATTGGCGACTGAGTCTCTTCAATCGGCAATCTAAAATCGGCAACTACTTTTCGGGGCTGGAGGCCACTTTAACTTTGGCGGGACGCAGCAACCGGTCGCCGATCCTGTATCCTCGCTGAAACTCCTGGATCACGGTGTTCTCTTTGTGCTTATCGGTCGCCTCCGTCGTCACCGCTTCGTGAACGTGGGGATCAAACGTTTTCCCGACTGCTTCAACCGCCTCAAGACCGAACTTCGACAACGCGTCTTTGAATTGCTTGTGGATCAATTCCACGCCGTGGCGCAGCGCTTCGGCGTCGCCCTCGCTTGTCTCCAGGCTGGAAAGCGCGCGCTCGAAGTTATCGACTACCGGGAGGAACTGCAACAATACATCATCGCGCCCATGCTGGTAGAGTTCACCACGTTCGCGTTCCACCCGCTTACGGTAATTCTCAAACTCAGCTTGCCGTCTGAGGAGCTTGTCATAAAGCGACGCTCTCTCGGCGTTAAGCGTATCGACCTGAGCCTGGAGCCGGGCGACGGCATCCTGCTGAGGCTCGCCCGCGTCCGCGGGCTCTTCAACGTTTCGATCGGCTGCCGCTTCGTCGTTTTGTTCCTGCTGATCGATCGGGTCAGCGGCCAGCTCAGTTTCCCGGGGCAAATCCGATATCTGTTGTTTGTCCGATTCGGGCTCCTCTTCCCCATCAAAGCTGATCGGTATGACCCTCGGCTCGTTCTTCTTGTCTCTCATTATCCTTGTATGTTTCCCAATTCTCGATTCCACACCATAGATCAAAGCGCTCTTGCCGATGCTCCGTCGATTGCCCGCTCGAACAACTTCGCAATGTAGTCCACAACCCCGATCAGCCGGTCGTATTCGAGCCTGGTCGGCCCCACGACGCCTATGCTGCCCACAGCGCCACCGCCTGGATAAACACAGGATGAAGCTATCACCGTGCAGCCCCGCAGATCGGCAAATCGATTTTCGCTGCCTATCCGAACCGACACCGCCTCGCGCTTTGCACTTTCAATACACTCATTCAATATCTTTACGATGCGGCTCTTTTGCTCGAACATCTTGAACAATGCTCGCATGCGTTCAGTGTCCGCGAAGTCAGGCTTCGATATGATGTTTGAAGCTCCCTCTATAAACACATCCGGCTGATCGCCTTCCTGCAAGCTCTGACTGCACAGCATCACCGCGTTGCGAAGGAACTGATCGTAGAGCGCCTTCTCTTCACTCATCCGCAGCAACAACTCATCGCGGATCTCCGCCAGCGTCCAACCGTGAAAGTTCTCGATCAGATAACGCGAAGTCGCATTGAGCTCGTCCTGGGTGAACTCCCCGTCAATTCGAATCACTCGATCTTGCACGCGACCCGCACTTGACACCGTGATCGCCAATATGCGCGAGTCTGGCAGTCGGACGAACTCGATGTGCTGAAGTATGTCCCTCGAGCTCGAAGGCGACACTACTATGCCGACGTTATCGGACAATTGCGACAGCAGGCGGCTTGTGCGTTCCATCAGCAGCTCCGGATTCGCCAGCGACCGTTCATCGAGCAACCGGTCATTGATTCGAGCCGCATCAGACCGCGAAAGCTTCGTCGTGCTTATGAAATTGTCAACATAAAACCTATAGCCCCGATCAGTGGGCAACCGTCCCGCCGACGTGTGCGGGTGCGTCAAATAGCCTTCGTCTTCAAGCTCCGCGCAGATATTGCGGATGGTGGCGGACGACAAGTTCTCGCGCGACTGTTTGGCGAGCGCGAACGACCCAACAGGCTGGCCGGTGGCGATGTGATCTTTCACAATCGCCGCGAATATCTCCCGCTTGCGGTCGTCAAACCTGTTCCCGCTTCTCTTTGTCATAGGTTCTTAAAAGGGGGGCACTCTCGACTGGAAATTCGAGGCCAACTTAACATCCCTGCCACTCCCTGTCAATAATAATGCCCCGCAAGGGTAGCCCCGCGCAAGCTGGGTAACGGGTCAGTCTGAGGTTCAGAGTACAAGCTTTAGCTTGCTCTTTATGATCCTCCACAAACGAAAGGGAGTTGGGGAGTCGACCGTTTGCGTTTTGAGGTCACGATCCGATCCTCGGACACTTCGCCGTTTGCCGACACTCGGACAGAGTCCCTTATTAAAGACTCCCAGCCAACGTTATTTAGCATGGCTTGACAACCCCAGGCTGTTTATATAGGTTTAATCTTTTCTGTAGATACGTTTTTCGAGGAGCGTAGAAACATGAAGAGGACCTTTCAGCCGAATAACCGCCGTCGCGCCAAAACCCACGGCTTCCGCGTGCGTATGAGCACAAAAGGTGGGCAACTAGTGCTCAAGCGGCGCCGCGCCAAGGGCCGGAAACGGCTGACACCGGCGCACTACTAGGACCTGAAGAGTGATGCGTGATCCGTGGCGAACTCACAGCGTCACGGCGCACGAATCACGCGATGACTGAAGCATCCCAAAGGTTTCCCAAGTCCGACAGGATCCTGAAGCGCGACGTTTTCCGCCGCGTCTACGAGGAAGGTCGCAAGATACAATTCAGGTACTTCACCGCGTTTGTGCTCACGAAGGACTCTCCCCGAGCCCGCATTGGGATCACCGCGACGCGAAAAACGGGAAACTCGGTTGAGCGGAATCGCGCGCGTCGCCTGGTACGTGAAGCATTCAGAAAAAACAAATGGCTAGTGCCAAATGGAGTTGATATAGTCATTAATGTAAAGCGTGCTTTGGTGGATGCCGCTTACCGCGACTTTGAGGGTGAGTTCGTAACGTTTCTACAGAGGGCGGGCCAGAAGTGAAAGCTGTTCTGATTTTCTTCATACGCTCCTACAGGCTGCTGATTTCACCGCTCCTCCCGCCGTCGTGCAGATTCACGCCGACCTGTTCTGAGTACGCAATGCAAGCAATTCAGAAATACGGCCCGCTGCGCGGCGTGTACCTTGGAGCTCGACGGCTCCTGCGGTGCCACCCTTTTCATTCAGGCGGCTATGACCCTGTAAGGTAAGTAAAGGACGGGCGGACACCCGCCTGATGTGATTTGATGGATCGAACTCGTTTGATAATGGCATTGGCGCTCTCGTTGGTGGTGCTGATGTCGTGGCCACTCATAATGCGCTACATGGCGCCGCCCGCGATTGAAGAGCCGCTTCTGGAAGAAACACCGACACAGCGCACCGCTGAGAGTCAACCACAAGCTGCGGTTCCGGCTGTTAAGAAAGTCGCTCCATCGACCGCGCCCGCTTCTCAGACACCGGCGCAAGCTCAAACCACTCAAGTCGCGTCGCGTAAGATCACGATCAAAACTGACTACTGGCGCGTGACGCTGTCGAATGGCGGAGCGGTGGTAACCTCTTGGAGACTCGAAAGGTACAAAGAGAAGAACGGCGAAGTGCGCGATATTACCGGAGCCGATGGGAACGAGCTCGAACTGATCCCACAGGAGATCCCTGACCCGCTTAGCCCGCCTTTGAGCCTGCGCACCCCCTGGTCACCCGAACTTGGGATGCAATTGAATCGGGTCAACTTCCAAATCGAGGGCGTAGGTCCCGGCGCGGACGAGATAAAGCTTGACCACGATGAGGCACGGACTATAACGTTTACATACACGTCGCCTTCGATCACCGCGACAAAGTCAATTACTTTCCATGAGGGCACATTCGTGTTCGACGTGACCGCAGGAGTGACGTCGAACAAGAGCGTACAGCCAGTTGAAATAGTACTGGGCCCTCGATTCGGCGATCAGAGCGATAGGCAAACCGGAAGCTACAGCACGCCGCCTCAGGTCATTGCTTATACCAGAGAAGGTAAGCGCCAGCAGATTCTTGGGACCGCAATAACGCCTCCGTTCGCGACCATCACCGCAATCAACCGCGATGCACATCAGATCGATCTCGATAAACCGCTGGCGGATGGCGTAACCGAGGTCAAGCTTGTGGCGGACAAAGGCGCAACGCTGATCGGCTATGCACGGGTTGCGAATCGCGAAGCAAACGGCCAGCGACTTACTCTCGACTCGCTGCCGGCGGGAGTCTCAAAAGGCAATGGCGTGGCGCAAGGCGTGGACACGCTCAGGCATCTTTACGGATGGGCTGGCGTCGCTGACCATTACTTCGCCATGCTTGCGGTACCGACGAATCAGGCGATCGATGAGATCACTCTGACCAACATTCAGTCAAAACACGACGAGACGACGCTCGACTATCCGTCAGCCGCCATCCCGGTTAGCTCGACTTTGCACATCTTCGTCGGGCCGAAGGACCGCGCGTTACTAGAGGAGGTAGGGACCAGCCTCGGCGCCAACTTGAGCGCATTGATCGACTACGGATTATTTTCGTTTGCGGTCAAACCCCTTGTGCCGGCGCTTGCCTGGGCGCTCAACAGCTTAAAAAGCCTTACCGGCAACTACGGCTGGGCGATCGTCGGCGTAACGGTGATGATCAACCTGCTGCTCTCGCCGCTCAGGTTCTACAGCTCGAAAAAGATGAAGAAGGCGGCCAAGCACCAGCCGCGAATGAAAGAGCTTCAGGACCGGATGAAGAAGCTCAAAGAGAATCCAAAGAAATACGAACGCGAGCTGCAAGAGCTTCAACAAGAACAACTCGCACTGATGAAAGAAGCGAACCCGTTGGGCGGGTGCATGCCGCTCCTGCTTCAGATGCCGATTTTCTGGGCGGTGTATCTGTACCTCGGCTCTTCGCTGGACGTCCGTCACGCTCCGTGGGTCTTGTGGATACACGACCTCTCGAGGTCCGATCCGCTAAAGATACTACCCATCGTAATGTGCGTCACTATGATCGCATCGACAAAACTCACGCCGCAGCCGGCATCGGCGGATCCGTCGATGAAGATGCAGCGCGTGATGATGACCTGGCTTATGCCGATCATGCTTACGTGGCTGTTCTTCTTTTCGGCGCCAAGCGGTTTGGTTCTCTACTGGATGGTCAGTAACATTGTAGGGGTCTTGATTCAGTTGTGGATCAATCGCAAGACCGCTGACCTCTCTGCCGAAGTAGCGGCCGTTGCGGCGGGATCCGGAGGCAATAAGAGCGGTCCTCGCGCTGTCGAGAAAGCCGGCGCGCAGAAGGGAGCAAAGAGCAAGAGCAAACGAAGGCAAGAACCGCGAGGCGGCGCCGAAGCTGAGGGCTTCTGAAAGTAGCATACATTCGGCGTGGTTCCTCACGCGTTCGGAGTATCAAGCGATGTCCGAAGAAGATGTAAGACTGGTTGTTGACTTCACCAATCAAGTGCTCGGATCATCCGGGCTTGACCTAAAGGCTGCCGCGGATCCCGGCGAAGACGGCTTCAAGATTCAGGTGCGCGGAGACGACGTCGCCCTACTGCTCGGCCACAACGCCGAGCTGCTTGACGCGCTCGAATACATTGGCAACCGCGTCCTGGTCCGGGCATCGGGCGAAGAATCGAGATTGGTGTTCGATTCAACGGGCTATCGGGCGCGTCGTGAAAAAGAATTGCGACTGATGGCAGAGAAAGCGGCTGAGAAAGTCCGGCTTTCGCGCATACCATTCACGTTCGATCCAATGACTCCCAACGAGCGACGCATCATTCACCTCGCACTGGCAAACGACGCTTCGGTCACAACCGAGAGCCAAGGCAACGGCGAGAACCGCAAGGTGACCATTCGATCCACAAAATAAGGTTCTCGGTTCTGGTTTCTAGCTGCTTGTAACACCTATTCCGCTAGGCGGGTCCGATATGGTCCGACGAGCTGCCAGCTTGTTGTCCCCGGTCCGATGAGCTGCCAGCTTGTCGTCCCCGGTCCGATGAGCTGCCAGCTTGTTGTCCCCGGTCCGATGAGCTGCCAGCTTGTCGGGGATCGGGCACCATTATCAATAACCTCGACAAGCTGGCAGCTCGGCCGACCATCACTAGCGAAGTCTCTGTTAGAGGCCTCTAGTTTCTAGTTCGGAATCGACTAGAAACCAGCAATCAGAAACCAGAAACCAGAAACCGCCATGTATTCCGATGACACAATAGCAGCAATTTCAACTCCGCCCGGACGCGGTGGCATTGGGGTGGTGCGACTCAGCGGGCCGGACTCACTCAAGATAGCAACGGCATTTTTTTGTACAGAATCCGGACCGGACCCCGGGGCGCCAAACCGCGCTCAGTTCGGCCGTATTGCCGACCCGGCGTCGAGCGAGGTGCTAGACGAAGTCATCCTCACTTACTACAAAGCGCCGCATTCTTACACTGGAGAAGATGTCGTGGAAATCAGTTGCCACGGCAGTCCGATCATCCTCGCTCGAGTGCTTCAAATGGCAATCGAGCGAGGCGCGCGTATCGCGGAGCCGGGTGAGTTCACCTTTCGGGCATTCTTCAACCAGCGTATTGACCTCGCCCAGGCCCAGGCGGTACGCGATCTAATCAACGCTCAAACTCATTATCAAGCGCGAGTCGCCACTAAACAGCTCGAAGGCGAATTGTCTCTGCGGCTCACTCCCCTGAAGAACTCGCTCGTCGAAGTCATCGTTCACCTCGAGTCTTCCGTCGAGTTCGTCGAGGAGGACATCTCACCTGAGACCGCCTCGACGCTTCTGGCGAAGCTGGCCGGGATCATCGATGCGTTGGCCGCAATAGCAAACAGCTTTACGTTTGGACGCTACGTTAAAGAAGGATTTGACCTAGCGGTCGTTGGGCGTCCCAACGTCGGCAAGTCTTCGGTGTTCAACCGCCTGATCGGCACAGACCGGGCGATAGTGACCGAGTTGCCCGGAACTACAAGAGACGCGCTGTATGAGAGCACCTCGATTTCCGGTGTTCCCGTCCGGCTGATAGACACGGCCGGCATTCGTGAGACCACCGATCTTGTGGAAAGCATTGGCATCACTCGCACTCGAAGCGCTATTGCGGACGCCGACATTTCGCTTCTCCTACTTGATGCCGCCGAGCCGTTGACCGATGACGACGTCCAGCTTTTGCAACATGTGGCGGTAGAGCGTCGGATTGTTGTTTTGAACAAGACTGATTTGCCGAGGAGGCTGGAAGCCGAGGCGATACCGTCGCGCGACGATCAATTGATATGCATTTCGGCCTTAACCGGCGATGGGTTCGATTCGCTGATCGAAAGGATATTTCTTCGGCTTGGCGGTGCGGACGTTACCGAACGAAATGATACGATGCTCACCGACGCTCGACAGCACGCTGCGGTCCAGCGGGCCATTGAACAACTCATCGCTACTCGCGAAATGATGAGACATCGCGAGTTTGAGGAGATCGTTCTTATGAGGTTGCGAAGCGCGCTTGCGTCCCTTGGGGAAATCACCGGGGAGACTTTGACTGACGAGATACTCGGTCAAATCTTTTCGACTTTTTGCATCGGAAAGTAAGCAGCCGTGAATTCTACGATCATAAATGCTATCTTTGCGAATGGGAGGGTCTATGCCTTGCTAAGACCAAGATTTGATGACACTCAAAGATTGAGCCGCGGTCTCAATCTCTCTGGTAGGAAGGCCGAGACACCTTGAGGACGCCGACGAATGAGAACTGCTATTCTATTTTTGACTTTGACGCTAAACCTGCCCGATCTGGCTGCTGCTCAACAGAGGGTGCAACACTTGCCCGATAAAAAGCTAACGCCCGGAGATAGCCTCCGGGTATCTAAAGACGATTTATGTAAAGCTGAGTATACGGGTCCAGCCGATAAGCTTACGATGGCCTTGAAACGTCAGGTATTTGACAGATATGGCGTAAGCCCAAACGCGTTGGGATACAACGTGGATCACCTGATACCAGTAAGCCTGGGTGGCTCGAATTCCCTAAAGAACCTCTGGCCCCAGCCCCTCTCAGACAAGTGGCACTACCAGATGAAGAACAGGCTTGAGAAGAGGCTGCGAAAGATGGTCTGCAGCGGCCAACTCGATCTTGAGAAGGCGCAGGTCGAGATTGCAGCCGATTGGGTGAGTGCCTATGAGAGGTACATTGGCGAAGCTAAGAAACGGCACTGAGGTAAAACCAATGGTCATGAGCAAAGATAGGTCATTCGAGGTAATCGTAATCGGAGCCGGACACGCCGGCTGCGAAGCTGCGCACGTCGCGTCGCGCATCGGCGCGCGCACTGCGCTGGTCACCCTCGATACCAACTCGATTGGCCAGATGAGCTGCAATCCAGCTATCGGAGGAATAGCCAAAGGTCATCTCGTTCGCGAAGTCGACGCTCTCGGTGGAATAATGGGCGAAGTCATCGACCGAACCGGGATTCAGTTCCGCCTGCTCAATCGCAGCCGAGGCCCGGCGGTTCAATCGCCTCGAGCGCAGGCAGATCGTAATCTCTATCGGACTGAAATGCGACGCCGGCTCTCGACCACCGAGCGGCTGTCGATCATTGAAGGCGAAGTCGCCGAGATCAAGTTCGCCGGCGACCGGGTCACCGGGGTAGAGCTCGCAGATGGAACGTTTATCGAAGGCAGTGCCGTCGTGCTCACTACCGGAACTTTCTTGAACGGTTTGATTCACGTAGGCAAGAAAACTTTTCAAGCGGGCCGTAGCGGTGAGCCCGCCTCGATCAAGCTCGCCAGTTGCATCCGCGGTACGGGGTTCAAGACCGGAAGGCTCAAGACCGGAACACCGCCCCGCCTCGATGGGCGCACGATTGATTACTCGAAGTTCGAGCACCAGCCCGGTGACGAGCGCCCGGTCCCGTTCTCATTCAAGACCGACGCGATCAATCGCAAGCAGATTGAATGCTTCATCGGTTACACAAACGAAGCGGTTCACGACGTGATCCGGAACAACCTCGACAAATCGCCCCTGTACAGTGGAGACATTCAGGGGATCGGTCCGCGGTACTGTCCATCGATCGAAGACAAGGTAGTGAAGTTTTCGGAAAAGCTTCGACATCAGATCTTCCTCGAACCCGAGGGCTACGACACCTATGAGGTTTATCCGAACGGGATCTCCACCAGCATGGCTGAAGAGGTGCAGCACGAGTTCGTGCGCCGCATTTCCGGTCTCGAGAACGTAAAGCTGCTCCGTCCCGGCTACGCCGTCGAATACGACTTCGTCGATCCGCGCGAGTTGTTTGCCACGCTCGAGACAAAGCGGATCAACGGTCTGTTTCACGCCGGGCAGATCAACGGGACGTCCGGCTATGAAGAAGCAGCCGGCCAGGGAATCGTCGCCGGGATCAACGCCGCTCTGTCGGTGCTCGGAGGCGAACCGGTTGTATTCGATCGAGCCGCGAGCTACATCGGGGTGATGATCGATGACCTTGTGACCAAAGGCGCGGACGAGCCTTATCGAATGTTCACGTCGCGAGCGGAAATGCGACTCTCGCTGCGCTACGACAATGCTGATCAGAGGCTGACCCCGCTCGCACATAAGATCGGTTCGGTTGACGACCTCGACTATGACGCGTTTGAGAGACGACAGCGCGATGTGGATAAAGTGAAAGAGTATATGTCCACCGCAAAGGTTACTGATCTTGACGACGATGTGCTCGTGCGCCTTAACCTTGACGGATCGCCCGACAGTTATCGCGGCCGAAGCCTCGACTACCTTGCACGCCGTCCGGACTGCAGCGCAGAGAGGTTGATAGAAATCGTCAGGGCGGCAATCCGCGACGAGACAAAACAAAAAGAGATCGTCGTCGCGCTGAATGACATGCGCTATGCAGGCTATTTGAAGGACCAGGACGCGCTGGCTCGCAAGCGTGGGCGCTACGAAGACCTTGAAATACCCCGCAGCGTAGACTTTTCAAGCATCTCGGGTTTGTCGAACGAAGTAGTTCAGAAGCTCGGTAGTATTCGGCCTCGCACGATAGGTCAGGCCTCGCGGATCCCTGGCGTTACACCGGCGGCGGTCTCGATACTGCTGGTTGCGATGCTTAGAGGCTGAGACCTCATACCCCCTTTTTCGATGTTGCAGTCCCTGATTGGTCTGGTAAACTTATATTGGCAGCACAAGAACTGCCATCTCTTCTCCAAGAGTGAGCGGAATGGTAGAGGGCGAGACGATGTGCAACGGCTCGCCCTCATTTTTTGCTGCGATTGTCGGACACATCATTGGGATCTCTTGCTAAAAGATCTTCTCGAGGAATCAACATGAAATTGAAAAAGTTATCAAGCGTCATTCTCATCGCCCTTTTTGCGACATCTTGGCTCAATATGGTTCGCGCGGACGAAGGCATGTGGACCTTCAACAACGTTCCCAGGGATGAGATTAAGAAGAAATACGGGTTCGAAATTACTGACGCCTTGCTCAAGAAGGTACAGCTCGCTTCGGTGCGTTTCAACAGCGGCGGGTCCGGCTCGTTCGTATCCGCGGACGGGCTGGTGCTCACCAACCAACATATCGCGTCGGACGTGCTGCAAAAGATCGGCAACGCCGAGAACGGCTACAACAAGGATGGATTTTACGCTCGCACCCCCGATCAAAAAGAAAAAGCTCCCGACCTCGAGTTGAACCCATTGATCACCATAAAAAAAGTGACCCGAGCCCTGACCTCGGCGGTCAAACCGGGCGGGTCTCCGGCTGAAGCTAACGCAGCTCGCCGCGCGGCAATCGCCGACATCGAGAAAGAATCTACCGAGAAGACGGGGTTGCGCAGCGATGTGGTTACTCTCTATCAGGGCGGCCAATACAATCTTTACCGCTATAAGAAATACACCGACGTGCGGCTGGTCTTCGCGCCCGAGTTTGCGATCGCCTTCTTTGGCGGCGATCCCGACAACTTCACTTTTCCGCGTTATGATTTCGATATGGCGCTGTTCCGCGTTTATGAAAACGACAAGCCTCTCAAGGTTGAGAACTACTTGAAATGGTCAAAGGACGGCGCGAAGGATGGCGAGCTCGTGTTTGTACCGGGGAATCCCGGCTCGACTGGACGATTGAATACCGTTGCGCATCTCGAGTATCTTCGCGACGACGGTCTGCCGTTCGCAGTGAAGCTTTTGAACCGCGAGCACGACACGCTGGGCAGGTACAGGTCGTTGGGCGAAGAGCAATCCCGCCGCGCACAGGAAGATTTTTTCGGCATCGAGAACAGCTTGAAGGCGTTGCGCGGAGAGCTCGAGGGTTTGCAGGACAAGTCACTTCTAGCAAAGAAAGCGAAAGCAGAAGAGGCACTGCGCCGCACGGTCGCCGCCGACCCGAAGAAGCAGAAGGAATATGGCGACGCCTGGGACAACATCGCGAAGGGACGCGCAGGCCTCAAGAGCTACTACCGGCAATACTCGTTAGTCGGAAACGGAGCGGGGTTCAACTCAGAGCTCTTCGGGATCGCGCGCGCGATGGTTCGGCTCGCCGCGGAAAGCGCCAAGCCAAACCCCGAGCGTCTGCCGGAGTACACCGATGCGCGTCGAGAGTCGCTCGAGCTGAGCCTCTACTCTCCCGCTCCGATGTATGCCGACTTCGAGAAAGTGAAGCTTGCGGAGTCGTTCGCGCTGATGCGCGACGAATTAGGCGCGAATGACCCGACCGTGAAGATCGTGCTTGCGGGCAAGACGCCTGAGGCACGAGCGGCCGAGCTGATAGACGGAACCAGGCTGAAGGATGTTGCTTATCGCAAACAACTCGCGGCCGGCGGCGTCAATGCAATCGAGGAATCGACCGACCCGTTGATCGTCCTCGCCCGTTCGATCGACGGCGAGGCGCGCGCCTTGCGCAAGCGCTACGAGACCGAAGTTCAAGCGAACGAGCGCGCAAACTACGCCAAGGTTTCTCGAGCGCTGTTTGATATCGAGGGCACCAAGCTCTATCCTGACGCGACGTTCACCCTGCGGCTGTCATACGGCGCAGTCAAGGGTTACCTGGAGAACGGGAAGAAAGCGCCTGCGTTCACAACGTTCGCCGGTCTCTACAAGAAATCGGCCGAACACCGCAACACGTTTCCATTTGAGCTCCCGCAGCGGTGGATCGATAAGAAATCGGCGTTGAGTATGAACACGCCGTTCAACTTCGTTTCAAACAACGACATTATAGGCGGGAATTCCGGCTCGCCGGTGATCAACAAGAACGCCGAGTTGGTCGGATTGATCTTTGATGGCAACATCCAGTCACTGGTTGGGAACTTCGTGTTTGACGAGACGCAAAACCGCGCGGTGTCGGTTGATACGCGCGCGATGATGGAAGCGCTTCGCAAGCTCTACGGTGCAACTGAAGCTGCCGACGAGTTGATGAAGTAAAAAGGAATCAGTGGATCGCACGCGATAGCGGCTGGCCATCACCGGACGGGAAATAGAGGTAGCCCCTCACAGAAGTCTCTATTTCGCGCAAAGCCGCGAAGATCGCAAAGAACAGCTTACTTTCAAGCATACGGGCAAGGCACTCGATGGGCGGGTATGGCACCTGGTCGGTCGCGATGAACCATCCGGAGGTGTTCGCGGCCCTAGCTCCGATTTCGGGAGGCGCAAACAACCCTGCGGCGATGTCAAAGATTGCGCATATTCCCCAACTCGTCGTACATGGCGACAACGATCCGACCGTTCCTGTCGAGCGTTCGAGGGCGATGGTTGCAATCGCAAAGAAACTCGGAGCAGAAATCAAGTACATCGAAGTGCCGGGTGGCGACCATGGAAGCGTGGTCGCACCAAACTTCCCGGCAGTGTTCGAGTGGTTCGATACTCACAAACGAAAGAGCGCCGCGGCGGCCGCCGCCGCTGGAGCCGCCTCGAAGAACAAGTGACTAGTTCATAGTCATCAGCGCCGCGAAGATCTCGATTCCATCCCAAAGATTCTGTATCCGCAGGTTCTCATTCGAGCTGTGCTGATTGTTGTCGTGATTGACGATCGGCACTCCTACTTGGGGAGCTTTGGTTGCCACATCGATCGCCCACAATGGCCCGCTGCCGCCCATCGTCGGAAGCATCACCGGCCGGTTCCCTATCGCCCGCTCCACCGCGCTGATGATCGTTTTCACAATTGGCAGACTCATCGGCGTACGCACCGCAGAGTAACCTTCTTCGCTCACGACCCGGGCGATGAACGGATGCTTCAATCGAGTTTCCAGATTTGGCTCTTCAGCCATAACGAAGTAACCTTGCTTCTTGATGTGCGCGATCAATCGGTCCACCTGAACACGAGGCTCGATACCCTTGACTAATCGCAGATCAACTGTCGTGGTCGCCTCCGCAGGGATTATCGTTCGCGATTGGCGGCCCACGTCTTCGCTGCGGAGCCCGTCAATGTTGAGCGACGGTTCGTTGATCAACTCGGCAAGCGGCCGCCCACCGCCGTCGGTCGCGGCCAGCCCGTATTCGCGCATCAACTCGGAGTCGGTCGCGGGCATTTCTTTCAGCGCCCTCTTCTCTTCTTCACCCAGTGGCGACGCGCCGTCGTAGAAGCCCTCGATCAAAACGCGCCCGCCGTCGTCCTTCATACTTGCCAGCAGCTTCGCCAATCTCATCGCCGGATTCGGCGACCAGTTCCCGTAGTGACCGCTGTGCAGCGCGCGATCCGCGCCGTAAACCGTGATATCGACCTTCACGATCCCGCGCACGCCGAAATACAGTTGTTGCCGGCGAGACTGATGAACGGGCCCGTCCGCGCAGATCCATACGTCGGCAGCAAGCAGCGAGGCGTTGCCGTCGACTATCTTGCCCAGATGAGGTGAACCCGCCTCCTCTTCCCCGTCAAAAAGGAATTTGAGATTCGCGGTAGGTCTCATGTTCGATGCTTTCAACGCATCGAGCGCCGCGAACATCGCGATGATCGGAGCCTTATCGTCGGAGGCGGATCTCGCATAAAGCCGTGACTCCGGGTCAAACCTCGCGCCATGCTTTGGGATAGGTATGACGCGTCCGCCGGCTTCCAACGGCTTATCGCGCAGGATTGGCTTGAAGGGATCGCTCGCCCACTTCGACGGCTCAACCGGCTGCCCATCGTAGTGTGCATAGAAGCCAATCGTGCGAGTAGCTCCGGGGCTCTTCAGTTCGCCGAAGATCGCCGGCGGGCTGTTGTCACCGAGCAGCCGGGCCGCCTGGATCCCGCGACGGCTCATCATCTCCATCAGTTTCTCCGCGTTGCGGCCGATGTTCACCGTATCCGACGCGACGTTTGGAATCGAGAGTGCCTCCACAAGCTCGCCGATGATTTCAACCTCGTGTGCGGATCGATAAGCGCGAACGCCGGCAGCCGGCGTCTGCGCGCCAACAACAGCGAACATCCGGCTGGCAAGCAGGAGAATAATCACACCAAATTGAATGACGGTTCGCTTCATTTGAAACTCCTCTGCTTTTGGATTCGCGGAAGGATATCACCGGTAATTGTGCTTTGCTACAGCGACCTCCTGCGAAAAAAGACCCTTTGGCCTTTGCGACTTTGCCCTTTGGTTTTATTTGCTTGAAGGATTTCTAACGCAAAACCGCGAAGGCGCAAAGAAACACTCACGCTCGACTCGCGGCGCTTTCTGTAACGACACTCGCGTAGAGCTCTTCGTACTGCGGAATGATTTTCTCGGTTGTGAAATGCGAGACAGCAATCTTACGGCCTCTCGTTCCCAAGCGCTCGCGCTCTGCGTCGTCGGCCAGCACCCTCATTGCCGCCTGAGCCATTCCGTCCACATCTCCGATCTCAAACAAGTAGCCGCACCCGCCGTCCTCGACCAATTCGGGTATGCCCCCGACTCGGGTGGCTATCACCGGCACTTCGCAGGCCATCGCCTCGAGGGCAGTGAGACCGAAAGATTCGGACTGACTAGGTAGTAACAGCAGGTCGGCGACCGAAAGGTACTCGCGAACTCGCGATTGAGGCTGTTTGCCGACGAACTTGACCGAGCCGGAAACCCCCAACCTCTCGGCGAGCATTTCTGCATCAGCGCGTTCCGGACCGTCCCCGCACATCACCAGCGTGACGCCAGACTGGCTTCCAGAGCCGCCTTCAAGTTTCTTCAGTCTGGCGACTACCTCGATGCAGTCGGTGATTCGCTTGATGGGTCTGAATGTGGATACGTGTAGGATGATCTTCTCGCCATTCGGCGTCAGAGTGTTGCGCACCGTTTCGCTCGGCGCGCGGCGGTAGTAGTCCGAGTCGATAAAATTGTAGATAACTTTGATTTTGCAATCCGTGCAGACCGTGTCGTGGGTTGCATCCCGCAAATACTTGGATATCGCGGTCACCGCGTCGGACTGCTCGATGCCGAACCGCGTGATTGGCAGGAACGATGGGTCCCGCCCAACGAGTGTGATGTCAGTTCCGTGAAGAGTGGTCACCACCGGAAGATAGCGTGTCGATTTGAGCATTTCGCGCGCGAGATAAGCGCTCACCGAGTGTGGTATCGCGTAGTGCATGTGGATCAGATCGAGACGTCGGTTTGAAGCTACTTCGAGCAGCTTCGAAGCGAGTGCGTCGGTGTAGGGCGGGTACTCAAAAAGCGGATAGCTCAACATGTCTACGGCGTGAAAATGGATCCGCTCTCGAGCCTGCCCGCCGTCCAAGCGCATCGGCGGAGCATAGCTTATGAAATGGATCGAGTGTCCGCGCTTTGCAAGCTCCAACCCGAGCTCGGCGCCGACCACGCCGCTCCCGCCGTATGATGGATAGCATGTAATGCCAATGTTCATGAGTACATATTCATCCGTCTCGAAAGGAGCTCGATCGGATCGTGAACGTTTAGGGCTTCGCGCACGATGAATCCTTCAGCGTGCTCAACCGCGATCAGTGATCCGTAGAATCGCTGGCGCGCTTCAACCCTGCGGAGGAATGCTTCAGAGCTGAGGTTTGTCTCCGGTTCCTTGCTGTTGGGATCGTAAAGCTGCGAGCGGTAGCAGCCAACTGCCCGGCGCTTCTGTTCGGCGAACTCGCTTATGTCAACAACGAAGGTCGGCGCAGCAGTGCGCGGAAACATGAAGTGGGCTGTGGTCCGAGGACGAAATCTTTCCTGGCCGCCTTCGACGTCGTACTTCGCAAGCCCCGCGACGTGAGCCGCCTCGCGTACTATCTGGCTGGTGTGAACGTGATCCGGATGCGGGTCCTCCCAGTAATGAGTGAAGATGACGCGCGGTCGATACAAGCGGATCTTTCGCACCATCTTGATTCGCGACTCTTCAGTCAGCCAGATGTGACCATCCGGTAGCTCAAGGTTGTCTCGCACCACCAAGTTCAATTCGCGCGACGCGGCCTCGGCCTCCCGAGCGCGAATCTCCCCCGAACCGCGCGTCCCCATTTCACCGCGAGCCATGTCCACCACGCCGACTCGATAGCCGAGCGAAACCAGCTTCGACAAAGTCCCGCCGCATGCCAATTCCACATCATCGGGGTGCGCACCTATTGCCAAGGCATCGAGCCGTAGTTCGTCGCTCATATCTCGCTCCTCATTGGTCAGGTTACGGGCGCGCACGGATGGTCGTCAACCATTGGGCCGTCTATAATTTGGTTTGGGCACCGAGTTTGCAGTCCGCGAAATCCCACTGCCTCTGATGGAGGAATGATGCCCAGTTCAATAAAGGCGTCGCTTATCGAATACCTGTACTTGACTACAGTCGGGCGCGCTACAGGACGACCGCGCGAGATCGAGATCTGGTTTGTGGAATCGAGTGGTAAGCTCTACATCTTGGCCGAGCACTTTCACGATGCACACTGGGTCAAGAACATCGAACGCAACTCTCGGGTGCACGTACGAGTCGGTGATAGCGAGTTTGAAGCGACCACGCGTATTCTGGATGAGAAGCGTGATCGGCCGACGTGGTTGATCGCCCAACGCCTCGCTTGCGAGAAATACGGCTGGGGCGACGGGCTGCCGGTGGAGATTGTTCGTGAGGGGACGAGTGATGCGTGATCGGTGATGCGTCTCAATCTACAAGCATCACGCATCACTCATCACTCATCACTCATCACGCTTTACGCGTCGCCGATCCGGTTCACTCATCACGATTTCGGCTTCACAAAATGGATCGGGTCGGTGAGAATGAAAGAGGACGTAATTCGGTCAATCGACACTCCAGGAGGAACCAATGGCAGGAGTAATTCCTGAGAAATACATAGACCTGTTTGAGAAGAAAGCATTCGCCAATCTGGCTACGCTGATGCCGGACGGCACGCCGCAAGTCACACCCGTATGGGTTGACTACGATGGCAATCACATTTTGGTGAACTCTGCGCGGGGCCGCCGCAAGGACAAAAACATCGAAGCCAAACGGGCTGTTGCTCTCTCGATACAGGACCCAGACAATCCGTATCGATACCTCGAGGTACGCGGTCACGTTGAGGAGATAACCGAACAGGGCGCCGATCAGCACATCGACAAGATGGCCAAGAAGTATATGGGGGTTGATACCTATCCGTACCGCCAGCCCGGCGAAAAGAGGGTCTTGTACAAGATAAAACCGGAGCACACGTCGCGAATGGGATGAGGGAACAAAGGACTGAGGACTAGTCAGCGCGCGCGGTAGCCCGGTCCTCAGTCCTCAATACGCTATACGCCTTGTCGGTGGCGGCTCAACCAGCCGATCAACTCGGACTCGCGCATCCACCACGATCGCGCCGTTCTCCAGAACCTTAACCGGGTTCGCATCCATTTCCTGGATCTGCGGGCATATCTCGAGCAGCGCAGAGACTCGCGAGATGATCTCCGAGAGAGCCGGTTCATCTGCCGCGCGCGAGCCGCGATAGCCTCTAAGCAGCGCCGTGCCTTTTACTTCGTTTAGCATCTCCCGCACGTCGATGTCGCTCAGCGGATTTATTCGAAAGGCCACGTCGTTCAACAACTCGACCAGGATGCCGCCGCTGCCGTACAACACCAGCGGACCAAAAGTATTATCGAGCGTCGCCCCTACCAACACCTCCACGCCGCCCGCGACCATCTCCTGGATTATGACGCCGGTGAGGTCAGCTCCAAGCCGCGCAGCCATATCGTTGTACGCACGTCTCACGGCGGCTTCATCAACCAGGTTGAGCGCGACACCGCCGACTTCGGTCTTGTGAATGATCGCTGGCCCCGTAGCCTTGAGGGCAACTGGAAACCCGATCTTCCGGGCCGCCTTCAAAGCGTCGTCAACACTCGACACCAGCCGGGACTTAGCAACTGGGATTCCCGCCGCGGCGAACAACTCGCCGATCTCGATTGGGCTGAGCCATCCGCCCCCTCGCGCCAGTACCTGGTCTACGATCGCTTTTGCATCGTCGGCGCGAATGTCGTCGAAAGTTGGGACGGTACCCCATGGTTTGCCGCGCCATTCGCCGTAGGCAGTCACCTTCGCAAGCGCTGAAGCAGCGGACTCGGGAAACCCGTAGCTGGGGATGCTGCCAAGAATCTCCGGCGCTCCTTTGGCGCTCATGAAATTCGCGAGCACCGGTTTGCGGTTTGCGTGCTTCGCTCCTTCTACAATCGCGGCCGCCACTGCGTCGGGATCGGTAACCAACGGCGGGATGAAGATCACGATCAGTGAGTCAACGTTTTGATCCCCAAGCAGCGCTCGGGTGGCTCTCAGAAAATGCTCCGGGCTTGCCGACGCGATCATGTCCACCGGGTTGGCAACACTGGCAGTCGCCGGAAGAAACGATCTGAGCTCCACGATCGTCGCGTCCGCCAACATCGGCAGCTCCAGACCGTGAGCCTCACAAGCATCCGCCGCGAGAATTCCAGGGCCTCCTGCATTCGTCAGGATCCCGACGCGGCTTCCTCTCGGCACCGGTTGATGTGCCAGCAGGTTTGCTACGTCGAAGAGTTCTTCAAACGTGTCTGTGCGGATGATGCCAGCCTGACGGAACAACGCGCCGGCCACTGCATCCGTGGTCGCCAGAGCGCCGGTGTGCGAAGAGGCCGCCCGAGCCCCTGCGCGTGACCGGCCGGACTTGACGACCACGATCGGTTTGCTCCGCGCGATTCGTTTTGCGATGCGGCCAAACTTCCTCGGATTGCCGAAGCTCTCGAGATAAAGCAGGATCACGTCGGTGCGGGGGTCTTCGGCCCAGAACTGAATCAGGTCGTTGCTGGATACGTCGGCTTTGTTTCCCACCGAGACGAAGGTCGAAATGCCAAGGTTCAGCCTTCGGGCGTAGTCGAGGATCGCAAGCCCAAGCGCGCCACTCTGAGTCGACATTGCAATGCGGCCCTCTGGAGGATACACCGGCGAGAAGGTCCCGTTCAGAGCTACCGCCGGATCGGTGTTAATTATCCCCATGCAATTGGGACCAATCATGCGAACACCGGCGTCTCTGACTTTTTCAAGAAGAATTGCTTCTCTCGCACGACCCTCTGCTCCGGTCTCCGCGAAGCCCGCGCTGATCACCACGATCCCGTGCACACCTTTGTTTATGCAGTCGTCGACAATTGCGGCGGCGTGTTCCGCCGGCACCACGACGATGGCGAGATCCACTTCTCCCGGAATATCGGTGACTCTTGGATAGGCGGTCACCGATCCGACGACGGCAGCGTTTTCGTTAACCGGATAAACGACTCCTTGAAACCCCGCAGCCACGAGGTTGTGAAAGACCTCAGCGCCGATCCCTCCACGCTTGCGTCCGGCGCCGACAACCGCAATCGAGCGAGGCTCGAAGAAGGCCTTCATTGAAGCCCGGGCTGCCATCTGAGAGCGAAGCGCTGCTCTCTCCTCATATTCCGGAGTTGGAGCGATCGGAAAGGTGACTTGAAAGACTCCGCCGTCCAGTCGGCGTTCGACCGCGAAGCCAGTATGCATGAACACATCCATCATCTTGCGATTGTCGCCGAGCACATAGGCGTCGAAAGTCGAGATGCCCTTTTCTCGTGCGATCTCGGTCAGACGATCGAGCATTCGTGTGGCGATGCCGCGTCCCTGTAAAGCGTCCTCGATGAGAAAAGCTACTTCAGCATGGTCGTGAGCCTTTTCATCGCGGTAGTAGCGAGCCACTCCAACGAGTCGTCCTGCAAGCTCGCCTACCAGAGCAAACGTGTCGTTGTAGTCAACGCTCGCGAGGACCTTAGCCTTCTCCTCGCCTAGTTCAGGTAGAGGGCTGAAGTAACGAAAGTAGACGCTGCGAGGTGAAAGGCGCTTGTGGAACTCCAACAACGCGTTTACGTCATCGGATTTGATGGGGCGCAAGTGAAGACTCGATCCATCGCGCAACAGGATGTCGGACTCATAACGAGCCGGGTAGTCACTCATCCTAGGACGATCCTTTCGAGGAACGGATACCTGAGCGCTCGGTCCCGCAGGCGGCGCTATTAGCATATCCTAACCTGCGTGCCCGCTGGATGGAAATCTGAGTAGTGTTGGTCAGTCTAGACTGAAAAGTCCGACAAAACTTCAGTTTGTCGACTGAACGACAAGCTAAACTCATCGGACATGGTGCTATTGTGGGATGAGCTTGTATACCGTGCCTCGGTACACGATGATGGCGCGCTCCGACGATGGGAAGCTAGTCAAAAAGGGTCTCAGTCCGGATCGCTTTGCGTGCACCTCTTTATACACGTTGCTGTCGCGGATGATCGTTACTATAGGCAGGTCTTTGGCAGGGTCGAAGTCCTTGTCGGTCCACGCGCCCTCTTTAAAGAAGAATTTCTTGCCGTTGACTCTCTTTTCTTCAGGTCGAACTGTTTCGCCCGCAGCGCCGGTCTCGGTCAACGAAAGCTTTCCTGGTGCTTGCTTCATCCGTCGCGCTTTCGCGACGTCAGAGCTCGAAGCGGAGGCCGGAGGGGGCTTTGGTTCTTCTACCCGATCGACCTTTTCCTTGTCTTCAGCCCTGACCGCCTTAGCATCGGCCGCTGGCTGTGCCTGATCTTTCTCTGTTTGCTGCTGGCGAGTCTGTTCTGAATCGCTCTTCGCAACTTGGGACCCAGCCGCCGCTCCGCCTTGCGGTGGCGGGCTCTGAGATAGTCGGCCTTCTTGCTTACGCTGCTCGTCAGCGGTTGCGCCCCCCACTTCACTTTTCTTCAAGACCTCGGCTCCTGCTGCGACCACAGCCACCGACTCGGCATTCGAAGTTACGGGCGCATCTTTCGCTGGAGGTTCGTGTTTCGTGGCAGAACCATCTCGATAATTC
>CAZOOE010000019.1:0-10435 GCA_964581275.1 uncultured Clostridia bacterium
GCGCGAATGAAACTGCTCTTTCCGCTATTGCTTTTGGGTAGCCCAATGCCATGAGCGCGGCTATCGTATCGTCTCTCACCGCCGCTTCACCCGGCGCCAGCTCTCGCGACGCCGCGCGATCGGCCTCGCGCGCCTCCAGTGAGATTACTGCAAGCTTGTCGCGCAATTCGACCACAACTCGCTCTGCGGTCTTGCGGCCAACGCCCGGGATCGAAGTGAGTCTCACTAGATCATTGTTGGTGATGGCGTTGATCAACTCCCCTGCAGGCATACCTGAGAGCATCGTTATCGCGAGTTTGGGACCGACTCCGCTGACGCTGGTCAGCTTCAAGAAAAGCTCCTTCTCTCGGCCTGTACAGAACCCGAAAAGTTGCAGCGCGTCCTCCCGCACGTGCGTATGAATCTTGAGCGAAACATCCGTACCCGGTTCCCCCAGTTCGTAGAAGGTGGAAACCGGAATCGTGACGTCATAGCCGACACCTCCAACATCGATTATGACTGTATTGGGTTGTTTATGGACAAGCTTGCCCGATAATTGCGCGATCAAGTCAATCTCCCAAGTCAGTGGCCAGTGGCAAGAGGTCAGTCGCACTGTTGGCCAGGCGTCAGTTTGTCAGCTTGCAACTTGCTCGTCAACGCACCACTGGTTATTGACCACTCACCGCCAACTAATCATCACCAATTACAAGCCGCTGACTACTGACTACTGACCACTGACCGCCTTACTTCATAAACTCTTGCAAAAAACTCGCCCAGTTGTATACTCAGCCGTGTAGCAGGTCCGGTTCCCCGCCTTCCGATGATCACTGCCCCTGCCCGTTACGGCCGCCCCGATTGGTTTTAGCCGTTATGATTCCAAAGAATACTCGCGTTATGCTCAAGCGCGTCTTGTGGGTGTTTATCCCCGCCGTGCTGGTCTTCGTGGTTGGCATCGCCGCGCTTGACTTCTATTTCATCCATCGTATGACTCATCCGCCCCGCACGGAGCTTTACGGCTCGCCGCGCGACTTTCAATTGATACTGCAAAGACCGATGTGGTTCGAAGAAAAATGGAAGAACTCCGATTCGACTCAGACGGTCGGCTGGCTCTTGAGCCGAGGAACGCCCGCTCCGGCAATCATACTCAGCCACGGCTACGGCTCGAATCGCTCGGAGCTTCTTACGCTTGCATTTGAATTGTGGAAAGCCGGGTACAACGTGCTGGTCTATGACCTGCGCGGACATGGTGAAAGTCCGGTCAAGTGGTCGGGGTTGGGGACCTATGAGAAGGATGATTTGCTCTCGGCGCTGAAGTTTCTCCGAAACCGAACAAACGAGACCGGCCAACCTCTCCTCGACGGGCGTGTTGGCCTGTACGGCGTTGACATCGGGGGCTACATCTCGCTTGTGGCTTCTACACAAGATCCAATGATAAAAGCCGTCGCAGTCGATTCCCTGTATCCGGATGTTTCTCACTTCATGAATCATCAGCTCAAAAGAATCGTCGGCAGCGACAGCGACATGGCCAACCGACTGGTCGACTCTCGTTGGACCACCCAGCTTACCGCGCTTGCGATGCAGCTTTACTTGATGAGACGGGAAGACTCGTCGCCTGCGCTTGATTCGGTGGCTACCGCGTCAGGGCGCAAGCTCCTCTTCATAACAGGAAAGAACAGCGGGAGCCTCGGAAGCATGACTCGAGAATTGCATAGCGCTGCGAAAGAACAGAAGCAAATCGTGGAAGTCGACCAGTCGCGCCTAACTCGCCTGTATGACAAAGCTTCGTCCGAATACGATGAGCGTGTGGTTGCATTCTTCAAAGAAGTGATGCCGGTGACATCAGACAAGCCTGGCCAGGTGGCAAAGACCAGGTAAACTCCGGCTCGACAACTGAGTCACACAGACACTAACAAGGAAGTGCGAAGAAAACGTTCCCCGAGTCTCCTCGGCGTCTGCTTTGAGGTTAGTTGTCCGGTCTTCTCAACGCGACTCTCAACGCCAGAGACTCGCCTTGCGCAGCAATAAACTCGGTTCTAAACCTCGAATCCTTTTCCAGACCCTCCCGCCACTTTGAATCGGTAATCACGATTAGACTCGGCTCCGTTTGCAGCGCTTCGTTCAGCATGTCCTGATGCAACGCGTAAAATGTCCCTCCTCGCTTTGGTTCGCACAGGACGCGCCCCTCGGCGTAGAAAACTGGCGCAAACTCTTTCTTCAGATAGAAACCGATCTTCTCCCCCGGCCTTAACGCGGCGGCAGCTTCGATTGAAAGCGACTTTAGACTCACCTCGTCGTGCAAAATCGGAAACACCATAATCACTGCAGCAAGTATCACGCTCAACACCGTGGCCGCGGCGCTTGTGATAAACACGCGATTCTTGTTCGTCACCAGGGCGCCGATCGATATAACCGCTATCGCCAGTGGCAAGGCCTGAAGCAGCGCTCGCCAGCCACTGATATTGATCGACTCACTATGCAAGATAACGAGAAAACCGATGCCCATGCCGATGAGCGTGAGCCCGGTCAGCCATGCCGCAGACCTCAACGTTCGGCTTTCCTGGTTGTTCCAGACGCGCTCGACTTCACTGCCGATGACCACGGCCAGTGCGGGAAATATCGGTAAGATGTAGCCCGGGAGCTTCGATTCTGAAAACGAGAAGAACAGAACCGGAACTACCGCCCAAATCCAACCCAGCGCCAGCAACGAATCTCTGAATTCCTTAAGGGATCGGAGGCGTGCTACCGCCGGAATCAAGAAGAACGTCCACGGCGCAAGTCCGGCAGCTGCAACCAGAACGAAGAAATAGATCGGTTGCGGATGACCAAATTCATTCGAGGTATATCGCTGGAAATGATGCCTGAAGAAGAACTCTTCGACAAATGACCAGCCGTGACGCATCGTGACCGGTCCGTACCAGGTTCCAGCAACAACAAAAAACACCAGAACCCCGACCAGCCAATCTCGAACCCGCAAAGACCGCAGCCGTCCCGTAACCACCAGATAGATGCCAAGTATGGTTACCACAAGTACAATGCCAACCAGCCCTTTCGCGAGGACCGCCAAAGCGACAAAGAAGAACGAGAGCGCCCAGTAAACGGAACGCGCTGGTGCATTTGCCCTTGTGGCCTGAAATCCGGCGAGCAGCGCCGCTGTCATGGACGCAGACAGAAGCATGTCGGGCGTCGCAACTCGGGCATAGGCGATGAAAATCCCGCTGGTCCCCAGGACAAGCGCCGCAGCGAGAGCAAAGCTGCGGGCGCCAACCTGGCTGAGCACAAGGTAGACCAGAGCAACTGTCGCAAGCGCCGTCGCCGCCGTTGGCACCCTTGCGGCAAACTCATTCACGCCGAATAGGTGATACCCGGCGGCCGTCATCCAGTAGAGCAGCGCGGGCTTTTCAAACCACAAGCATCCGCACAGTCTGGTTGAGATGAAGTCGCCGCTTGTAAACATCTCTCGCGCAACTTCCGCATAGCGCGGCTCGTCGGGTCCCAGAAACCCGAGCCGCCCTAGTCCAAAGAAGAGCGCGAATGCTGAAGCCGCCAGGACCACTAAGAACGCATAATGAGAATGCTTGGCAGGGGGTTGTCGTTCCACTATTATCTTTGCTTTGCCGCTGAGTGCTTTGCCGCCGAGTGTGGAAAGCTCGAGTGCGCCTTCTCGTGAGCTTTCATTCGCCGCATCCGGGATGTTTCAGTGTAGGTAGCCGCTCTGATCGGGTCAAGCGAACAGCGTGTTGGCATCTCAGATGGTCCCAAAGCTACTCTTGAGTCTTCCGCGACACGAAACTAGAAGGGAAAGAAAAACGAAATGATCAGAGTCGCTGTCATCGGTGCTGGCGCCTTCGGCCGTGAGCACGCGCGAGTCTATTCTGAGGCGGAGGCCTCGCACCTGACAGCCGTCTGCGATATCGACGAATCGCGTGGGCGTCCAGTCGCTGAACGCTATGGCGCAGCCTTTACATCAAACTACCGCGAGCTTATCGGAAAAGTAGAAGCGGTGAGCCTGACTGTTCCGACTGATTTACATGCGGCGATCGCCTGCGAGCTTATCGAGGCCGGAGTTGCGGTACTGGTCGAGAAGCCGATCGCTCGCACGCTCCATGAGGCTGATGGCATCATCGAAGCTTCAAAGCGGAGCAAAGCGGTGTTGCAGGTTGGGCACCTCGAACGCTTTAACCCGGCGGTGATAGCCGCCTCGATCATCATAACTGAGCCCCGCTTCTTCGAGGCACATCGGCTGAGCATCTTTACGCCTCGCAGCCTGGATATAGATGTGGTAATGGATTTGATGGTGCACGACATCGACGTCCTACTCTCATTTGTCGAGAGCGAAGTGACCGAGGTGCGAGCCGCAGGCGTCCCAATCCTTACGCCGCGTATTGACATCGCAAACGCGCGGATCGAATTCGCCAACGGCTGCGTTGCGAACTTGACCGCCAGCCGCGTTTCGGCCGAGCGCGTGCGCAAGCTTAGGTTTTTTCAGCCGGGCGAATACGTCTCAATCGACTACGCCGTGCAAGAAGCTGCAGTCGTGACCGTAAAGCCCCGCCCCGGAGGAAGACCCGAGTTCGAAAGTCGTTTGCTATTGGTGGAACGAAGCGAACCGCTTCGGCTGGAGATCGAATCGTTCCTCGCTGCCGTTAAAGGCGCCCCGGTTAAGGTGACCGGCGAAGATGGCCGGCGGGCCCTTGCGCTCTCGGTTGATGTGACCGAAAAGATTCGCGACCACGCCGCCCGAGCGGACGTGCCATTCGCGGGCTGACTTTGATGCCTGCCTGCTTTGCGACTTACGCGGGAGTTCGATTCTCGCTGAGAGACCAATCTGCTAGGCAAGAGCTGACACATGATCATCAAAACACACTTCCCACGGGCCGCGGTCACAGCATTCGCAATCCTCGTGCTCTCTCCGGCAGCACTCGCCGAAAGACGTGATTCACTCCGCATCGACTACACCGTCTCGATAGTCAGCGGCGAAGGCCAACTCTTTCACGTCACGACTGACGTTAAGAACATCAGGGAGCCTCAGCTGGAGCTTTCGCTTCCGACTTGGACACCGGGATGGTACACCGTTGAGAATTACTTCAAGAACATTCTGCGATTCAAAATCACCGATGGAAAAGGCAATCGCCTCCAGCTTGAGATGATTCGCAAACAAACTTGGCGAGTCGAGACCAAAGCCCTCGATTCGATACGAGTAGAGTTCGATTATCGCGCCAATGTTCTCGCGCTGAATCAAGCGAAGATCGCCGACGACTTTGCCTTCTTCACCGGGACTGAACTGTTTCTTGAGATCGCCCGGCATCGGACGAGTCCGATCACCGTGCATTTCGAAATCCCGCCCGCCTGGAAGATCGTCACCGCGTTGAAGGAGACGTCCGACCCGATGACTTTCACTGCGCCCGACTACGACACATTGGTGGACGCACCGACCGAGATGGGCAAGTTCGATATCGCTCAGTTCCAGGTCGAAGGCAAACCCCACTATCTCGTAACGACTCCGGCCGGCGCCCTCGCGAAGGACAAAGCCGACAAGTTCACGCAGATGCTGGCGAAGGTTGCCGTCGCCCAAAGCTCGATCTTCGGTGGCCTCCCTTACGAAAAGTATGTGTACTTCTACTTCTTCGCGCGGCCCGAATCGAACGCCGGCGGTGCGCTCGAGCACCTGAATTCGCATGTCGCATTCGCGTTTAGCCCCAATCCTGAATTCATGATCGCTACGGCATCGCACGAATACTTCCACCTCTGGAACGTCAAGCGTATTCGTCCGGCCGAAATGTGGCCGTACGATTACTCGCGAGATGACGAAACGCCGCTATTGTGGGTTTCCGAAGGGTTCACCAACTACTACGGCAACGTCGCGCTCTATCGAGCCGGACTCCGCAGCCGGGAACAGTTTCTGCAAAGCGTCGAAGGCGCAATCAACGAAGTCGAGAGGAACGATGCACGATCCTACATTTCGCCCGCGAACTCTTCGGTCTCTACGTGGGTCGGCTACGACACGCCGGTTGCGTTTGGAATTTCATACTACACGCAGGGACAGAACCTGGGCGCGCTGCTCGATCTCTCAATCCTCCACGACACCAGAGGTGCCTCGGGTCTCGACGATGTTATGCGCGCTCTTTATCGAGACTTCTATCAGAGGGGTAGAGGCTTCACCACCGAGGACATGATCGGGATTGTGAATCGCCTGACCCGGCGCGACTACCACGACTTCTATCGGCGGTACGTTTTGGGCGTGGAGGTCCCTCCCTACGACGCGATTCTTGGTTACGCCGGTTATCAGGCTCAAACCACTTCGCGCACGAGTCCGACGATTGGGGTGGGACTTGATAGAAGCAACGACGGAGTACGGATAACGCGTATCGCCGGGGACGGGCAAGCAGCGAAGGCCGGCTTGCGAGTCGGAGACATCGTTTTGAGCGTCGATGGCCTGGACCTTCGGAAGGACCCTCAAGCGCTGATTGCAAAGCTCGGCGAGAGAATCGGTCAGGCGGTAAAGCTATTGATCAGGCGGGGAACCCAGGACCTCAGCAGCGACGTGGAGGTCGGGTACCGCACCGACTCGAGCTATAAGATAGTGGAGCTGCCGAGGCCATCAGTTGATCAGCTGAAGATTCGGGAAGCGTGGCTCAAGATGGGCATGTAGCTGGACTAATGTGGTCCTCTCAGACTCGGGCACGAAGGCTTCGAATAGCTGAGCGCGTTATGCGAACGAGGGTCAACTGGCTAACAGATACCGAGGACGATGGTACTCCAGGAAGTCCCTCGCAGCGTCCTCACCCATCAGACGCGCGATCAGCCTGGTGTCGCTCTGCGTCAGATCAACGAGTACTAATCCATCCAGTACGTCACTGAATGCAGGATCAACGTTGAATCCTAGCAGCTTCCCGCCGAGCTTAAGATACTGCTTCAGCATAACGGGAATTCCCTTTCGGTCCTCCTCCAGGTCCGATATCAACGCTGATACCTCCCCGATATCCGTTAGGACTCGTGACTCAGCCCGCAAGCTGCAGCCTTTCGTCGTCCCCGTGAGAAATGGAGTCTTCGGCTGCACCAAGTCCGCAAGCTCATGCCTGTAACCACGCTCGCTCAGGCATTCGACGATCAGTTCCCTCGCGATTGGCTGGTAGTCACTACCGATGCTCACAGGACCAAACAGCGTCCTATATTGTGGATAGCGAGCAACGTACTGAGCGATGCCCTTCCACAACAAAAAGAGCGGCGGAAATGTCTTCTGATAAACCGGGCGAACAAAAGATCTGCCAAGCTCGAGCGCCGGGCTGATTCTATCCAGGAATTGACCGTGATAATCAAACAGCGTAGTGGTGTATAGCCCGCGATCTCCGAGATTACTAACAATCTCGTCGGTTTTCCCCAGGCGATAAGCTCCGACAACCTCGTTCCTCTCCGTGTTCCAGAGAAACAGGTGAACATAGTGCAAGTCGAAGACGTCCAAATCGGTCGCCCTGCCGGTGCCTTCATTCGCGAGCCGAAAAGTGATCTCACGAAGCCGGCCAATCTCTTGAAGAGTGTTCGGGATCTGCTGCGCGTCAGCGTAAAACACCGCAAAAGGGTCGCTCACAGCCAGAACCTGCTCAATAGGCAGCGACTTCGTCTCTTCGAGCAGAGCTTCAGAAGAGACGGCGGTTGTAATCGACTCCCGGTACCTATTTCCACCTTCAATGGGTTTCATAACTGAGGACCTCTCGCTGGCTGCGATTGCTCGCGCGCTCGCAGGTTGATCGCGGTGGCTCGCGATCAACCTCTTCAAGTCAAACTGCCGGGCCATCCACATTTCCCGCGAAAATGGATGGCCCCTTCGCGTTCCCCAGGGAACACAGGCCAGTCGGATTCTAGTGAAACCCTTTGAACTTCAGGTGAAGCGCTGTTGAACCTTTTGTGAATCTTTGGAGGGCTATGTTGAGCTGCTCGAACAAACATACGGACCCGATCCGTTTAAGTTGCCGTTTAGGAAACGGGCCAAGAAAAAAGAGCCTTTGCAGGCTCTCGTTTGGCTGAATCCAGCAAGCCGACTATTGAGGCTCTCGCGATCAACTTTTACTGGGTTGTTATCTGCTTTCTGGACCCCGGCGTTGTCGAACGCTCGAGCACTAAAACGGCGAGGTTTCCTCACTCTTCGAGTTGGATCCTTTTTCGCACTCGCCTTAAAGCTTTGTGTACCTCGTTGTATTTAATAACGGCTCGTTCGATTTCGCGATGCTTTTCCATTTGCCTCGCCGAGTCGCCGCTTGCCGATGTCTGGATGGAATCGTGATATTCTGAAAGAACGCGCCTTATATTTTGCGCGCGGTCTTCAGCCTTCCGTACAAGGCGGGTCGCTCTCTTCTCCAACTTCTTTGACATTGCTCGAAGACTTTCGGGGCACCATAAGTTTATACCTGCGAGGACTCAGTTTAGCTGAAACAGATGATCAGAGTATTACCGGCTCTTTAAATCTTTGTTACGCCTTCTTTTTCCCCAGGAACGAGAATTCACACAAACTTAAGCGTGAGGCCACAGCGATCTAACCCGAACCTCATATCCTTAGATGACTTGCGAAGAAGACTCGACGCGCTCCGCAACGATGTGAGCTAGAGAGCTAACGGCTACGATGGGAATGGAGTTGCGAGAACCCCCAGTTTTGAAAACCGCTAACCCCGTTCGGCTGCTCGTTGGATTGGGTCCGGTCAACCTTCCCTCTCAACCTGCAGCAATGCGGCAACCAGGAAAACCACTCAGACCTCTTGAGGCACATACCGCCGCTGTGCCCTTCAGCGGCTTGGTCGTGCGAGCAGGACCTAGGAGGAACCGATGACTGCTAACTATTCAAAGGAGCGATCCCACGACGCGGCCCAATTCCATTTCAGCGTGAACCGAAGCGCATCCGTCCATATTGAACAAGAACGCCGGCAGACGGATGAAACCCAGAGAAGTCCTGGAGGGGATCTCGAATGTGTGTGGGAGACCCTTGAGCGATCTGGCGCGATGCCGCGTGTGAAGGATTCCATCGCGCCACTAGATACGATCGAGTGGTCGGAGATTGGCGGAGAAGGTTGTGCGGCTAAGCCCATCGAATTTACTCATCCAAGCGAAAGGGAATTCGCGCGCACGCTTGACGCTCGCGACATATCGTGGGAATACAAGCCGCGGACCTTTGCTGTAGAATGGGACGACGAAGGTAACTTCGTGGATTGCTTCACTCCTGACTTCTATCTGCCCGCGAGCGGAATGTACATCGCGGTGATTGCGTCTGATCGTGCGGTGTCCAACGCAAAGAACCGGAAAGTTAAGCTGCTTCGCCTCCAGTATCCCGGGATCAGAATTGAAGTCTTCAACGGAAATCTGGAGGCTGAGCCCTGATTTCACATCAATTTCAGCTTTGCGTAATAGTCATTTTACGGGGCTGCCCTACGATACGGTCAGTGTCCACACCCAAGCTGTGAGACCAAGGACCGCGCCTACGACTCAGCCTTTAGCGGCGCGTTGAAGACGATGGTTACCGGCGGTGTAGCACTACTGCTCTCCTTCCCTCGCTGCACCGTCGGCCCTCCACTCAATCGAGGATTTTGAGACCTTGTCTTCTCGGGAAGAAGATTCAGCGAGATAAGGGACAATCGCCTGCACTGAAATGGGATCGACCATCTTATGCAGCCTCAGTCCTCGATCGACCCCATCCGCAGCCATTAAGCCACGAGAGTCGCGCCGTCCGACCGAAGATGTTTGTTGCATTGTGTTAGAATCCCGCCGCAGACCAAACCAGACGACGTCGGGCAATGATGAGAAGGAACTGTCAGCGGTCCGTCAGCGCCGCCGCGCTTAGTTCGGTTGCGATCCAGCAACACCGCAAGTTACGCAGGAGGATCATATATGCAAGGCCTATCAGCAGTACTTTTGACGCTAATTCTATTGCCCGCTTTGGCACCCGCTCAGTCTGCGGCAAAAGAAATAGTGCTTATCAAGGACGGACGGCCTCATCCCCTCGACGATCGGGAGCGTGGTGTCGAGGGCGACCGCATACTCCAGGTCGGTCCGTCCCGATCGATCAAGGTTCCCCCCGGCGCTCGGGTGATCGATCTTTCCAACGCGACGGTCCTTCCGGGATTAATCGATTGCCATACCCACCTAACGGGTGAACCGGGCCACAATGGTTACGAATCGCTGGGCATCTCTATTCCCCGCGAAGCCCTGTATGGTGCGAAGAACGCCAAACTGACTCTGGAAGCCGGTTTCACGACCGTACGCAACGTTGGGGCGGGCGGCTACTCGGACGTAGCGTTGCGCGACGCGATCAACGCCGGAGACGTGCCCGGACCGCGAATCGATGCAGCAGGTCCCGCGATCGGAGTGACCGGAGGTCATGCGGACAATAGCTTGCTGGCCCCTGAGTATCACCACAGCCCCGGGGGCGTTGCCGAACGGGTGCCGGCCCCCACCCGCAAAGGTGCCGAGGGTG
>CAZOOE010000019.1:10445-27875 GCA_964581275.1 uncultured Clostridia bacterium
GGGTGCCGGCAGGCGGGCCGGCCGACTTTGCCAAGGTTCGTGAGGAGGTCAAGTACGGCGCTGATGTCATCAAGATCGCTGCAACCGGCGGTGTGCTATCCAAAGGGGATTCGCCGGAGTCGACTCAGTTCAGTGACGAAGAGATTCGCGCCATCGTCATCGAAGCTCATCGGCTCGGCCGCAAGGTCGCCGCCCATGCTCACGGCGCCGCCGGTATCAAGCAGGCTGTCCTCGCCGGCGTCGACTCGATCGAGCACGGTTCGTTCATCGACGACGAAGCGATCCGCCTGATGAAAGAGAAAGGCACTTACCTCGTACCGACGCTCTACCTGGCCGATTGGTTTATTGAAAACTACCAACGTCTGCGAGTGCCGGAGTTTATGGTCGAAAAGGCCAAAGTCGTTATGCCTGCCGCTCGGCAGAACATCGCGCGTGCATTCAAGGCGGGCGTGAAGGTGGCTTTCGGAACAGACGCGGCGGTTTACCCGCACGGCTTGAACGCGCGAGAATTCGCAGTGATGGTGAAGCTGGGGATGACACCGATGCAATCGATACAAGCGGCTACCATCAACGCTGCAGAGTTGCTCGGATGGTCGGACCGGTTAGGCTCGATCGAACCGGGCCGCTTCGCCGACATCATCGCGGTCATCGGCGATCCCACCGAGAATGTGACGGTGCTCGAGAGTGTCGCCTTTGTAATGAAGGGCGGTCAGGTTGTGGTCAAGCGTTAGCTCTCCGCCGGTATGTTATCGGTCCGCCGGTTCGCATGACTCATCACGTCAGGTGTGTATAATTGGTCTTCGCGTGGCAATGAGAACTCGGGCTTGCCAATTCAGGCGCAAGGAGGTGCTATGAAAGAGTCGAAAGCCGGCTCAAAGAACAAACCGGCAGAAAAGTCAGCAACAAAACGCCCCTCGATTGCGGATCCAAAGCGCGCTTCGGGCGAGCCTGAGAGTCCAACGCAACCCGCGACCTCAGGTTCCAATCCCCAGGTTGCAGTTGTGGACCATCACCCGCAATTGCCCGCGGCTCACGGCAAGCTGGGCGTCTTCGGAGGCCCAAAGGATCGCGGAATCAAGCCCGACGACAAACTTGGATTACCGACCGGGCCCCACGGGGTTTACGAGCGAGTTCGAAGCCTCAACCCTAATAGTTTCTATTGCGCGATGCGCTGGAACTATCATGTCGAACACCTGACTCCGGAAGAGGTAAAACGATGGTGGGCGAATAAGAAATTGCTTGTGACCAACGCTAAGAACGGTAGCAGAGTAGTAGTTCGTGCTGTGGATTACGGACCACACGAAAACACCGGGCTCGACATCGCCATTTCACCGGGCGCGGCTAAAGCTCTGGAAGTCGAATTGGGCGATGAAGTAGATATTGCCTTAGCCGATTCAAAGGCGCCGCTTGGACCAGTCTGGTAGCTGAAGTTTCTGGTTTCTGGTTTGTGGTTTGTGGTTTTTGCTTGTGCGGCGTCGGGACCAGACACATCAAAAACTAGAAACCAGAGACTAGAAACCAGAACTAGAAACCACCTTCTATGATCCGTTACCACTCATTTGATCCCCCCGAATACATTGATTGGAAACCCGATCCAGAAGTTGTCGCGAACTTCACTCGCACCGTCGAAATGGATGCCACACGAAGTGCGATCATCCGTGGGCTCGGGCCATCTCAATTGCTCGCGCTCTACGAAGGGTTGGTTCGCAATCGACTCCACGACATCGCGCTAAAGCGGTGGGTAAAGCAAGGCGTGATCTCGAAGGCTTGGCTCGGGGCAGGGGAGGAAGCGGCTACGATCGGGCCGGTCCACGCCCTCGATCACTCGATTGCGCGCGATAATTTGTGTACGGATTTCGTTGCTCCAATGATCCGAAATGCCGGCGCTTGTCACGAGATGGGTATGTCGCTGGCTGATATGCTGCGAGGGTATCTGGGGACTGCGGATTCACCCACACGCGGCCGTGATCTTCACATCGGAGATTTCAAGCGAGGTGTGCTCGCTCCTATAAGTCACGTCGGCGACATATTGGCAGTAGCGGCAGGCATAGCGTTAAGCTTCAAGTTGAATCGCGAGCCTCGGCTTGCGCTTACTTGGATTGGTGACGGCTCAACCAAGTCCGGCGTATTTCACGAGAGCTTGAATTTCGCCGCGGTGCAACGGCTTCCATTGATCGTTATTATTCAGGACAACAAAGTGGCTCTCGGTACTCGGTTGGACCAGCATCATCGAGGTTCATTCCTCGATTGGCCTGCGGCATATGGGGTTGAGGGCGGTTCGTTCGACGGCAACAACGTTCTGGACGCATATGCAGCAACCAAGCTTGCGGCCGATGCATGCAGGGAAGCGCGCGGGCCGGTGTTGCTGATTGCCGATACGTTCCGGATGGGCGGCCACGCTACGCATGATGAGCGGGAGGCACGGGCAACGTTTGACTCGACATTGTTCTCACATTGGGGCAAGCGAGACCCGATAGGACTTTTCGAAACGTATTTGATCGAGGGCGCGGTGGATCTTGAAGGCGAGCCCGAGACGAACAACTCTGATCGTTTGCGAGAACGCAACGCTGCGGTGCTTCGAAGCGTAGAGAGCCGAGTGAAACAGGAAGTCGAGCAAGCCGCAGATGATGCCCTCGAGGGTGCTCGCACCAACATGCCTGCAGGCAAATCTGCAGGCGAAGGCGTGTACGCCGCGGGTAATTCGGTTCCCGAGGGTGCGGTCGTCGGTGCGCCGTGACGCCATCCAGTTACGGACGACGGTACTGATCCGAAGATAGACGAGTGAGATTTAGTAAAGGGTTGAGTTATGAGATCACTTATCGCGATCATTGTAATCTTGTTGTGTACTGGCACGGCCGCCGAAGCTCAGAAGCGCAAGAAGAAGGCGCCCTCGCGCACCCGCGCAACAAGCACCCAGCCTGCCGCTGCGACGTTAACAAAACCGCGGATCATCGGATCGACCGTGGTTATCATCACCAAGAACGGGGACCGAATCGCCGGCGAGGTGCTCGACCTGACCGCCTACAGTGTGCGTTTGAGAGCCGATAACCTCGAGTCTACGATAGCGCTCGATACGATTGCCTCGCTGTCTTTTGGCGGCGCCGCCGCTCCCAGCGCGCGAATTGATCATCCTGTTGGACCAGTGCGCGCCGATTTCGCGCGGGATGCAGAAGGCGCCCTCGGCTTTTTCCAAACTTTGGCGTCGAGCTTGAAGCCAGGAGTCGACTACACTGAGTACGGACGCCAGTTGAGTGAACTGCGCCGCGCCGGCGAGCGATTTGTTGCCAAATACAGCTCTACCAACAACCCGGCTGAAGCTCAGGTGGTCTCGTTGATAGCGGGAGCCCTGACCGACTACACCTGGGCGCGAACCATGTGGACGCTGAAGTTCGGCCGCTCGAGCGACGGCACGACAGCGGAAACAGACTCTGCAGTGGTTGGGGATACGCTCGCCTTATACCCGGACCTTCGGACACTGGCGGCGGCCGGAAACAGACTGTCGGTGGAAAAACTGGTGGCCGGTATCTGGAAAAAGGCAGCTGAGAAACAGGACCGCGCAAGGACTCTAATCGCGTCGATACGCTGAAGCCCGCTCTTATTTACTGCTCTCGCGCTCAACGTCATCATCGAAGCTGGCGGCCTTGAATTCCGGTTTCCTGTCTCCAAAACCGTATTCCTCTCGAAACGTCCGCATAATCTCTTCAATCGGCAGGTCCGGATACGTGCCTCGGTGATTCACGTACTCCATGTGACGATTCCCTACCGCGTCAAACGGGTGATAAAGCGAATCGTTTCGTCCGTCGAACTCCAGAGGCAACAACTGGAATTTCCTACAGAGCTCGATGTTGAAAGCCGGAGTAGCCTTCACCCACTTACCATCCAGAAGAATCTCAGTGTAGCCATGCCAGTAGAAGATATCCGTGCGCATCCGTTGCCGAAGGCGCTCCGTTGACAGGTGATTCCGCACGTCTGCAAATCCGAGTCTTGCTGGAATCCCAAGCGACCGGCAGCACGCCGTCAAAAGAACTGCCTTTGACACGCACCATCCTCGACCGGTCGCGAGAGTCGTACTGGCTTTCATGCCGGCAATTGTCAGATCAATCTGATATGGGTCATACCGAAAGCCATCTCGGACCGCATAGAACAATTCGACTGCTTGCTCGATCTCTGACAGAAGCCCTTGGGAATGCAGCCGGGCGAAGGCCATTACTGCGGCATGCGTCGATTCAATAGTTTGCGTCGGCACGGTAAGATCTGATTGAGCCATGTTGAACGAAGCTTAATCGAAACACTGTCAGTTGATCCAGCCGGATGGGCCGCGCTCGAGCGTTGGAAGTTGCCCACATCGACTGACTCCCTATATTGCTATAGACTGAAGTCATGATTTGCCATCACTGTCGCAACGAGCTGAAGATCGAAGGCTACATCTCACGGAGCGACGAGTGCCCACATTGTGGAAGCGATATTCACTGCTGTCTGAACTGCACCAACTACGATGTCCACGCGCATAACAAATGTCGAGAGCCTCAGGCCGAATGGGTAACGGACCGCGAAAAGGGAAACTTCTGCGACTTCTTCATACCGAACAAACTCAGCCCTGGCGCATCGAAGGGGCCGGCCACCGATCCGCGCGCCGCTTTCGATAATCTATTCAAGAAGTGAGCCCGGGATGCTATACTGCCGGCGTTCGAACGCTCGCGTCATCCTGTCCCTCGCAATCCCTCAGCCTCCAATTTGATTGAGGTTAGAAATGTTGATCGAGTTCTTCCTTGAGCGCGCGCGGATCGAGCTAGCAGCGGACGGGTCAAGTTACACAGGCCGGGTTCTTGACCTACCCGAGATCCGCGTAACCGGCTCGACTCCCGATCAATGTCGCGCCAATCTCGCGGCGGCCATCGCTGACCTAGTCGCATTAGAAGCGCGCGGTCGGACGCAATACGACGAGAGCGCCGAGACGGACCCCGAGGAGACAAGGCGAATCAGCGAGGGGTCGATCGCTCCATCGCAGAGCCGCTCTCAGGAGCACGCGACTCAAGAGGCTCGTAGCGATTCCCAAGCTTTGCCGCTGTTCACCGACATCATCTATGAAAAAGAAAGCTGGGTCGCGCGATTGACAATCAACCGACCTGCGGCCTACAACGCTTACACAAACCACACGCTTCGTGAGATGGCCAGCGCGTTCCGCGATGCCGCACGCGACGACAAGGTAGCAGTTTTAGTCTTGACCGGCGCTGGCGACCGCGCCTTCTCGGCGGGCGGCGATGTCAGGGAGCACTGCGAGGAACACATTGGCAACCCCGCCGCTGTCCGCGAGTGGATGAACGCGCTGATGGGAGCGCACACGGCATTGCGGATGTTGGGCAAACCTTCGATAGCGCGGATCAACGGGATCGTTGGAGGGGGCGGCAATGACTGGAATCTCGGTTGCGACCTGGCGATCGCAGCTGATCACGCGAGGTTCGTCTTGATCGAAACAAAAGTTGGGCTGGTTTCCGCCGCCGGCGCCGCGCATTGGTTGCCAATCGTAATCGGCGAGCGACGCGCTCGAGAGATGTCTCTAACCGGTGAACCGATCTCCGCGAACAAAGCGCTGCTGTGGGGGATGGTGAACGATGTAGTTCCCTACAAGCAACTCGACCGGACAGTCGACACGTTATGCCAGAAGCTTATCGATCGATTCCCCGAGAGCACCCGAATTGCCAGAGAGCAGCTGGGCTTTTGGAAAGATCTGGTGTGGAACTCGATGATCGACGAAGCAACCAACAAACTAACGGCGCATTTTGCAGGGGAAGAAGCGGGTGAGGGACTGCGAGCCCTCGCCGAGAAGCGGGAGGTTGATTATCGGAGCCTCCGAGCGAACCCCAGGACAGTGCGCGCGGAGGAGCGGAGTCTCCGAGGGGAAGCCGAGAATTTCACCGCCTCGAACACGAAAACCGCCGGTCGCTCCTGTTACGCCTGTGGCGCGCAAGGAGCCCCCTGGTCATTTGACTACTGTGGCCTGTGTGGAACGAGACTGTTGTAGCGTTCGCTCTTCGGATGCTAGACGTTGGCCGGGCGGATCGTGTCATCAGGGCCTAGCGAATACTGCATCGAGGCAAGCCTCGCCTGTGCACGGGCGACGTCTCGCAGCGTAATAATACCCAAGAGCCGAGCGTCATCGAGCCGCGAGACAACCGGAAGTTGAGAGAGCTCGCGCTGCGCCAGCTTCAGCACTACCGTGTCAAGCGTTTGATCCGGGTGCGCGTGAACGACCTTCCTGGTCATCACCGCTTCAATCATTTCGTCCTGGCGACCTTCCGCTTCGAGCCGCCTCAGATCCCCGGTTGTAATCAATCCGGCCATCCCGCCGCCGCGCAGCACCGGATACCCGTTGAACTCAAGCCCGCCGACTACGTCCAGAGCCTGGCGGACGGTGATGTCGTCAGGGAGCGTCACCACATCTTGAGTCATCACCGACGCAGCGGTCACTCGCGATAACACATCCGTGTTCGGCGCGTTGCCAAGGTGTATGCCGTCTTGGAACAGAAAAGCCTCGTAGATCGAAAGCGGGGTGAGGCGAGAAGCGACCGCGTAGGCAATCGCGTTGGCGATCATCAATGGCAGGATGATCTCGTAGTTGTAGGTCATCTCGAAGATCAATAGGATCGAAGTTATTGGGACTCGAACCACAGCTGCGAACACCGCCCCCATCCCAACTAGGGCGAACCCTCCGCGCGCGATTGCGGCGTCCGGCTCAAGATACATCAATGCATGCCAAACCGCGACGCCGAGCATGGCGCCTACGAACAGCGAGGGTCCCAATACGCCGCCCGACATCCCCGAACCGTAGCTGAAAGCCGAAGCAAGGATCTTCGCCACCATCAGCGCCAGAACCGCCTTGAGCACCAGCTGATCCTCTCCCCTGAGCACGGTACCGAGAAAGTCGTAGCCGATCCCGAGCGCCTCCGGCTTCCACAGACCGATCACCCCAATTATTGCGCCACCCACCGCAGGCTTTGACCACCCTGGCACGTGAACGCGATCGCGAAATGCAAAACGCAGCCAAAGAATCAGCTTCGAGAAAACTACGCCGACAATACCGGCTGTTATCCCAAGCGCGGCGTAGGCGATCAGCTCTTTCGCGGCGTTGAGCGCATAGATGTTTGCTCCCATGAACAGCGGGTTCTTGCCCAGCAGCGTGCGCTCGATGGTAGCCGAGATGACTGCGGCAATCACAATCGAAGCTGCGAGCTTTTGATTCAGATCACCGATGATTTCTTCAAGTGCAAACGTCACAGCCGCAATGGGTGTGTTGAACGCGGCGGCGATGGCGGCGGCCGCCCCGACTGGAAGCTGGTTCATCTGCTTGCGCCGCGGGATTGAGAACATACGAGCGATAGCGTGAGACAATGCCGCGCAAATCTGAACCGTCGGGCCTTCGCGTCCGAGGCTCGCACCGGACCCGACGCACAACGCAGAGATGACCGCTTTGGCAGCGGCCGTTCGCATGGGGACTCGCCCATAGTTCATCGAAAACGCGATCTTCACTTGAGGAATTCCGCTGCCGCGGGCGTCAGGCGCGAAGAAGTGAAGCAACAGTCCAGCGGCCAGACCTCCAGCCGTCGGAATGATCAGTATCCAGGCAACCCGGCTCGGTCCCTGAATTGCGACCGCACGTTCGATGAGGCTGGCCGAGATCAACTTGATCAGGAGGTGATAGCTGACGGCAACGAGACCGCACGCGACGGCTATTGTTATGGTAAGGACGAAATACTTTTGATTGACAGGTAGACGAACCCGCTGGAATATGCGGGTTGCGTTAAGCTCGACGCGTTGCCACTTTTTTATTATCTCTGCTCGTTCCACCTTCGCCTTAATCGGCCACTTGCAGCGGTGGCATTTCCCCGCCCTAAGAGCTCGTCAACGCGATGATACAAGTTGGTCCGACAAGCTGCCAGCTTGTCGAGCCCATTGAGAAACTTGCCCCGATCCTCGACAAGCTGCCAGCTTGTCGAGCCCATTGAGAAACTTGCCCCGATCCTCGACGAGCTGCCAGCTTGTCGAGCCCATTGAGAAACTTGCCCCGATCCTCGACGAGCTGCCAGCTTGTCGAGCCCATTGAGAAACTTGCCCCGATCCTCGACAAGCTGGCAGCTTGTCGGACCAAGCTTGGGCGAGTGCAGATACTATGGCCGAGGAGCCGCGCCAGCCACTTTCAGTTCGTTGGTTACTTTCTTTACGCCAACAACACTTTGTGCCACTCGTTCGGCGAGCAACTGTTCAGCGCGAGACCTCACCGCGCCCGCAAGCGTAACCGCACCATCATCGGCCCTGATTTGCATCGTCAGAGTGTTGAACGCATTTGTTCTATACAGCTCAAACTCGACGCGCTTCGCCAGCTCGGTATTCGAATCCCCCACTGGCGCGCTGGCAGGGGGCGGTTCGGTGGCGGCTTGCGGATTCGTCACCACAAGGTTGTTGGTCACACCGGCAACACCATCCACTGCGCGCGCAGTCTGTTCAGCTCCGTTGCGTTGGGCCGGAGTTTCGACCGATCCCGATAGAGTGACCGATCTGTTCTCAACCTTGACGTCGATGTTTTTCCCTCCAAGTTCGCGGCTATGGGCGAGAGCTTCAAGTATCGCGACACGTATCTCCAGGTCTTCGACGTGAACACTCTCGCTGGAGGGCTGAGCGCCAGGATCTACCGCGATCTCATTCTTAAGGTCCTTCACGCCGGCGGTATCTCGAGCGATCTCACCGGCGAGCGACTTTACGTCTTCAGAAGGGACCTGGCCGGTGAGGGTGACCAGTCCATCGCTCGTGTTGACGTTGATCTCGAATCCAGCAAGGCGTTTCGAGAGCCCCAGCGCCGTCTTTACCTTTCTCGACGTTGCAGGATCCCCGGACGACGAGAAAAGCGCGCGGACGCTTTCCGGCTTCTTCCAACCATGGGTGTAAACGTAATACCCTGCACCAGCTACGACGACAAGCGGAATCACAACTGCAAGGAGCTTGCGCATTGATCAGGACCTCCGCCTCAGGGTTTGAATGAATGATAACACGCTATTGTCCGACAACCTTCAGTTTGTCGACACGAGTCCAATCCGGCGACAAACTTCAGTTTGTCGGACAGTGAGACCCAAGCCCAACATTTGGTCGCGCGGTCACGCCGGCATCTCATAGATCCGGTAGGTCTTGGTTCGGCGCCCCCCAATCAAGTCGGCCGCCCGATTCATCATCACATTATTCTCCAGCACCCAGCTCATCTCTCCGGTAGGAAAGCCGGCCGCGGGTCCGCGGCGATAGATTTCGTCGAGAAAGATCGACCCCATCCCCAGGTTCTGGAATTCCCGTATGCCTCCCATCGTAATGACGCGGATAGAACTGATCTTGCGCGAGTGCCATAATAGCTTCAGCAGGCCAAACGGTAGCAAGCGCCCGTTGATCCGCTTGAGCGCGAAATTGATGTCCGGCACCGCAAGAAGGAACCCGACTGCGCGGGGGGCGCTCCCGTCACCATCTTGCTCGGCAATCAACACAACGCGCGGATCGACGATCTGCTTCAGGTCCTTCGCCAGATGATTGAACTCTTCTTCGCTCATCGGAACAAACCCCCAATTGCGACTCCACGCGTCGTTGTAGACCTCACGGATTATCCCCACCTCTTTCTTGAAGTCCTTCATGTTTACCGTTCGAACTCGTATGTTGCTCTTGTTTCTAAGGCGCTCGGCGACTCGCTGAAGCTTGTCCGAATGGTTGAAGTAGTCAACGCCAATATCGTACGCATAAAGGTCCATGGCTTTTTTCATGCCGCAACTTTCAAGCAGCTCAACATAGTAGGCAGGGTTGTAGGTCATCATAACCATCGGGTCCAAATCGAACCCCTCTACCAGGAGCGCGCACTCGTAGTTGGTTGACGGGTTCACTGGACCGCGAATAACCTCAGCACCCCGCGATCGCACCCAGTCTCGCGCAGCGGCGAGCAGCGCCGATGCGGCTTGCTTATCATTCTCGACCTCGAAAAAACCAAAGAACCCCGTGCGCTCGTTATGGAAGTCGTTGTGCGCGCGATTGAGGATCGCCATTATCCGGCCAACGACGCGGTCATCGCGCCGCGCAAGGAACATCTCGGCGTCTGATGTCTTGTAGAACGGATGGCGCTTGGTGTTGAGCACATCCTTTTGAGCCATCCTCAATGGCGCAATCCAGTGCGCATCCGCGCGATAAAGCTGGTACGGAAACTCGACAAAGCGACGCCGGTCACCTGACGTGCGTAAAGGCTTCACGTCGACCTGTTCCTTTTCTCTTCCTGACATGTCGAGTTGGTCCTTGCCCTTCATTTGTCGGTGTGCACGCATAGGTCCGGTCGTCATCGTCGGCAGCGCATTATATGGAAAAGCCGAGTGGGGCACAACGAATCGGAGCTAAACAAGGGTTGAACGTGATGTTCTTGCCTCAACGAACCGCACCTATCCATCCTCATACCCACCTCGTGAAATTGGATTCGCCGATGTTTGCGGCCTGCAAGAGAGATCAACCGAGCCCGCTGGTTGGTATGAGGACTGACTGCGTTGACCGCTTCGGAATACGCAGCGTAAGATTTCTTTTTTGCCGATAGAGCGGAAAAGCTGCCATGGATGAGCGCACCTTCAAAACTCTCGACTTCGAAGCGCTGATCGCCCTTTTAGCGCGCCACGTACAGACTCCGCTCGGACGCAAGCGCGTGAGGGCGCTACTCCCCTCTACCGATCCCGATCACGTCAACGCCGAGCTTGATCGAACCACCGAGTGCGCCAACTATCTCGCGACCGGCGGGACGTTTGGGCTGAGTGACGTGGCCGATCCCGAAGAGTCGTTAGCCGAGCTTCAGGTTGATGGGACCAGCCTCGAGCCGCTCCAGATACTCGCCCTCCAGCGGTTGATCGCAGTCGGAATGGATCTCCGGTCGCAGTTCAGCGATTTCGAGCTCAGGGGCCGCTACCCCCAACTCTTCGCAATCGCTGCCCGCGTCCCAGATCTGCGGCGCATGCTTGCATCGATCAGCGGCAAGATCCTGCCGACGGGCGAAATCGATGACAGCGCCAGCCCCGTTCTGCGCCGAATACGCCGCGAGATCAACGAGCGCCGGAATCGAATCTATCGCAATCTTGAATCACTGATGCACGAGCGAGCGCCCTCGGCAATCCAGGAAGACATTGTCACCGTCCGCAATGGACGCTTCGTGATTCCGGTGCGCACTGACTCGCGCGGCCAGGTGCCTGGCGTTATGCACGGGCTCTCGTCCAGCGGCCAGACGACCTTCGTCGAACCGCTTACGATCATCGATCAAAACAACGAGCTGGTTCGGCTGCGCGAAGAGGAAGAGATAGAGATTGTCCGAATTCTTCTCGAAATCACCGAGGCATTCAGGGCGAACCTCAGCGGTATCGCCGCGGTAGCCGACGCGCTCGCGGACGTCGACTTCACACACTCGAAGGCCCGGCTCTCGGCTGAATTCAACTGCACCCGTCCTACGATGATCCAAGGGCGCGCCCTTCTGCTCGAAGATGCGCGTCATTTGATGCTCGAGCACTCTCTCAGGCGCGCCGGTGGCCGCGCCGTTCCGATCTCGCTCGAAATGGATGAAGCTCACCAAACGATCGTGATTAGCGGCCCAAACGCCGGCGGCAAGACCGTGGTCGTGAAGACTGTGGGACTAATCGCGCTTATGGCGCAGAGTGGATTGCACGTTCCTGCGACTCGAGCACACCTTCCGGTCTTCCGGCAGGTGCTCGCCGACATCGGCGATCAACAATCGATCGCCGCGAACTTGTCGACCTTCACGGCGCACATGCGCAACATCGCCGAGATGGCTGAGCGCGTGTCGCCTCCGGCGTTGATTCTTCTTGATGAGGTTGGGACCGGAACCGATCCCGACGAAGGCGCTGCGCTCGGTGTTGCAATAGTGGATTTCTTTCACCGCGCGCGAGCCACTACCGTCGCGACCACTCATTACAACCCGCTAAAGACCTGGGCCTCGCAAGCTGACGGAGTGCTGAACGCTTCGGTTGAGTTCGATGAAGCGACGCTGAGGCCGACTTATCGATTGATCGTTGGAGTTGCCGGCGCCTCCTCCGGTCTCGAGATCGCGCGCCGAATGAATCTGCCGACCGAGATCATCGGTCAGGCAAACACATTGCTCGACCCGGCTCACGCTAAGACAAGCGATTACTTGAAGCAACTCAAGAAGCTTGTCGATGAGCAAGAGAGCTTGAGAACAGCGCTTGAAGAGGAACGCCAGGCGACAGCAGACAAGTACTCGCGGCTCGATCTCGAATTCATTCAGCGAGAGACGCAACGCCAGCGGACATTCGAGAGTCAGCTAGCGCAGGTAATCCGCGACTTCGGCGCTGAAAGCGACCGCTTGTTGAGAACGATCAACGATCGCGTCACCGCCGCCCGGCTTAAGAAGGAAACGGAAGCGCGCGGCGCCGAGCTTCGGCGATCGGCCGGCGTGCGCCTGCGCAAGCAGGTCGAGTCCGCGCCAGTCCCGGCGGCTGCCGTCACAGTCAGCGCTCCTGCGCAGTCTGCCCTTGAGATTCCGTTTGAGGCATCAGAGATCCGCGAACGCGACCGAGTGAGAATAACGACATTGGGCCAGGAAGGCACGGTTGAATCGGTGAACGATACCGAGTACACGGTGCTCGTTGGCTCGCTGCGGTTTCGAGCTAAGCGTGATGAGATTCGACTCGTGAAAGCTGCCGCCGCCCACACATCGAAGCAAGTTGCCGCGCTGCCGCGTGGGGTCAGCGCGGATGTAAGCATCGATGAGAGTTTCACTCCCGAGATCAACGTGATCGGCGCAACTGTCGATCAAACCACCGATCGCGTCGACAAGTTCCTGGACGAAGCGTATATGGCCGGCGCGGAAACGGTACGAATAGTTCACGGGCACGGCAAGGGTGCGCTTCGCAGGGCGATCGCGCAGCTCCTCACCGGTCACACTCATGTAGAGCGATTCAATACTGCACCGTCCAACGAAGGCGGCGCTGGCGCGACAATTGTGGCACTCAAGAAGTAGTCGGACGGTAATCGATTAGGCTCTTCCCGCCGACCTGTCGTCTTTGTCGCGCATTTACCTAGGCGCGTAAATAGGCGCCTTCACCGTAGCCGGTTGCCCCTTCAAATCGTCGCCGCGAACTCCGTTGAAGTCCCCGTAGAAGGAGACCTTGCCGGTCTTGCCGTAAGAAGTTGGCAACGCCGTCGCAAAGAACGACTTCTGATCCGCGCTCACGATCAACGTGAATCGGTAACCGCTCGCCTCTCCATCTTCGATGTCCTTGGGGACGCCTCCGAGTCTTATCAATTCCTGAAGCGACGCGTTCTTGCCTTCGAACTTCCGCGAGTAGATTATCTCGGCGCCAATGATTCGTTGCAACATTTCATACGCCTCGCCCTCGTTTACTAACATTCGAGCATTGAAGAAAAAAGTCCGGCCTTGTGAGTTCACAAGCGTGAGCGTCTCCTTGTCGCCGACCAGCCATTCACCCCCGGCCTTTACCAGTGTTACCTGCTGAGGCTCTTCCGCGCCTCCGAACTTCAACGACACCATCGCTGTCTCGCCGGTTGTCTTCTCGCCGCTTGGCTCAATCTTGTCCGGTATTGCCGAGAACGTCCGCCCGAAGTCCGGTTCGAGATCCTGAAGCTCGGCTTGTGTGAGCCCTTCCACCGCGCTGCGATAGACGGAATGCCGAAAGCCCTCAACATAGCGCTTTTCTTTGAGCGCGCGATAGAAGGTGATAACGGTATCGGTAGGTGAACCGGGTTTGCTCTGCGCGGTCGTTGCTCCCACCAGTAGCAGCAGCGGTATGATTGAGATGACCCTTCGTTTCATGATGCTCCGGGAATTCAATCAATGTCGGGGAGCTTTTGAAAAGAGTGGGCTCTGGAAGCCGATTTTACTTCTGAAAGCGGCCACCGGGGGAAACGCACGCGATTAATATAAGGCTCCGCGTATAGCCTTTCAAGATTAATCAGCCCGCGAGCAAGCAGCCAGCGGTTCCATTGCAGCGTCTAGCGGAGGCGACGCCCCCGCTAGACGTCCGCGGTACGGAGGTTGTCCTTACCGCAAGTCATTACTTTGCTTTAGCCGAAGAAGGCGTCTGCGGCTTCAGTAGTTCAATGATGTCCTTGCGTTCCTTTTCCTCGGCGTAGGCAAGAGCTGTTCTACCACCCGCGTCCTTCACGGTTGGATCCGCGCCGGCCGCGAGAAGGATCTTGACTATCTCAAGCTGCCCAACAAGAGCCGCGGTCATCAGTGGCGTGTAGTTCCCTGCGGTGCGGTGGTTCACATCCGCGCCTTTCTGTATCAGGTACTCGACGGCTTCCCTGTTACCCATCCCCGCGGCGTTCATTAGCGGTGTGACCCCTGAACTACTGGCTCCATTCACGTCGGCTCCACCTTCAACCAACCGGCGCAATTCGCTCGTGTCGCCGGCGTTTACCGCACGCAGGAGAGGCGTATTTCCATCAGTGTCTTTAGCCTCTTCGGGAGCTGGGCCAGACTGAGACTTAGTTGCTGATGCGTTCTGATTTGACTGCGACGAGCGGCTGCAACCAAAGAATGAGAGCGAAAGCAGCATAAGCGCTGTTGTAAATCTGATCATAGTCCGTCTTCCTTTCATACTCGAAAGATCTGGGAGCACAGGCATCCCCGGCCTGCCTCTCGACCGCGGGCAAGCACAGATGCCTGCGCTCCCAGGTTCTTGTTCGTCCGCTGAATCTATCACAATCTTGAGTGACCTTCCAAAAAGCGCCTCAAACCTTGACGGTTGGAGTCGGTCGGTTGGTACATCGCGGCGGACACGATATAATGTGCGACCGCATTCGGGACAAAGCCTGAATGGCCTTTTCAAAAAAATCGCAATGAGGACAAATCATGGATCTCAATTCCACGCCAGCGGAGCAGCAATTTCGAGATGAGTTCCGAGTCTGGCTCCATTCCAACATCCCTGAAAGCTGGGACCCGTCCGGTTTTCACGATGAAGACTCTAGGCAGCGCTTCGAGTTTTTGCGCGCCTGGCAGAAAAAGATGTACGAAGCGGGATGGGTCGGCATTCACTGGCCCAAAGAATATGGCGGCCGGGGCGCTACCCTGATTCAGCAAACCATCTTTATCGAAGAGATGGCCCGCGCCGCAGCGCCTCCCCTGATCAATGTTCTTGGTGTGTCGCTCCTGGGCCCGACGCTTATAGCCTACGGAAACGAGGCTCAGAAGAAACGCTTCCTTGCGCAAATCCTCAGCGCCGATGAGATCTGGTGCCAGGGCTATTCCGAACCAAACGCCGGGTCCGATCTCGCGGCGCTCAGATCAGAGGCAGTCCTTGACGGCGATCACTTCATCGTCAACGGCCAGAAGACTTGGACGAGCTACGGACATTTCGCTGATTGGTGCTTTGCGGTCGTGCGCACAGATCCGGATGTGCCCAAGCACAAAGGGTTGACCTATCTGCTCATCGACATGCACAGTCCCGGAATCACCATCAGGCCGTTAAAACAGATGACCGGCGACTCCGAATTCAACGAGGTCTCATTTCAGAACGTGTCCGTGCCGCTGGAAAACGTGGTGGGCAAGGTCAACGGCGGATGGGAAATCGCGATTGCCACGCTGATGTTTGAGCGCGGAACGCTGGGAGCGAGCCTTCAGATCACCTTCAAGCGGCAGATCGAGAGACTGATCGAGTTGTCCCGTAAGATTCCTCGCAACGGGCGGCCCGCGAGCGAAGATCCGATCGTTCGCCAAAAGCTAGCGCAGATTTGTACCGAGATTGAGATTTTCCGCCTGAATCAACTGCGTACGACGACAAGGATGGCCAAATCAGGCGTCCCCGGACCGGAGGGCTCGATCCAAAAGATATTCTGGAGCGAGATGAACCAGCGCATGCAACAAGTGGCTATGGAAATGCTCGGGCCGTACGGTCAGTTGACTAAAGAGAGCGACTACGCGATCGATCACGGGCAATGGGCCCACGCTTATCTCCGGTCCCGAGGCAACACCATTGAAGCCGGGACGTCTGAGATACAGCGCAACATTATCGGTCACTTTGTGCTGGGTCTGCCGAAGAGCTATTGACTCTTTCCGACTTCACGGCTTTGCGTTCACCCGGTTCTCGCAAAGACGCAAGGGCACCAAGAACACCAGGAGACGAAATGGAATTCGAACTGAACGAAACTCAGAGACTGTTTCAGCGCTCCGCGCGCGAGCTCTTCGCACAGGAATGCCCGCCCACGCTCGTGCGCGAGATGATCGAGAAGAACGAGCCCTACTCAGACGCGCTCTGGAGCAAGCTGGTCGAGCAGGGCTGGACTGGATTGATCTTCTCCGAGGAAGACGGCGGCCTCGGATTGGGGATGGTCGAGATGGCGGTTGCATTCGAAGAGATGGGCCGCGCGCTTGTGCCCGGTGCATTTCTTTCGACCGTGGCGCTCGCCGGATCTTTGATTGAGAAGGCGTGCTCACCCGCGTATCGCGCGACGCGGCTTCAAGCGATCTGCGAGGGTCAAGCGAAGGCGACTCTCGCGCTGCTGGAAGAAAGCGCAAATTGGGATCCCGACGCGGTTACGATGGCGGCGACTCCGATTGAGGGCGGCTTCAAGCTGAGCGGCACGAAGCTGTTCGTGAGCGATGCTTCCGTGGCCGACTGCATAGTCACAGTGGCACGCGTGGGCTCGGGCCTGGTGCTCGCATTTGTAGACGCAAAGACGCCTGGCGTGAGCATCAAACCGATGCCCGGCATCGACATCACCCGCTCGCTCTCCGCGGTGAGTTTTCACGACGCTGTAATCAACACCGAAGATGTTGTTGTTGACTCTGCGAAAGCGAGGGCGGCACTCAGGCATGCACTCGACGTTGCGACGCTGGCGCTCTCAGCAGAGATGGTGGGCGGAATGCAGTTGCTCCTCGAAGCATCGGTCGAATACGCCAAGACCCGTAAACAATTTGGGAAGCCGATAGGCCAGTTCCAGGCGGTCCAGCATCACTGCGCCAATATGTTGCTGATGACCGAAAGCGCGAGGTCGGCCATCTACTATGCTGCGTGGATGATGGGCAATGACCCGGAACAGGCTCCGCTGGCGGTTTCGATGGCCAAGGCCTATGCGAGCGATGGATACCGCGAGGTCGGTAACCTGGCTGTTCAAGTGCACGGTGGAATCGGCTTCACCTGGGACGAAAACGTGCACTTTTATTACAAACGATCCAAGGCGTCGGAACTGATGTTCGGCGATCCAATTTATCATCGCGAGCGCATCGCGAAACTGATCATCGACCGGACGATTGAACCGGCCTGGGCTGCAAGCGAAGCGGCGGACTGATCTAGCGACGATCGAGGATGGAAGATTGAGGATGGAAGATTGAGGATGGAAGATTGAGGATGGAAGATTGAGGATGGACGATCGAGCATGGAAGAT
>CAZOOE010000020.1:0-27053 GCA_964581275.1 uncultured Clostridia bacterium
GCTCACCCGGCTTGCTAACCGAAGCGAGGGCCACTTAATTGTGGCCCTCTTTTTTATGTGCGTCCGGCAGGGCGCCGCAGGCAAAACGCAGGCTGTTGTCAGTCGTAGTTGGCTGACGTTCGCACTTAGGTGACGAACGAAGGTGTATCTCCAGAGTGTGGAACCCATCGGCCATAACATATGGATAAAGAATAGCAACGAATCGGAAACATTGTATCCGCCTGGATGGACCCAGGAAGGGGACGAGGCAAGATTTTCAAGAAAGAGTTATATGTTTTCTCTTGATAATAAGGGGGGTTACGGAATAAGAGCGGATTGTAATTAAAGGAATGCGGTAAACTGGCACGACGAGTGCAGGGGGCATTAAGAAGGCAGAGGTTTGTCGGTGTAAGATATCTCTGTTCAGAGGGTTGTTGAAAAGGCTGTAGTCTGAAAAAACATGTTGCTAATGGATGGGTATAGGACATATTATACGGTTTTCATTGAGCAGGTTTAAGCGGTGTTTCAATTCTACCCCAGCACTTAGGCACAAGCGCAGTAGTGTCGAAGGCAAACAATACTGATCTCAGAGGGACTGGAAGCGAAGAACGTCGGAGAGACCAATCGCCGCCTAATGACCGCCGGTTTGCATACTAAGTTACAAAGGAATAGGGGGCTCGGCGAGTAACGGTGTCGGAGGAGAGTCTCCGGAGTTAAGCGGTTTGGTAAAAGCAAGCGATGGCAGTCCTGAGTCGTAACAGGGAAACAAGTCGATTTGACACGGGAAGGCGAAAAATCTTGGAGGAGAAAGAGATGAACGTAAAGAGAATGGCATTGGTGGCGGTTTTAGCAGTGGCGGTAATATCGCTTACGATACCGCTGGTGGGAGTTGCGGCTCGGGCTGGTGGGAGGACGGCCGATCGAATAAGCAATAAGGGATTTGAACGAGGGGCGACATCTTTGATGTCGACCACAAGCATGCCAGCAGTGAAACAGGAAGCGCAGAGGGAGCGAGATCGAGAGGTTGGGGCAATGGACCCGGAAGTAAAGCACAGGCTAGGGATCGACAAGCCGGAGGGGTTTGTTGATTCGGAGCAGTACGGGAAAAAGATCGCAAAGATGCTAGAGAAGCGAATAGCGAAAGGCTCGAAAGGTGGAGGGGAGGATGTATCGATACAATCGGGCGAGCCGGTAAACATGTGCGCGGGGTCAGCGCTATCTGCGGCGCTAATCACGACAGAGGGAGGACGAGACACCCAGTTCTCGGAGGTGCTCACGCTGGGAGATTGGGACGGGCGAGAAGACTGCGCGGCAGACCACTCGGGAAAGGTGGACGACTTTTCATCGATAGAAACGGAAATAGATCAGAGCCTGACGCGAGCGGCAATCAGCGAGCACACGATCGCCAATGGATTCGCCGAGGACATCTTTTACTACGGTGATTCGATTGGGAACCTGTACGTCAGTGCCACGACGAACTTGACTCAAGCGATGCCAACGCCCCAAGTGTTGCAGATTAATCTCCCGACGGTATTGAATGCATTCGGGACCCTGAATAGCGACGATCAGGTAGTGATAACAGGACTTGCAGTAAACCCGGTTGCCGACCTTGGATCGTTTGCCAGAGTCAACGGCGCATTTTCGTCGTTCAACGGATTGACCGGAGAAATCCTCTATGTGTCGTTTACGGACACGGAGAGCGGGTTTCGGCTGCTTGCAAACGGGACGCTGATTCGCAGCGGGGTGCTGGCGTTCCCAATAGCCGACATTATTTCGGCAGCGGCGGCTCCACCCGGCATTCTCTCAAACACTGGCTTTCCGGTGCAGGTAGGCGGAGCGTTTGGAGTGGCGTTCTCGGTGTTCGACAACGTCGCCGGGGTCGCTTGTGACGATGACGGAAGCATCTACTTCCAGCAGGTCGACCTGGTTCAGTTCACCGGCGGGAATATCGTGAAGATCACCGGCACGGATGTGCCAGGAGTTCCTGGGGTGGTAGCTGGGTTCCAGGATCGCTCGCTGGCGACAAACGGTTTCTTTACGTTGGCCACTCTGAATCCAACCAACGGGGCATATGGAACGGCGAGCGGGCCGGCCAATCAGGTAAACAGGGCGACCAACTACTCGGGGACATCGGGGTTGTTTGGGGACATTGAGGCGCTCTCGAGTGGGAACTGCAACGTGTTATACGCGGCGGTCGCCAAGTCAAACACGAGTGGATTGACACTGCCGACAGATATAACGGAAGGGTTCTTCGCCGCAAACACTACAGCGTTTCCTTCGGGGACGCCATCGATGGTGATCAGCTTTGCAGACTGCGCGGGGGCGACTGCATTTTGCTCGCTGCCGCAGAATCCGGTGACCGGGGCCTTTGTACAGGGAGTTGGTCTGCCAATCGCGGACGGGTTTGCGGACCCAAGCCAGGCGGGGATACCTTTGGCGGTACCACCTGCGTCGCCTTCGAGCACGCCGACCTTAACACCGGGAGTCAACAACTTCCGAGTATTCGTTTTGGGTACGGGACCGGATATTCGGACGTCGGTGGCGCCGTTGTCAAGCGTGACTGGGACATCTACAACGACCCAGAAGGTGGATTTTCAGGTGGACCCGACAATCCACAATGGGATCACGGTGGACGAGAACGCCACAGTGTATGTGGTGTCGGGAGGAACGCCGGCGGGGATCTCAACGAATCCGTCGCCACGATTGGGGGAAATCCTGTGCTTCGAAGATAAGTGCCCGGCAGATCGGAGGGGGGACTTTACCGATCTTCGAGGGGCTGGTACTTTGCCCAATCCGCCAAACGTTGGGAACACGGGAGATGGTTTAGACACGAGGACGGACCACATCTATTGGCAGGCGCCTCTGGATGCGGTAACCCAGACGCCGACCGGGATTGCAGGTCTGGCGCGAGGGTTCCTGCGGTACACGAACCGGTTGGCGCCACTCGTACCGATCGGTAAAGACAGCGCGGGCAATTTTGTGACTTTGGGGACGACGGATCGGACGCTGGGCGATGACGACACAACGCATACGGCTACCGGTCCGGGCGTGATAACTGGTAACACGGGGGGAGCGCCGATAGTGTTTGAGATGCTCGATCCGTGTCATCAGGTAGCAGGTGGAGACGATCAGGTGTTTCCGTTCACCGGTGACGATGACAATGGAGCGGGGAGTCCGGTGGTCACCGGACCGCTATCAGGAGGGTTCGAGTTCCTGTTTGCGAATCCGCTTGGAGACGTGACCCAGGTGGGCGCGGCCTGCGGAACTGGCAACGGGGTATGGAATGGGGTGTTCTGGAACTCGAACGGGAACGTCACGTTTGGATCGGGGGACCTCTCGAATATAGCGGATGTGGTCGCGTTCCGAAGCGGGCTGCCCAAGATAGCGCCGGCGTGGGCTGATCTGAATCCTGGAAGCCGCCAGAATGGGTTCCTCAATACCTTCCCGGTCCAGGCGCTGGGATTCGCAGGTGTGAATTCATTCAAGCTACGGTCGATCAATGTGCCGGAATTTGGGAACGAGGCTTGTAATTCAAGTAACACGTTCTCGATCACGTTGTTCGACGACGGAACCGGGATTGACGAGAACGCAAGTCAGCCGTTGAATCCGGCCAATCCGATCGGCAACAACGCGGTGCCGTTCGATCTGCTGGAAGGAGCAACGGCCAACCGATTCACGAAAGAGCCGAACACCGGAGTGATTGTTGGGTGCCCGCCGAGAAGGGACGGAACCGGGATTTTCGCGTTTGAGTACTGCCGAATGGACTTGCTTGGAACAAGCAGCAATCCGGTGATAGCAGGGTTCTCGATCGGGAGACAGAATGGGCTGAACCCGCCGGGATTGTGCGAGACAAACCTGTCGGTGGTGTCGGCAGCAGCGGATACAGGATTTGGAGTACTGGATGGACAGGTAGCGGCTGTAGGGTGCAACTGTTGTATTGGGGAAGGGACGGAGCCGACGATATTCGAGTTGTTTAACGAAGGGAGAGGGGGGTCGATCGGATCAGGAGGCGAGGTAACATTCTCGACGCCGGACTTCGATTTGAGGTTTGAAGGAAACGATCCGGCGCTGTGCACGTCGACGCGACAGAGAGACTTCAACAGAGGGCATGTGTGCTTCTACGGGACAACGTGTCAGCTACCGCCAAATCCGACCTGCTTACTGGTAATACCCCAGGAGCCAGGACAAGCGATAACGGCACCGATCGTGGTGGCGCCGGGCCAACCGGCAGTTGGGACCGCGGCAGCAGCAACGCCGAACGGTGCAGGAGTCAAGGTAGCATCGCCGACCGCGGGAATAATCAACGCGCTGTGCGCGGTGCAGCTGGACGTGCTAGGGTGCGGTTTCTTCCCGAACGAGGTGACGACTATTTGCCAGGGCTTCTCGTCGGAGACCGGGATACCGCTGCTAAGACCTGGGAAGACAGTAACAACGTCGGAGGCGGTCAATTGCGACACAAACGGGGACGGGGTACCGGACCTAGCAATTGTGTTGACGAACGTGACCCCGAAGAACTGCAACTTGGTGACCGGAGTAGTGGCTCCGCTAGCCAACGCACCAGGGACGGGGTTCCCATTGGCTTGCTGCGGAGGATTTGCGACGTTGACGACAACGGAAAGGTTCACCAACGGCGACAACAACATCTTCAACTTGCTTACGACAGGTGGATTCACGCGGACGACGACGTGCGTGATCGACCTCGGACTGAGGGCGCCGGTGGTGGTCTCGGTGACGCCGGCGACCGGGGCGTGTGGAGTGCTGCAAGACGAATTGATCTCGGGAGCGTGCTTCATCATCAATGGAGTGCCAAACGTGACGTCGGTGTTTGCGATAGATCGAGCGAACCCGGCGACGCGAATCGATGCGCAGGTGTTCTTTATAGTGAACGCGAACCTGATCGATGCGACGTTCAACTTCACGAGCGCGAATGCAGGGAAGACGTTCCTGGTGTTTGTGAGCGGGCCGAACGGGACGAGTCGGAACCTAACGACAGCGGTGGCTGGAGCGCCGGCGGGGTGTCCGTTGGGGAACGAGCTGGGAGTGCAAGTGACGTTCACGTGCAACGCGGCAGCGAATCCGAATCCAGGGGGAACGCCAGACATTGCGGTGGTGACGGGTTGCCATCTAGACCGACAAGACAATGGGACGTTCTTCCTGGATGTAACGGGGACGAACATCAAGGATGGAGCAACAGCGACGGTGGGAGGGGTGACACCGAAGAAGATCAAGGTAGTAGAGGTGGCGCCCGGGACGACAAACCCGACGAAGCTGAGGCTGATAAAGAAGGTGTGCAACGGGTTACCAGGGAACGTGATAATCACGAATCCAGGACCGAACGGAGCGCCGTCGCAGCCGTTCAACTGCACGGAGCGATGTCCGGCGCAGTAGAGGAGAGATAAGGAAGCGAGGCGAGGGGGTGAGGAGGGAGACCTGCTCACCCGGCTTGCTAACCGAAGCGAGGGCCACTTAATTGTGGCCCTCTTTTTTGTGTGCGCCCGGCAGGGCGCACTCACTTGGAGGTGAAAGTCCTAAGCGTGTTAGGGTGGCCATCGATCGGGACCATGGTCTGGGAGAGTTGCGCTGTGATAATCTACAAAGCTATTGCTTGTCAACGAACGAGAACTGCGCGCACAATCGAACAGAGTGGACGATTGTTGCTTAGAGACGTACGTTTCGACTTAGCGCTGTCTTGGCTAAGCAAGTTAAACTTTTCGTTTTAAGGGGAGAGATATTTATGTTCAGATTGCCGAAATCGAGTGCTTTCGCGCGAACTGTCGTTCTTGTGGTCCTTGGGGCATATGTTGGGGCGCCCCAGCCATGCCGGGCGCAAAGCGTAAGCTCAAGCGCAGCGGCACAGGAGTCGAAGGCTCTAGCTGCGGCCGACCAGCGTTCGTCTTCAGCAGAAGCCAGTACCCCGACGGAATCCGCTCCGCCGCAGGCAACCGCTCCGGCGGGCAACCCGCAAACCCAAACCTCGCTCGCTGACCGGGTCAAAACATTCAACCGATACGCCCCGTTCCGCGAGAGTTGGACCACGATCGATCTCGGCACGAAGTATGTAAAGGGCGTCTTCGGAGGGTTCGAACAAGGGGCGAGCATCGGATTGGGCCTTCAATTGACGACTGCCGACAAAATTCAGGGGGTTGAGTTTCGCGCAACGCTCCTTACCTCTCCGAAGCTGTATCGCCGGTTCGAGGGCGAGGCTTACTTCCCGAAAATCTTCAGCGAGAACACGCACGCGGATATTTGGTTTGATTACCTGCGGCGGACTAAGGATAACTTCTTCGGAATTGGCCCGCTCATTCCCAACACATCGCTGACAAACTACGACATCGAGCAGAGGAGCTACAACGCTTCGCTCTATCACAACTTCGGCGTTCACCTGGTGCTGGGCGGCTACGTCAGCGTGGCCAATTCTGGCACGCAGAGGGGGCAACGAACCAGGGACATCCCGATCGATCAGCTTTTCTCTGGGGATCCAAATGTCGTCCCGATAACGGCGTGGGCTCCCGGTCTGAAGATGAACACCAAGATCCTCTCGTACGGAGGCTTTGCGCAATACGATCTGCGTGACAACGCAGTTGGATTGACGAGGGGAGCGTACTTCTACGGGCGCTTAGGTTACGCTGACGGGCTCGAGCACAACGGTGACTTCTCTAACTATGACTGGCTGGAGACCGAGTTAGACGCACGCGGTTACGTCCCGCTCGGCGGCAACAAAACCTCGCTGGCGGTGAGGGGCTTTGCTCTCCTTAAGGACCCTCGAGGCAGCGGCCAGATTCCCTTCTACGACCTGTCGTACCTTGGAGGGCGGATGTACGTTCGTGGCTTCCGTGATTATCGGTTTCGCGGCAACAACGTGGCGCTTGCATCCGCCGAGTTGAGGCAGACTCTGTGGACTCAGCGGGAGGATCGGGGGCTTGATGTCTTTGCGTTTGGAGACGCCGGGGAGGTGTGGGGCGACAATCGGTCCCAAACAAATCCGGCGGTCCTGGCTAATCAGGACTTCAGCTCACGGAACTACCGAGCGAGCGTTGGGGGCGGCTTTCAATATAGATACTCCAAGTCCCTTGCCGGTCGCGTAGAAATTGGACATAGCCACGAGCGAAACTTAATCTACTTCTCCATTTCTCGGGGATTCTAGGGAAGCTCAACCCCAAGACGTCTTAAATGATCAGCTCGGCGCTTTCCTTATCGGATGCGCCGGGCAATTTGTGCTTTACGAACCGGGATAACCGACATAGCACCCGCTGAGGTGCGGGGTCCAGCGATGCGTTTCTATTACTTCTTGACGATTCTCAAATCGTAAGAAGTCAGTTCCTCAAACGTCTTCTTGTCGTGCGTACCGCTGAGCGTCAGGTGGTAGGTCGCTGCGTTCAGCTGCCGAGTAGGTAAGCGTAACGATACGACGCTGCCCCTGGTGGTCTTGGTACTCTGCAGCGATCTCTGCAACACTTCCTTTCCTTGCGTGTCTTTGACCGTAATCAGATAGTCCTGAAAAGTATCTTCGAACAATGGCATTTGTAGGCGAACGGTCTCGGCGCCTCTGGGAACCTCCAGTGTTTCAGGCTGGCCAGGAAAATGACCGGTGTTGCTTGATCCAAGAGAGAAGACTACCGGCGGCTGCGGCGATTGTGCCTCCCTCAGCTTTGCAATGTCTTCCTCCAGCCGGCCTCGCTCGCGTTTCTCCTGGGTGAGGTCATCGCTCAAGGATTCGTCCTTATCTTTCTGCAGTGCCAGTTCGTCGCGAAGCCCCTGCTCGCGTTGTTGTAAAGCCCGCTGTTCGCCGCGCACCGAGTCCAACTCCGCGCTCAACCGATTGATCCGCAAAACCATTACGGGTCCACCTAACACGGCCAGCATGAATCCCGCGGCTAATGCCCAGCGGATACCTGGGGAATCAAAGCGCAGCGCCAACTGAAGGCGCTGCCAGGGCGTCGCGTTGACCGCAGGGCGCTCGGCAGCCCTCGCATCGGCGATAGCAAGCAAAGCCCGAGCAGTTTCAACCCGCTGCCGATGGTCCTGTACGCACAGGTAGTTCTTTTCAAACAGCGAGCGGTCACGCGAAGCCATCCGGCCCCGCACATAGTCATCCACCAGTTCGTCTTCGGCAATCTGCACAAGATCAAAGAATTCGCCATCCGCCATGTAGCTGTCCTCAATTTCAGTGCGTTCGTTTTCAGGAAGATCATTAAGAATATACCGCTGGAACCGCTTCTCTTGTTCAAGTACGCGCATAAATAAACCTCCGAGGCAGGCCCCATCTTGTTGTGGGAAAAATGAGAAACTATTTCATTCCCCAACGGTCTGCCCTAAGCAATTCTCCACACATTTCTCGAGATCCCTGCGCGTGCGATGCATCCGCACCCGTAGATTGACCAGGCTGACTCCGAGTTCCTCAGCCATTTGCTTGCGCCGGTTGATTTTCGCTCGCTTCTCATCATAGTAATAGTCGGTGATGCGTTCTCGTTCGGCCGACGTCAGTGTAGCGACGCAGCCCTCCAGGCAGTCCAACCGTCGGTCGAGGGCTATTCTTTTGTTTTCGTCTTCTTTTCTCCGGTCAATCATCACGTCGGGAAGCTCCTGGTCGTCGATCTGATTGACATTAGGACCGCTCCATTTCTCCTTGAGTACAAAGCGAGCGATGCCAGTGATATAGCTGACCGGGTTGCGAACTTCTTCGCCCTCCGCTATCCGGCGAGCCGCCCGATCGAAGGTGATGTCAATCAATTCATCAGGGTCCGCGACCCGATTGTAGGCGAAGAACTTCGCGACCCGGTTTCGCATCTCCAGATATCCCACACCCGCGGCGTCCAGCGCAGCAAGCAGCATTTCGAGCGCCGGTCCGGTCAGCACCCAATCCTTCTTAAATGCTGATTTATCTGCCATTGTCTTCTCCCTGATGGCATCGCCAGCCGGTGCTCGGTGCTTGAACCGCACGACGATTTACGCCAGAGACTGCGAAGGGCCTCGTTGCCTCAACTGGTCAACTAACGAACAACCGAGAGCGAAATCAATCCGGCTTCGGATATTCTCTTCTCGACTAATCTGGAAAATCAAATCGCACGGCCTTTTTTGGCGACCTGCATTTCATCACTGACCGGGTTCTAACTCAAGGACCCGGTGCTCTCTTTCTTAACGCGACGCGCCGGGATGTTACGCGGTTCATTCTTGGGTGCTTGTAACGTTTTCTCGACTTCAACACAACTCGGTGGAGGCAGGATGACTTATGAACTACAACACACAAGCGATGACCCTGGATTTGAAGATCTGCCGCGCGTGCGGGATAAAGCTTCTCTCGACGAATAGGTTCTGCCGGCTGTGTGGCGCAAGGCAGGGCTATTGGGGGATGTTCGCGGAGCGGAACGGCGGCATCTCGAACCTGATCCCGAATACGAGGATCCTTGCGCCTCAAAACGAGATCAATGCGTCCTCGTTGAGCGGCTATCGTTCGATCTCCGGTTCGGTCTTGAATTCATTGGTGACAAGCGAGCTGACTAACGCGACCTCGAGAATCAAGAGCCGGGCAGCAAAGAGAGCAGTTGCTGCTGCGATGGCTATTCCGCTGTGGCTGATGATAGTCCTGCTTTCTCCTCTCGACGCTCTTGAAGCATCAAGGCAAGTCTCAAAGCAGGTGTGATGCTATTACAGGCACTCTTCATTCTTATTGGGAGTTACCAATTAGTATGAAGGGCGCCCAGTAATAAGGATGGGCGAAAGGCTTCTTGTCATCTCGTTTGAAGGCGTGTGCGTCTTTCTCCGACACGTGCACAACAGCCGCTCGAGTGCTGGCGTTATCGCGTTTGCTGTCGTTTGGCGTGATCACGATCTGCACCGGTGAGGATTGCCCTTTCTGTCCCTCAGGCAGAGGCTTTGTCTGCGCGGTACCGCTAAGCAATGCAAGCTGCGCCCGGCGAAAGGCTTCAGCTTTGGTCAGCCCATTGCCGTTCTGGCGTGTTTGATAGAACTCACGCATCAGCCACGGAGTGCTGTTGTCGGCTACCGGCCAAAGAGTTGCCATCACCGAACCGGCCCCGAGCCGTTGGGCCAGTTCGGCAAAACCGTCGATCTCGCGTCCGTTTGCGCCTGGCTGTTGTGCAGCGGTGTTGCAAGCGGAAAGCGTCAGCAGCTCTACTCCAGCAAAAAGATCGATATATTGTTTCATCTCCTCAAGGGTCATCGCGGTTCCGTCGCCAAGCAACAAAAACGAACGCGTTTCATCTCCAGGTCGAAAGCTGAAATGACTGGAGATATGAACGAGAGGTCGCTTCTGCTTCAAAGCATTCAGCATTGTTGTCTTCGTGAAACTGGCGTCGGGCAAAACTTCACCATCGAGTACGCCGCTTGACGATCCCTTCTGGCGGAAAAGTACGCGCAACTCTTCAGTAACACCGGGCAGGGCATTGAAAGTAATTTTGTCACCCAGTAATTCGACTGTATGCGCCTGGGAACTGCCCATGCCTAGCCCTGTCCATCGCGGACTAACTGGGCGCAGCAACCGCTCGCTATCGGCTCGAGTGAACGCCACCGAATTGTAGCGTTCAATGAGATACTGCTTGCCATCATGCAGGGCCCCCATTGGCAGATAGCGCAGATTGCCATCTAGCGACCACAGAATCGTATTCGTGTCTTTTGGCAGATTCGCTTCGATTGGTTTGAAGACTATTGAATACAATTCCTGCGCGAGTGCGGACGGATCATACCTGTCGCTCTGCAGCAGTCCCCAAAGTTGCAGTGCCTTTTGGTTGAGAGAGGACGCAGCGATCGGCTGTGAAGCAATAGTGATGTTATCTGGTGTGACAACCAGAGCGCAAAATCTGACGTCACCAACAAACGTGTAAACGGCAATCGCCTTCTGACCGGTCTGCCTGCCCAATTCGCGTAGCGGTGTCTGCAATTCGCGCGTGTCGGCAATCTCTCCGGCTTTGACGTTCTCTGGATTTGGTTGAGCAAACGCTGCTGCCGCCTGGTTGAGCAGGGCTACGAACTCGTCTAAGGCGGTTTTCAGTTGGCCTTGAAGTCGCTGCAATTGGGCTGTCTCTTCGGCGCTAGGCTGGCGACTAGCGACTTTGCGACCGGCATCATCCATCTGCTGGGCGACGACCTCGATGCGCCCGGTCGTCTGTTCGTAGCGTTCAGCAATCATCGCTTCGCGCGCAGTGAGCGTCAGGGGCGAGGGTGGTTTCCCCCTAGTCTGAGCGAAGTCGAAGTATTGCTGGTCCTTGAAGAGATTGAGAACCTGCTGCGCCTCAGGCAGACGGCCCCGCGCCATCAACAGGTAGGCAAGTTCGCGATACGTGATTCCCTTCGTCCTCACAAACGTCTTTTGCAACTCCTTATCGAGTCCTGCGATATTTGCTCGAAGCTCCTGCAAGGTGTTGACCGCCTCCTTACCGTAGAATACCGCTAACGCAGAGTTCTCGACCTCCCATAATTTCATGAGATTGCGCAGCGTATCGGCTTCTCCGCTACGATCGCCCACGGCTCTACGCATTGGCAGCGCGCGGATGTAATGCTCCAGCGCCTTGTCCTTCTCTCCAAGCGAGTAATAAACGGAACCGATGTTGTTGAGCACTGCGGCTTGTCCAGCGCGATCGCCGAGGGCTTTGTGAACCGGCAATGCCTGAGTGTAATAATCGAGCGCCTTCTGCAGCTCGCCGGCTGAGTAGTAGACAGCTCCGATATTGTTGAGCGTGGTAGCCTCACCACGTCGGTCACCCGTGGCCTTGCGAATTGTCAGGGCCAGTTGGTGATACTCCAATGCTTTCTGCATTGCGCCCAGAGACCTGTAGATACTGCCAATGCTGCTAAACAGACCCGCCGAGAGGTTGTCATCTCCGAGTGCGCGCAGGATCGGAGTTGCCTCGCGGTAATACTCCAGTGCCTTCTGTTTCTCGCCGAGGTCGCTGTAGACCTCACCTATGTTCATCAGAGTTACAGCTTCGCCTTTGCGATCACTCACCGCCCTGCGAATGGGCAGCGCCTGGTTGTAGTACTCCAGCGCCTTCTGCATTTCGCCGAGATCGCTGTAGACACCGCCGATGTTGCTGAGCGCGCGGGCTTCACCGCTGCGGTCCCCCACGGCCCTCAAAATGGACAGCGCCTGGTTGTGGTGTTGCAGCGCTTTCTGCCTATCGCCCAGCAATTGATAGGCGTGGCCGATGTTGTTGAGAGTGCTCCCTTCATTGCGGCGATCACCGATCTCGCGATAGAGCTGAAGCGCTTCCTCCGACTTGGCAATCGCTGCTTTGAGTGATTGCGCTGAGCCCTGGTCGGACAACCTGCTTGCTTCGTCAGACGCTCGCTTGGCAGCGGCAGCCTTTCCTTCATTCTGAGACCGGGTTTGGGCCTGGCTTCGCGCTGTCACTAGTGGAGAACCTCGCCACGCCGAGGTAAGTAGCATCATCACCGCCAGCAGCGGGTAAACAAGCATTGAAAGGGCTCGTGGCATCGTCAAGCTCCTTACCATTCCAACTCACTTCCAATTACCCATCAAAAGAAACGGCGCCCAGAAATAAGGATGGGCGTACGGCCGCTGGGGATCTTTGACGAACTTCGGCGCCCCGCTGTCGCGATTGGTGCGCGGGGCGCGGTCACCGGAAGCATCGCCTCGGATCTTGCCCGTCAGAAGCGCCAATTGGGCCTGCCTCAGTGCTTCTCCCTTAGTTGTATTCGGATCCGAGGCGTGCCGCCGGTAGAACTCCTTCATCAGCAGCGCTGTACTCTCGTCGGCGACCGCCCACAATGTGGCGACTACCGCCTTGGCGCCCTGGCGCTGCGCTAGAACGGCAAGTCCTTCCACCTCTTTCCCATCGGCATCCTCGCCTCCGACAGCCGTATCGCAAGCCGACAACGTAAGCAGCTCGACGCCTTGCAGCACCTGGGGCATGCTGCGGAACTCTTCGAGCGTCAGCTTGGCCCCATCGCCCAGCAGCAGGAACGAGTTTCTATCAGTGCCCGGCGCAAAATCGAAATGACTGGCAACGTGAACGATCGTGTAATGCTTGCGAAGCTCGGCGCGAAAGCCCTCTCTTGTAAAGTCGCCGTCCAGCTTTACTGTGCCGGGAAGAATCCCCTGCGGCGCTTTTGAACCGGACTGAATAATCGCGTTCAGTTCGGTTGGAACATTCGGCAGCGCTTGAAATCCCTCGTGTGCGAGCGACACGCCTAAACCTAATCCGCGCCAATCGCGGGAAACTGAATCCTTGAGTCGCGACTGGCTGGCCGGCGTGAATATCACATTGCGCAAGCGCTCGACGAGGTATCGCTGGCCGTCATACAGCGCGGCAACCGGAATGTAACGCAAGCCGCCATCCAGCGACCACATGATTGTCTGCGCCCCGGCGCCGTCGAGATCCTTCTCCATGGGCTTTACAAGAATGTCATACAGTTCCTTTGCGAGCGGTCGAGGGTCGGACGCGGGATTCCGAACGAGCTGGCGAAACGCAAGAATTTTCTTGTTCAGTTCCGCGGCCGAAATCGGATAGGAGTAGCCTTTCTGAACGTCAGGTGTGATCAGGATCGATCGATATCCTTGGTCGCCAACGATCGTGTAAACCGCAACCGTCCCTGAACCGAGTTCGTGCAGCGTTTCCATTAGGCCCTCGGCCTCGCGCACTCTTGCCACCTGATCGCCGGCTGACTTGTCGCGTCCCGCGGTTGCCTCAACACTGTTCAGAAACGCCTGAAAGGCTCGATTGCCCGTCTCGAGGTCGGCCTCAAGCGTGGCCATCTCCTTCTCGTCTGCGGCGCTACGCTCTGCTTTCGCCAGCAGTATCCCGCGGCGTGCGCCAATGGATGTCAACCGGTCCGCGATTTCCGTGTACCGCTTCTGCCATTCGGCTTCGGCGGACGTCAACGTAACTCGGCTCTCGTTGGTAGACACATTGCGGTCGCGCAGCACGAAATTCGTAAACTCATCGTCCTTTAGAAGGTCAAGCGCTTGCTGGGCTTCCGCAAGCCGGCCCTGCGCAGCCAGCAGATCCGCAAGGTAACGGTAGGTAGATCTCTTTCCCTGGATAAAGCTTTGCCGGAGCGTCTGATCCAAATCAGGTATCTCGTTACGGATTTCCTGAATAATATTGATCGACTGCTTGCCCAAGATTATTGCCAGCCGCGGCTGACGCCGTTCAGCCCAAATCTCCATCAACCCGGTGAGTATGGCGGCTTCAACTTCGCGCACCTTCACTTCGCGCGCGATGGCCAGCGCCTGCTCCAAATAGCGGCTTGCTTTTTCCTCCTGCTTTTGATTGTGGTACCAGACGCCTTGGAAGAAGAGTGCGGTAGCTTCGGTCAGGCGGTCCTTAGTCTCGCGTGCTATGGCCAAGCTTTGCTCAATACACTTGATCGCCTTTTCTTGCTGGTTCAAGTTGTTGTAAATCAGAGCTTCCGACCCTAGCGCCCGACCTTCCTCAGTGCGGTCGTTTGCTCTGCGCGCGATCACCACCGCCTGCTCGATGTAACCCAGAGCCCTCTCATGCTGCTTCAGCCTTTCGTAGCCGATGCCTGCCGCCGTCAGTGCGGTGCCCTCGAAGGCCTTCAGATCTCGCCCGATCGCCAAAGCCTGTTCAAAATAGCCAACCGCTTTCTCAGGGTGATTCAGCCTCAAATAAGTATGGCCCAGCGTGACCAGCGCAATGCCCTCGCCGGCGCGGTCCTTCTGTTCCCGAGCTATGCCGAGAGCCTGTTCGTAGTAGCCGAGCTCTTTGTCATAATGGCTGAGCTTGGCTTGAACGATACCTAACAGATTGAGCGTTCTTACTTCGCCTATCCGGTCCCCGATCTGTCGCTGAATCGCCAGAACCTGCTCGAAGTAAGCGTTGGCTCTTTCGTTGTCAGTCCAGAAGTAGACACGCCCGAGCCCGGTGAGAGTCAGGACCTCACCCGGCCGATCGCCGATTTCGCGCCGAATCGCAAGGGCCCGGTCGTAGTAGCTGATGGCTTTTTGAGCTTCGTGCAAGCGCTCGTAAATCATAGCTATGTCCCAGAGCGCGGAAGCCTCACTTTTCTGGTAATTTGTCTCACGCCAGATTGGAATGGCTTGCTCGTAATAGCCGATCGCCTTCTCGGGTTCGCCTGAGTCGGAATAGTCGCCGGCCATGCTTTCGAGGATGCGGGCCTCATTGACCCGGTCCTTTAGTTCGTGCCGTATCGCCAGCGCTTGCTGGTAGTAATCAGACGCTCTCTGCAGCTGTTTGAGGTGGCTGCAAGTCTTTCCCAGCAGTTCGAGCGCGCTTGCCTCCTCCGCGCGGTCTTTCAGCTCACGACGGATGTCCAACACCTGGTTGTAATAGTCCACGGCTTTCTCGTACTGTTTCAAACCGTAGCTCGATTTGCCCAGCCAGAGGAGCGTCGATGCTTCTCTCGCGCGATCTTTCATCTCGCGGTTAATCGCCAGCACTTCTCCGTATGAGCTAATTGCCTTATCGTAGAAATCGGTCATGTAGTAAGTGAAGGCGATATCTTCAATCGCCCTCGCCTCACCAGGTCGGTCCTTCAATTCACGTCTAATCGCCAGCACCTGCTCGTAACATCGGATTGACGCGTCGGTCTGCTGCAGCTTGCGATAAGCGAAGCCCAACATATCGAGAGCCTTGGCCTCACCATCGCGGTCCTTCAGCTCGCGACGAATAAGCAGCACTTGGTCGTACCAGCCGACGGCCTTCAGGTACTCGTCGCTCAACCAGTAATGCATTGCCAGCTTCTCCAGTGCGGTCGCCTCGCCTACTCGGTCCTTGAGCTCGCGCCGGATCGCGAGTGCCTGTTCGTAGCATCGGACCATCTCGTTCCGGTCTCCTTTGCGGTAGTAGACCTCACCCATTTCACTGAGAGTGCTTGCCTCGCCTGCGCGATCCTTCATTTCTCGCTGGATCGTCAGCGCCTGCTCATATGCGCGTAGTGACGCGTCGGTTTGGTTCTGCCTGTTGTAGGCGTAACCCAGCGTTCCGAGCGTCGATGCCTCTCCGGCGCGATCCTTTAGTTCGCGCTGGGCCGCCAAAGACAGCTCGGACCAGGCGATTGTCTTCTCGAACTGGTTCGTCATGAAGGTGTTGAACGCCAGGGCGTCGAGCGTCGTTGCCTCACCCCCTCGATCCTTCACTTCGCGCATAATGGGAAGCGCCTGCTCGTAATACTCGATCGCCTTCTGGTATCGGCTTAGGCGAGCGCATGCCAGGCCAATATTGTTAAGGGTGTTTCCTTCTCCAGCCCTGTAGCCGGCCTTTCGCCGCGCTTCAAGTGCCGCCTCGAAGTCGCTGATCGCATCTTCATAGCGACCCATGACCGAGTGCACATATCCAATCCCGTGCAGCGTCATCCCTTCACCGTGGACATCCTTCATCTCGCGATAAATCAAAAGAGCCTTTCGGTGACGATCGAGGGCTGCCTGGTAGTCAGGGATAAAAGCAGATGCTCTCGCCGCGCAGTTGAGGATCACCGCTTCTTCTTGGCGTCTGCGTGTTTGCCTGTACAACACCACTGCCTGGTCGTATTTCTCGATTGCCTTTCGGTACGAATCTGGGTTCTTCTCGTCATAGAGAATCTTTGCTTCAGCGAATAGTCTCTGCGCAGACAGTCGAGCCTCATCGTTGGGCGCGGACTGGCGCTGTTCTTCTATCCTTATCTCGTACCGTCCGAGCGGCGCTGCTTTGTCAACTGCATGGACGTTGATCTTGTATTCTCCGGATGCGGAAGCGACATTAGTGACCCATTCTGCCTCTTGAGTGCTCACGGGGCTGTTGGCTTCGATGAGCTTGTTCCCATCCGGTCCAATCAGAGTCACCACCAAATCGATGCCCCGCTGCCCTACGACGGCGTGCAGAAAGTCTCCGGCCTTGAGGTTGATTCTGTAAGTGTGTGTTTCATCGCCGCGTAACTCTCTCTCAAATGCGTTGCCCGGCGTGAGCGAGGGCAACACTTCCTGTTTGTTCTGACCCGGGCACAATGTGAACGCGGCAATGAGAGTCGCTAGTGCCAGACTCTGTCGTGACTTCATGGACACACCTCTAAAATAGCGAATCGAATAAATCCGTGCTGATGCTTGTTCAGCGGAAGTCGCTAATGGCTCTAGCTGTCGCTTCGACGATCTTCGATGAAAGACCGGCGACGTCGCTTTTGCTGCCTTCGATCTCGAAGCTCACCTTTTGATTCCCGCGCCTCAGACTCATGCTCACTTTCACGCGGTCGCCTTCGACGGTGAACGTTCCGGTCGGTCGGACTGCGCTCGGCAGTTCTCCGTCGTCCAGATACACAAGAGCAGGCTGTTTGTCACCAGCGCCTCTGGTCAGCGGCTCGCTTTCATCCCTCAGCGCGCGGCGCACTGCTTTTTCTATCTGATCGTCGGGCTATGGCCGCGAACGACTTTGATGACAATTCATTCCTTTCATTCTTACTTTTCCAATGATCGGAATACCGATGATGAGCCGACTGAACAATCACCCAGCGTCGCAACGCTTATCTCGCCAATTCTTGCTCCTACTATTTTTTCACGATGTCTTTCGGGTAGAGCGAAGAACAGTCCTCCCTGGTCAGCCGCCACGAGAGCCCCCACTCCGCAAAACGCATTTCATCGGTAGCCGCGACTCGGCGGATTGGAATTCGACGCCAACAATACTCAGGCTGATAGCCGTTGTCGTCCTTCTTGCAGAGTCCCATTCCGGACTCGGGCGACATGAAGCGTAGGATCGTCCAACTGCTCGCGTCCTTGGAGACTTCGACGAGGACATATTCATACGTAATGTATCGATTGAGGCCCAGAAAATATGCCTTGTTCTCTTCAATGTTTAGCAGGTGCAGCAGGGTCACATCGTAGAGTGGTGAACTCGAGTTCTTACCGTACTCGAAAGCAAGCTTATTCGGCATTTTGTTGATGATGGAACACCAGTCAGCGCCCGCGTGTTTGCAGATCGGATTCTCCTGCTGTTCGCAAAACGGTCGAGACGCCGGCAGATTCATACCAAGCTTGGCAGCGTCTTCGTCTCTGAATTGTTTTGCTTCATACATAACCGAGGGCCAGCCCGACTGACCCGGATCGATGACTTTGGGAACGACGACTCCCGCAGTTATGAAGGCCCTTGTAAGAACCTGCTTCTCCTCGAGGCTCAGGCGATCGTCGCCAGCGATGTACCGCAATGGATAGAGAAAGCGCGTCAGCGAGTAACCAGTCAGGAATAGGTTCTGGTAGGCATGAGGGCTTGCGCCGCGCTCCAGCAGCGACTTGATGGCCGGCACGTGTGCTGCTCGTATAGCTTCCAGCAGTATGCCCTCGCGCTCGTAATAATCACTCACTACGGTGAGGTTCGGGTTTACTCCGTTTGCGAGCGCCGAATCGAACCACTTGATGGCTCCTGGTGATTTGCTGGAGTTTTCGAAGAACCGTCGTGCAACCGTGGTTTTTTCAGCTCCGGCTTTCTGTCGAAAGGCTTCCTCGATGACGGTCGATGGGAGTGATGCGGCGCTGAGGAGATTCAGCACGTCAACATCCACCGACATCAGCGCGTTCTTGACGCTGCTGACGTCGGTTCCGACTCCACGATTCCGCAGTTCTTCGCGGGCGGCCGGCGCGCCCACATCGTCGTCCCGCGCGGACGCCACTTCCAACACTTTGGATGGCCTTCCCGGCAAGGCAAATACAAAGTCCCCCTGGCTAAGCTTCGGGTCCGCGATCTTGCCAACCATCGGCGTCTGCGGGGCATCGCTTCGTCTAGAGTCTTCGGTGACTCTTCTCTTGAGATACTCTCCCAGTTCGGTGCCGGTCACCAGACCGTCATTGTTCGAGTCGGCGCCACCATCCAACGCTCGCACGAAGTAATCGCAAAAGATGCTTTTGTCAGGTACTCGCTGGTTGGCGGTACCCGCAGTAATAAATTGGCGAACCGGCTTGATTAAGTCTCCGGTTGACGGATCGCCGCGCTTCCGCAGGTCCTCGAACAGCTTGCCCGAAAAGCAGCTATCAAATACGAACAAGGCGTGCTTTGATTTTATATCCTTCGCGTACCGTTCCATCCACCCGATGGGCGCTGCCTTCTGAATGAAACTCGTTTCATTCGGCTCGCTCAAAGGCGTGTCACGCATGACGAGGTAGCCTTCCTCTCGATTGTCGGGGCCTTTCAAAGTCACCCCGTGACCTGCAAAGTAGATCATCAATCTATTCTCGAAATCCAAGCCCCGCTCATTTATGAACTCGTCAATCGTCGTTTTGAATTCCTGGCGCGTGGGGTTCAGGAGGTATTGGATCTTAAAGCCGTGCTTTTCCAGCGCGGTCCCTACCCTCTCGACATCTTTTTGTACACCTGGCAGCGGCGTCCAGTGATCATAATTGCTCACACCGATGACTAGGGCCCAGCTTTCCTTGTACAAATAAGCTTCGTTTTCTCTCCCATCATTTTCTTTTAGCTTGACCTTGGGCCCGCGCGTATTTGTCTGGCCGTCGGCAAAGGAATTGATGAAGGCGCCCATCGCCAAGACTACTATCAACAGGGCTATTCGAACTCCTGTGCCGTCGTGTGTTGACCTTACTCTCATCGGATCTTCTCGTATCGGAAGAAATCAACTCACCTTCGATTGCTCAAACCCAATCAAGTGAACTGCCAAACTTATAAATCGCCTATCCTTCCTGCCTGGGCAGTACCACTACGAGCAACTCTGCGACTCTGCCGGCCACGAACCGCGCGGCCAGTCCCACTTGAGGATAAAACCTGTAGGGCACTGCCGCACTGAACACCGTTGCCGGGAATGACGTTGGCCCAAGCACTTGTGCGACCTGCTGCATTGTCATTCCAACCTTCAGAGTTCTTGTCGCCCCGCCCGCGCCTTGAGCTTGCAGCTTGAGCGCCGGAGCCGCCTGACCGGTCAGAGAAATCGCCATCACCTGGTCGGTCCCGATCACGTCGAGACCGAGCCTGGGATACCGATAACGATTGAGCTTTACGTCTCTCGCGATCGGAATCGTTGCGGCGGCGCCGAGCCGCTTCTGCACCTCTTCGATGGAATCGCCAAGTTGTATTTGGATCCCCTGACCGGTTTCCACCGGAGGCAGCGCGCGGAAGCCCTGGGTTGCACTGGAGCGAATCTGTTGCTCCGTTTCGCACTTGAGGCTGGACTCGCCGCACAGCTTTGAGTAGCTGCCCCACCCCAGCTTCCACCAGATCGACGCCGGGCTGGCCATCTTCAGATACTTGTAAAGCGCATCAGCGGCATCGCGCTTTTGATTATCATTACCTGATTGCAACAACTCCTGGGCGTAGTTGTAGAGTATCGCGGCGCGAATTGACGGGTCGTTGCCTGCCAGCCGGTACGCCTCTCGCAGATAGCGGTCACTGAGGTCGGCTTTGTGGGCGGCGAGGTCTGCCACGCTCAAATTCACAAACACCGTTGCGCGCAAAACCACGCCTAGCGTGTTATCTCTGGTCGCCGCGGTCGCCGCTTCTTCAAGATAGCGGCACGCCTTCTCTACATCTTTGCCTTCGGGGCGAGCTAGATAGGCTATGCCTAAGCTCGCCTTGGCCAGCGCGAGATTTGGTTTCAAGCGCAACGCCTCTTCGAGCGCGTCAACGGCTTTTTTCCAAAGCTCGGCGTTGATGCCTCTCCCTTTTTCGATGAGACTGTCTGGCCGCCCGTAAAAACCGCCGACCATGATGTGGCCGATGCCAAACGTGATCACGTCCTCAGGACGCAGCAAGTCGCAATACTGCATTAAGCGGGCATAGCCTAGATTGGCATGAGCCTCGTAGCAGTCGGGGAAGGCCTTTACGACTGATTCGAAGCACCGCTCGGCAGCGCCGTACTGCTCCACGCTGAGAAACAGGGTGCCGTTGTTAAACGCGCCCATGCTTTTCCACAACGACGCGCGATTCTTCTCCAACAACGCCAATCGCTCGGTCCACGAAGGATGATCGGCAGGCCAAAGCGGCGGGTATTCCATGCCAAGCTCGATGAACCGCTTTGGCGCGGTTAGCGCCTCGTTGAGGTCATAGTTTGCAGCTAGGGCCAACTTGATCCCGTTTCTATCGGCCGCGAGTTCCTTCTCTCTGGAAAAGACGTTCATCAACAACAATGTGTTGCCAGCAGTAGCGCGGCGGACGTGACCCAATGTGATGTGGGAAAGCTCGTGGCCCAGGGTGAATGCCAGTCTGTTTGTGTTTCCTTCAATTATGGAATTGAGCAGAGCTTTGTTGACGCACACCAAGGGTGCTCCCTTGTACAGGGTCGCAAAGGCATTGGGCGATTGGGGGCTCATTTTCAATGCCGCCATGTCAGGATCCGTCAACACATGCAGTTGCGGAGGCCATGGGAGTCCGGTCGTAGGTGAAACTACAGCGAGCAATCGTTCCCACACCGCGGTTAACAATACGATGTTCGGGTCATTCTCGTCATTTTGCGCGAGCTCCGGACGATCTGCCGCAGCCTCTGCCCGCCCGCCCGAGGTTGCTAAGATAGTGTGGAGCACAAGCGCGAGGACGATTGAAGAAAGCAGCAGCTTCGTCGCAACGGGAAGGGGTCCAAATCGAAAAGTGATAGACATTCATTCTCCTTCAAAGGACGTTCGTAGTACGCATTCATGCTGAAGTTTGTAGACGACTTGTCAGAGAGCTTCGGTATTAGCTTCTGCATCAATACGGTACTACGAACCCTGTGCTCACTTCGGTCTCGCCATGCTGCGCAAATAAATTCGGTCAATTGACCAGTTCAGCGGCACTTCTGCGTGCGGCGCTCTCGATGCGGTCCCTATGCCCTGTAGTAGTTTTGCAAGCGGAGTGTCGCTTCCTTTTCCCCGAGTAATCACGCCCTTGAACTCCAGAATGTACGGATCGGGAATTCGCTCTTCGCTTACCAGGAGCATATACGAATCAAGCCCGAACGGCGGAGCCATGCTTATCATTTCCGGCTCCCCGAGCAGTATCACCTTTGGCTGGCTCATTGGAGGCTTGTCCGGATCAAGCGGGTAAAGGTTTTCTACGTCTCCATTCCTGTTGAAAAGCAGGTAGCTATCGCCGTGACTATCGATTGAGAAGACGTAGACCCGTCTCCGCTTCACGTATTGATTGTCGTCTTGAAGCCGCTTTAACGCGGCCTCATCTGCCACCAGGACGAGGTCGTATTTCACTCCCTCTTGGACTTCGCCTTGTCGGATGATTTGATCCGTGCCGGTTTTTCTCAGCGCGAGCGTGTAAGGGAAAGACTGGCTGGTGGACGCTTGAATCTCAAGCCAACCCCTGATCCTGCTTAAGGTGACTACCTGGACCTCCAGTTCGGCTGCTGTTGCGGCAGGGTCGGAACCGGCAGCGGTCCACTCAGTTCTGATCGGGAGCGGATTGCTCCCTTTTTCTTGGTCTTCCTTCGTAACGCCCGGACGCACCCACGCATACTCGATATCATTTCCTTTCACCCGACCCGCCAGTATGTAGTTCGCATCGTTCGGCGACTTCGTGATTTCGATCGACGGTCGGCTGGTTCCAGATCCCAGCTTGATGGCCTGCTTCAATTCAGGCGAAGGCGGCAGGTTCACGAACATCGGTGAGCGAGTTGTAATGCCGGATGCGAATTTGCTCATGGCCGGAGCAACGCCCAGCGTTTGAGTCCGTCCATCGGGCATCACGGCTTTCCATCCGACAGCTTCATACTGGACGACGTATGCGGGGGTCTGGTCGGTCGGGTCATCGACAAGATCGACGGTGGTTGATTGGCGCAGCGCCGCCACGTCCAGCGCGGCCCGTTCCAGCTCGGTCTTGGGGAGGGCTGGTGGAATCCAAACTCTCAGGTCGGCTCTTTCGGGAGCTGCCCAGCGATCAATCACAAACAGGTCGCCCTGCTTCAAGGTTGCTGCGTTTCCCTCTATCACCATTGCTTCCGAGCTGTTCAACCCTTTGACTTCGGTCACTCGAAGCCGCACCGATTTTTCATTCGCATCAACGGTGAGCTTCTTAAGCTCGCTGCCCTTGCTCAACCCGATCGCCTGTCCGCCCTGTAATTCGGCAATGACCTTGTCTTTGACTTGCACAAGCGAGGCGGTAGGGCCGTCAGCGGTTTTGTGGGTCGCCTTCCCAAACAACGGCCCTTTGCGACGTTCCTGATTCCCTTCGAGAACCGGCTGATGTGTCACGCCTTCGCCTTTCATAAAGCTGGTCACTCTCTGAAATATTCGCTCGGCTGACTCGTTGACCGAGACAGAAGGCTGATTCAAGACGCTGATCAGCGCCCAGCTGAAGTTGCCGCGCCATGCCCCTTCATACTTTCGCTCCTTTGCTTCTTCATTGTCCTGCGAAGCCGACACTATCAGAGCGCCCACCTGCCCAGGCGGCTCCTTAAAGCCGGGCGCCTCTGCGATGTCTGTTTCAATGAACGGCAGCATTCGGGTCTTCTCTTCCACCGGGTATCCGCGGCCAATCGAGCCGCTATGGCAGCTATCAAAGATAGTCGTAAGGGTGACGCCTTTCCTCAACGCCTCGAGGAAGAGCCGCGCGAGCTCCTTGTCACGGATATCGAGCGCACCCTGGTTTGAGTCGGCCGGCACCATGCTTTCGTCGTATCCATCCGCCTCTCCGCCCTTCGAGTTCCTCACTCTCGATCCATGCCCTGAATAGTAAAACACGCATACATCGCCGGGGGCAGGATCGTCTACCAGGGTCTTCTTGAGTGCCGCCAGTATGGCCGCGCGAGTTGCTTTTTGATCTTCGAGAGTCTCAATCACCGTGAATCCGTATTTCCGCGTCAGGACCTCGCGCATTGCGGCGACGTCGCTCTTCGGTCCGTCAAGGTTGCTGAAGGACGCGCGCCCGCCGCCCCTGGCAACTGATGCAGGTTGCCTGTTGGCGGTTTCGCTTTTGACAACTCCCTGATCTCTTGGTTTCTCATCGGCCTTCTGCGGTTGGTAGACGCCGATGCCTATCAGCAGCGCACGCCTCACAGGCTCGCGAGTCTCGGGCTTTGTTTCCTTCTGCCCGCGCTCAACCGCAGCAAGATCGGGATTTGACAGGCCGAAGATGTTCGCGGGCGCGCAACACGCGAGCACCGACAGCAGGAGAGGAATTGATATGAATGTGCGAGTTGAGAGGCTCATAGCAGTACATCCTTCTTGTTTCAATTCAAGTCGAGCCGAATCCTACGCCTGCCCTGGTGACTACCCCATACCCCGAGCCAGAGAGTTTTGCTGTAAGCGCGAGGGCTGCGCCTTCGCGCCGCCCTCGCGCGCAGAATCTAGTGAAGAGGCGCCTCGCAGAATCAAGCAAAAAGCTGCCACGTGAAGCTACCGTAGCAATTTACGGTGCTGGGACCCCACGTGTAGCGGCTACCATCTGGGAAGGTTGCCACCGCGTAGAGTTGGGTGCCTCCGGCGCCGGTATAGCAATACGAATCGCCCCACGGCGCAACAGTCCCGCGGTAGGTCCCATCGACATAAATGCGAATGTACCAGCCAGTCCGGTTATCGATGATAACCGCGCACGACGACTGCCCTTTAGATTTTTCGCCTCCCTTGTTCCCGGGTGCCGGCATCGGTTTGTCAGGATCGTTCGCATCGGAGTCGCTCTTGATGTTCTGATCAGCTCCGCCCCCACCTCTGCTCTTCTGAGCGTGCGCTTTTTCTACTTTCTTCCCCTTGGCAGCACCGGCCTTCTTGGCAGTAGTCTGGGCGGCGGTTGTACCCGACAGTATGGGCCCTAAGAAAGCTGTAGCCAAAAAGAGCGTTACAAGCACGCCTGCTGTTGTGAATTTGGATCTCATCGATTCTTTCTCCTTAACGTGTTGTTGAGGGGCAGAGCGTAGTCCGCAGCCTCGGCAGAATACTCTGTGAACCCCCGAGGTTTATTAATCACAGCTCTGATTTGTAACCGGAGCCACCTTGGAAAACATCATTCAAATACCCGACCTGCCGCAGACTATTCCGGCATCGCGAACATGCCGCAGCTGTAACGATGACATTACCAGGCATCCTTCTTAACTTCGCGGCTTAGCATTGTGTTAGAACTGATACGGGAAAAGGCCGGGCGCGATCTTAGCACCCAAGTGTGATGTTTGCCAGAAGAAAAATATATCCAGCAACTCATAGCTTTGGGCGACATCTCCGCCTTCATCCGCCACTGAAACTGTACTCGTTCTCCACCAGGAATCTTCGAGCGTCGTCAGGCGATTCAACATTGATCGTAAGCCACCCTTGTGACTCCCATCTCGCCCTCCTTTTCGTTCACTTCTTGTTCCCTATACGCTCAGCTCTCCCCTTTAACCCGCCGGGAGGCCGGTTCTCGGCACCTGAAGCTTTCTTTCTTAGGTAGTCACCGGAGCTTATGCCTCCAAGCACTAGTGGCCGCACCTCGCAAACATTACATGACCCTATTCGAGACACAGTTCGGCGCGGTCGGCGGATTGTATGAGGTCTCAGGTCACCACAACCTCTCGGCTAACCGCCTTGTCGCGGCGATAGTTCGAGGATTTCGGCGCGCTTATCGGGCAATCCGACTCTTGTCGCTCAGATTGACAATGCTTTCGACGACGTGCTAAAAGCATCTCTCTGTCATAAGCTTAGTTTGACGGGCAGCACTTCTTTTAAAGCAGTCAAAGCCGTCCTGTACAGTTTCAAGCGTGGAGCAAACGTCTGTGCGGGTTTGTTGGGTAAAACATGGGAGACGAGACCAAGGACACGTCAAATCAAGGCGCTGACAAGGTAGATTCCACCGAAAAGTCAGACGCGGCTCAACCGGAAAGCACAGAACAAGCCGGTGGAGCCCATGACAAAACCACTCAAAGCGCGGAGGCTGGCGCCGCGAAGCCATCACCTCCAGCCGCTGCCGACAAACCTGCTCCCCCGAAAGCAGCTCCCACAGCCGGTCACAAACCGCCTCCTCCTGCGAAAAAGGGTCCGGTAATAACCGTCGACATCACCGGAGATGCTTTGATTGACCGTATCAAGGACCGCTTTAGCGATGCGATAAGTGAGGCAGTGGCGACTCTAGGACAGCAGATCGTTCGAGTGAAAAAGGAATCACTTCTGGAGCTTTGTAGCTTCCTGCACGGTGACGAAGAAGCCCTGTTCGATATGTGCACCGATCTGACCGCGCTTCACTGGCCGGAGCGTTCGGGCCAGGAGTTTGATGTCGTTATACTATTATACTCGGTGCCAAAGAATCGAAGACTCCGAGTAAAGGTTTCGCTGGCTGACGGAGAGGCTTGCCCGAGCGTGACTGCGATATGGTCCGGCGCGGATTGGATGGAGCGCGAGGTCTTCGACATGTTTGGAATCCGGTTCGAGGGTCATCCTGACCTCAGACGCATTCTGCTTCCGCAGGATTGGCCCGGCTATCCGCTTCGCAAGGAGTATCCGATCGAGTATCGCGACAACGAATGGACTGACAAGCATCTTGACTATCGGGAGATCGACTACGACACGAGTCTGATCGACGTGAAGTACGCTGAAAGAAGATAGGTGGATGGGGGTTAGGGTTGGGGGTTGGGTTTTCCGACTCCAAACCCCTAATCCCCATTACCCAACTCATATGCAAGAACAGCCCTTAGCAAAAGGTCAGGAAACTCTCTTCGACGCCGAAGAGATGGTGCTCAACATGGGTCCGCAGCATCCTTCGACACACGGGGTGTTGCGCGTAATCCTCAAGCTCGACGGCGAGACAGTGGTCGGTCTCGACTGTGACATCGGCTTCCTGCACCGGGGAGTCGAGAAGATCGGCGAACACGACACCTATGCGATGATCACGCCCTACTGGGACCGGCTCGATTACGTGGCCGCGGTGTCCAACGATCTCTGCTACGTCGAAGGCGTAGAGAAGATGCTTCAGGTCGAAGTGCCGAAGCGAGCCGAGTACCTTCGTGTCGTCCTCACTGAGCTTCAACGCATCGCATCGCACCTTTTGTGGCTGGGCACTCACGCGATGGATATCGGGGCGGTCACCGTGCTCCTTTACTGCTTCCGCGAGCGCGAAGAGATACTGAAGATATTCGAAGACTTCATCGGCGCGAGGCTAACCGCGCATGCGTTTCGCAGTTGCGGCTCGTGGTGGGCAGCGTAACCGGAGTTCGTTGCACGAGGTACGGATTTCCTTAGAGTACCTACAGCCCGGTTCCAATAGCTA
>CAZOOE010000021.1:0-27010 GCA_964581275.1 uncultured Clostridia bacterium
CCCAAAGTGGCCAACTCGTCGTGGCCCCGTAATGAAATCGATCATTTTATCCTTGCCCGTCTTGAACGAGAGGGGCTGAAGCCTTCGGACCCTGCCGACAAGGTCACATTGCTTCGCCGCGTGACTCTTGATCTGACCGGACTGCCGCCCACGACGGAAGAGATCGATTCGTTTCTCAAAGACACCTCGCTTGATGCCTATGAAAAGCGTGTGGATAAACTGCTTGGCTCTCCGCACTACGGCGAGCGCATGGCGATGTGGTGGCTGGATCTTGCCAGCTACGCCGACACTCATGGCTACCACATTGACAGCCACCGTGATATGTGGCGCTGGCGCGACTGGGTGATCAATGCATTCAATCGCAACCTGCCGTTCGACCAGTTCACGACCGAACAGCTAGCAGGCGATCTGTTGCCGGATGCGACCACCGACCAGAAGATCGCCTCGGGCTTCAACAGAAACCACATGATCAATTTCGAGGGTGGAGCGATTCCCGAAGAGTATCAAGTCGAGTATGTCGTTGACCGCGTCGAAACGACTTCCAATGTCTGGATGGCTACAACATTGGGCTGCGCTCGCTGTCACAGCCACAAATACGACCCAATCACCCAGAAGGAGTTCTATCAGTTCTTCGCCTTCTTCAACACGGTCTCCGAGGAGGGACTCGACGGTAGAACGGGCAACGCGAAGCCTGTGTTGGCGCTGCCATCTCAGGAGCAGAAAACGAGACTTGAAGAACTGACCTCCGCAATAAAAGTCAAGGAGGATGCGCTATCCGAAAAAGAAGTCGAGCCCTTGCAGGAAAAATGGGAGAAGTCACTGATTGGCGCAATCGCCGAGGCGCCTCGAAACGGTCTCACTGCACATTATGAACTCGACGGCAATCTCTCGGATGTGTCGGGCCGGTATCAGCACGGGCGGACTGTCAGCGGCGATCCGACGTTCGGCTCCGGACAGGTCGGAAAAGCGGTCAGCTTCGATGGCGACTCTCACGTGAGCTTCGGAAGCGTGGGAGCGTTCGAGCGTTCAGACCCTTTTAGCTGCGCATTGTGGCTGCGGGGAAACGGCAACACGCCAATCGCCGCATTACAGAGAATCGATAACCCGGAGACTCGCCGCGGCTACGAGTTCCTCTTCGATCAGCTTGAGCTTGTCGGCATTCAAAAGCGCGCTGCCCATCTAACGATCAGGCTGACCTCTCACTGGCCCGACAGCGCCATTCAAATAATAACGACCAGCAAACTGATCCTGGGAGACTGGTATCACATCGCGCTTACTTATGACGGCTCTGGCAAAGCCGCCGGTTTAAGGCTCTACATCAATGGCAGGCTCCACAAACCTGAGGTCCTTCAGGATAATCTCTCAGGCACAATCAAGACGAATGCCGAGCTGCAGATCGGAAACAAGGACCTAGGCAAACCGTTCAGGGGCAATATCGATGATCTGCGACTTTACGAGCGCGCGCTGGACGACGCTGAGGTCGAGCGGCTTGCGATTCATCATCCGATTCAGACAATCCTGTCGGGTGTCTCCGGCAAAAGATCGAAAGACGAGAGCGAGCGAGTCCGGAACTACTTCCTCACCCATGCTGCGCCGGCTGCCCTGCAAAACCTTTACGCCGAGTTGAGTATTCTGAGAAAGGAAAAGGAGAACCTCGATAACGCGATCCCCACCGTAATGGTGATGTCCGAAATGGAGAAGCCGCGTGAGACTTTCGTCCTTGGGCGCGGCGACTACCGCAACAAGACCGACAAGGTATCGCCGGGCGTGCCCACGGTGTTATCGCCCCTTCCGCAAGGCGCGCCCGCCAATCGCCTCGGTCTGGCAAAGTGGCTGGTTTCAGAGTCGCATCCTCTGACCGCCCGGGTCGCGGTGAATCGCTACTGGCAGATATACTTTGGTCTCGGCATCGTGAAGACCTCCGAGAACTTTGGCGTCCAGGGCGAGCCGCCCGAGCATCCGGAGCTGCTGGACTGGCTTGCGACAGAGTTCACCCGGACCGGTTGGGATGTGAAAGCCATGCAGCGGCTGATCGTAACATCGGCAACGTATCGTCAGTCGTCAAGAGTCGCGCCTGGGCTACTGGAGAAGGATCCCGAGAATCGACTGCTGGCCCGTGGACCTAGATTACGGCTGGCGGCCGAGACAATCCGTGACAATGCCCTGGCGGTGAGCGGCCTTCTCAACACCGACATTGGCGGCCCAAGCGTCTTTCCCTATCAACCGAAAGGACTGTGGGACGAGCTGGCGTTTGGCGATGGGTTCTCCGCCCAGTCGTTCACGCCAAGCGCAAACAGGGACCTCTACCGGCGAAGCATGTACACATTTTGGAAGCGCACGGTTCCACCGCCTCAGCTCACGACCTTCGATGCGCCTGACCGCGAGAAGTGCACCGCTCGTCGGGCGTTGACCAACACTCCATTGCAAGCCCTTGTGTTGATGAATGACCCGACTTATATCGAAGCAGCCCGGTGGTTGGCGCAGAGGGCAATGAGTGAGGCCGGAAGGGATGCTGACAGCCGGATCAGCTTTGCGTTTCGTGCAGCAACGTCGCGGATGCCCTCAACGAAGGAGGCGCAATTGCTCCGCAAACTGTTGCAGCAACAACTCGCTCATTACCGCCGCGACAAAAAAGCTGGCATCGATCTGCTGAGTGTGGGCGAATCGAAGTGGAATGCGAAGCTCGACGCATCCGAGCTTGCTGCATGGACGATTGTGGCGAGCACGATATTGAATCTGGACGAGACGATCACAAAGGAGTAGCAGCGCCCGACTCTTGTGTTCATCCTATCCGTGCTCATCCGTTGAATCAGTGTCATCCGTGCTCGATGGCCACCGCAGATGATCTCTGCGGCTCAGGGACTACGGATCAAACGGATTTGACGGATACACAAAGATTTCTTGAACTAGCGAAGCAGTTGGTACAGGCAACTGAAATGGATCTCAAGCAAAAACTCGAGCTCATCTTAACGCGACGACAACTCTTCGGCCTCGCAAGCACCGGCATCGGAGTTGCCGCTCTCGCTTCACTGGTCAAGCAAACCGTATTCGCCGATACTCAGATGGGCAGAGATCCAAAGACCGGCGGGCTCGCCGGCCTTCCGCACTTCGCCCCGAAGGCTAAACGGGTCATCTTTCTACATCAGTCGGGCGCGCCCTCGCAGATGGACCTGTTTGACTACAAACCCAAACTCCAACGCTATCACGCCACCGAGCTTCCGGACTCCGTTCGAATGGGCCAGCGAATAACTGGAATGACTTCGGGCCAGAGCTCTTTCCCGGTAGTAAATTCACTCTTTAAGTTCAGCCAGCATGGCCAGTCGGGGGTTTGGCTCAGCGAGCTACTCCCGCATACCGCGAAGATCGTCGATGAGATCACGATCATCAAGAGCATGAACACCGAGGCTATCAACCACGATCCCGCGATCACCTTCATCCAGACCGGCAGCCAGCAGCCCGGCCGTCCCAGCCTCGGGTCGTGGGTGAGCTATGGGCTGGGCAGCGAGAACCAGAACTTGCCGTCGTTTGTCGTGTTGCTCTCACTTGCCAACGCCATCAACACCGATCAGCCGTTGTTTTCGCGCTTGTGGGGACCTGGATTCCTGCCATCGAGCTATCAAGGCGTCCGCTTTCGCGGAAGCGGCGAGCCGGTGCTCTACCTCGATGATCCACCCGGCATAAACAAGACCACGCGCCGTCAGATGCTCGACGCAGTTGTGAAACTGAATAGAATCAACTCTGAATCCTACGGTGATCCGGAGATTGAGACACGCATCACACAATACGAGATGGCCTATCGCATGCAGACTTCAGTTCCGGACTTGATGGACCTGTCGAAGGAGCCCGAGTCCGTCTTCGAGATGTACGGTCCAGATTCGCGCAAGCCCGGGACCTATGCGGCGAATTGTCTGCTCGCGCGACGCCTTGCCGAGCGCAACGTTCGATTCATCCAGCTCTACCATCGCGGTTGGGACCAGCACAACGATCTGCCTCGCGACATCGCCTTGCAGTGCAGAGGCACGGATCAGGCTTCGGCGGCGCTAGTCCTCGACCTGAAGCAGCGCGGACTGCTCGACGACACTCTAGTAGTGTGGGGCGGAGAGTTCGGAAGGACTGTGTACTGCCAGGGCAAGCTGACTGCAAACAACTACGGCCGCGATCATCACCCTCGCTGCTTTGCCATGTGGCTTGCGGGTGGCGGAATCAAGCGAGGCGTTACACTTGGCGAAACCGATGACTATTCCTACAACGTCGTCTCGGATCCGGTGCACGTGCATGACTTGCAGGCAACCATTCTGCATTGTCTCGGGATCGACCACAAGCAGCTCACATTCAAGTTCCAGGGCCGGCACTTCAGGCTTACTGACGTGCACGGCGAAGTAGTCGACAAGATACTAGCCTGATCATCCGCCGCAAGAACGGGGAGGTGCAATCTGTTATCGGGAACGACCTGCCCAGCATTAGTTCCGGCGATTCTTGAGATTCGTCGAACAAGTTATTCCCCGAAAACGTTGATTCTGTCTAAAAGACCGAGCGACTGTCCATCAATTTGACCGATACTGAGGCAATTCGTCTGCGTTTCTTTACCCGTCGTTTGCACCGCCCCCAAAATTGATCGACCCTCCCTGAGGCACGGAAGACCTATATTCACAACGTGGATGGCCATCACAGTCGGATTACCGCGTATCGCGAAATTGACAATCGGATAGTTCCGACTTCAAGCCCTGTTTGGCACGACTATTGACTTGTGGATCAGTGGAACGGTGCCTCGCCCAGCACATCGGCAAGACGGGGCGTAACAACGGAAGCAACTAGCACTACAGCATTAGTGGGAAATAGCACAATGAAATACTCAATTGGCAAAAGCCTGGATCGACTGAGAAGAACCCTCGACGTTTTCAGTAGAGTGGGACGCGGTAACACAAGCAGCCTCGACACCGGAATGTGTTCACCCGGGGAAGATGAAGGCTCGGTTGAGCGTCAGGCCGAACTGCGATTCGCTTTACAAGAATTGCGCGACCTGGTCTTAGAAGGCATAAGTTTAGAAATGCCGCTGCGCACTGGCGCCGATGGCAATAGGGAAATGGAGCCATTCCTGGCGGAGCTCAATGCGGTCTGTGTCAATGGATATCAGATGGAGTCCGCTCTGAGCGATCTTTCCTGAACCCGTCGACGCTTTCTGTCTTTTTCACTGCGCGACTGTCGCCGCGATGCGGAGAGGATCCAACCGCCACACCGTGCCGGCGCGGATATTCGAGAGCCACACTGAGCCGAGGCCAACCCGGATAGCATCGCCGCCCTCGCCGGCGAATTGCTGCACCACCTTTCCCAACGCCGGATCGATGCGAGAGATCGGAAATTCGAAGGATGTAACCCAAACCGAACCTTCACCGAAGGCTATCTCTCCACCGGGGCCGGGCACACCGACTTCTATGGTTGCCACGACCTTGTTCGTCTTCGGGTCCACTTTCGACACGTCGCCATTCGTCTGATTCAGCGTCCAAATGAACCCGCCGCCTATGGTAAGGAAGCGCGGGGACTTCCCGACCGGAATCGTCTCGACCACCAGATTGGTATCCGGGTGAATTCGCGTCAACACATTGGTCTCGGTCCCCGTTACCCAAACCGCCCCTTCTCCAAAGGCTACCGCGAAGGAGCCTGCAGGAACCTGGATCTCTGCGACCACTTTATTCGTCGCGGGATCAATTCGCGCCAAAGTTCCTTTTTTGTCGGTTACGAGCCAAATGCTGCCGGCGCCGGCCGCCAACCCGCCTTCAGAATCGCCGATTCCGATGGAGATGGTAGCGGTCACCTTTCCTTCCTTGAGATCAACCCGCGCGAGCGCCTGATCGCCGCAAAGAGGGACCCACAAACTGCCAAAGCCGATCGCCAGCCCGGAGCAGGGCTTGTTGCCGACGGGGATCATGGACGTCACCTTGTTGGATTTTGGATCGAGCCTTGCCACCGTGTTTTTCGGGGAGTTGGAAACCCAGACGGATTCGTCAACGGCGATCCAGTCCGGCGCGCCGGGCACGTCAAACACGGCTTCCGGCTTCAGCGCGGTAACCGAGATCCGCACATCGGGAGCTTTCACCCCTGGTCTGGGTGGACGCGCGGGTTTGGGTGTCTGCGCAAGGGAAGACAGCAGAATCGGAATGACAAAGAGTGTTCGTATCATGAAACGCATCTTAGCAAAAACTCCGGTGATTTCGGTACCGCGAGCGATAGCGAAATGGCGTCGAGCCTCAAACGGCTTAGCGGTTTGGCGGGCCTTCGCGTCTCTGCGCGAAACACCGTCATTGATCATGTGCCGCTCCTGGGGTAATGTTTTCCGGCAACCCGCTTCGAGGTTGGGGAATAACTCCGTCGTCGCACGCAGAGTCTGAACATAGAAAGAAGCACCGCGTGCTGAGAGTTCTTATTCATCGGAGCTTCTATGAAATTACAGCGTTTCGTGCTCGGTCTCGCGCTCCTGGGGATGGCTGCCTGGCCTGTGTGGTCTCAAAACAAGGATGATTTTTTCGAGACCAAGGTGCGGCCTATCCTTGCAACAGAATGTTTTTCCTGTCACGCCGATTCGCAATTGGGCGGCCTGCGGCTGGACTCTCGCGAGTCCATGCTGCGAGGCGGCAAATCGGGCCCCGCCATCGTGCCGGGCGATCCGGAAAAGAGCCTTCTGATGATTGCCGTTCGGCAGACAGGCGCTTTGAAGATGCCGAAGGGCGGGAAACTCAGCGCGGATCAAATTGAAGCGATTGCACAATGGATTCGGACGGGCGCTGTCTGGCCGGTTACCGGCAGGACTCCGGTCGTTGCGAAGGGGGAACTCGCCATTGATCCGGCCCGGCGCGCCTTCTGGTCCTTCCAGCCGCTGCACCCGGTTCAAGCGCCCACGGTCAAAGACAGCCGCTGGCCGAAGACCGCAATTGACCGATTCATTCTGTCTCGCCTGGAGAAAGAGGGACTCGCGCAGGTTGGGCCTGCGGATCGGCGCACGCTGTTGCGGCGCGCGACACTCGATCTAACGGGCGTTCCACCGACAGCGGAAGAGATTGAGTCGTTCGAGAACGATAAGGCCCCGGACGCTTTCGCCAAGGTCGTAGATCGCCTGCTCGCCTCCCCGCAATATGGAGAACGGTGGGGACGTCTCTGGCTCGATGTGGCGCGCTATGCCGACACCCACGATCGTAGCCTTGATCCGATGGGCCGCGGATTTGCGCCCTATCCCCATGCTTACCTGTACCGCGACTGGGTGGTAAAGGCCATAAATGATGATCTGCCTTATGACCAGTTTGTGCGCGCGCAATTGGCCGGGGATCAGACGGATGAGAAGTCACGTGTGAGAACGCTGCCGGCGTTGGGGTTTCTCGGGCAGGGTCCCTGGTTTTACGACAATGGCGCGGTCGAGGTGACGCGCGCGGACGAGCGGCACGATCGGATTGATGTCGTCAGTCGCGGGTTTCTTGGTCTTACCGTGGGTTGTGCCCGCTGCCACGATCACAAATACGATCCGATCCCGACGAAAGACTACTATGCGATGGCCGGTATCTTCGCCAGCACGACCTATAAAGAATATCCACAGGTGCCGCAGAGCATGGTAGATCAATACAACGATCTGGAAAAGAAGTTGAAGAATAAGGAGAAACTGCTTGGGGAGTTTCTTCAGAACGAAGGAAAACAACTGTCGGAAGGCCTGACGCTGCAAGCTTCGAAATACATGCAGGCGGTTTGGCGGGTGGGAGGCGAACCCAAGGAAGACCTCAACGATGTCATTGAAAAGAACAAACTCGACTTCGAGCTGATGCAGCGTTGGATTAAGTTTCTCGCGCGACCTCCACGCTACTATCCCTACCTGAAGGATTGGCAGGCGATGATGCAGAAGGGTGGGACAGCGCCGGAAGCCAAAAAACTGGCGGACGATTTCCAGACGCTGCTGCTGGATGTGCTCTTCGAGCGCAGGGACCTGAAAGAGCAGAACGAGATCATCATCGCCAAATCACTTACTGGCACGAAGCCGAAAGAGCCTTTGTTCAAGCCGAACGAATTCGTTACCAATGATGACTTCTGCCCAAGCTGTAGCGTTGAGACCAAAGCCATGCCCCTTGAGAGAACCAATCTCTGGATGGACGTTTATGTGCGCGATCTCGACGACCCGATGCTTCCGGGAGTGATTCAAAAATTCAAGCCGGGACTCCTCGCGTTTAGGGGTTGGGGGTTGGAGCGGCAGTTGAGCGTTGAGGGACGCGCGTATCTGGCCGCTTTGCGAGAGGACATCGAGAATTTCAGAAAAAAGATGCCCGCTCAGTATCCGTATGTGCATGGGGTTGCGGACCGAGAGAAGTCGGTGGATTTACCCGTCAGCTTACGCGGCAATCCGAATAACTTGGGGGAGGTTATTCCGCGAGGCTTCCTGTCGGTCCTCTCGCCGGACAACAGGTTGTCCTTCAGCAAGGGGAGCGGGCGGCTGGAGCTGGCGGACGCGATCTTGCGGCAGCCGCTGGCGATGCGGGTTATCGTGAATCGCATTTGGAAGTGGCATTTCGGCTCGGGAATCGTCGACACCCCCAGCAATTTCGGCTTCAACGGTGAACGTCCGGTTCATCCCGAATTGCTCGAATACCTCGCCGACTTCTTCATGCGCAACGGGATGTCTATCAAGAAGCTGCATCGGGAGATCATGCTCAGCTCGGTGTACCAACTCGGCGACGAGTCCATCAAGGCGAATTACGATAAGGACTCAGCGAATAGGTTTTACTGGCGGGCCAATCGGCGGCGGATGGACGTCGAACAAATACGCGATTCACTCCTAGCCGCTTCCGGCGCGCTCGACAAGAAAATGGGCGGGCCACCCGAAGCGTTGACGCCGCAGTCCACCCGACGAACTCTGTATGGAAAAGTGAGCCGCTATAAACTGGATGACTTTCTCCAGCTGTTCGATTTCCCCAGTCCCAACATTTCCGCCGAGCAACGCTACGCGACCAACGTACCGTTACAGCGTTTATTTTTCATGAATAGCGATTTTGTCCAACAGCAGGCTGAACTGCTCGTACGACGGATAGAGTCCGAACCTACCCCGGAGGCGCGGATACAAAAAGCCTACCGTCTAGTGTTCGGGCGCGCGGCAACGGCAGAAGAAGTACGGCTTGGTCTCGACTATCTCCGCAATGAACCGCTGAAAGAGTATGAAGAGCGGAAGAAAGCGGAAGAGGAAAAGGAAAAAAAGAAAGCAGAAAAGAAAGAAATGACGGACAAGCAATCAGAAGCTACGGCGGTTGCGCCGAGCGTGCCGGCGGAGATCCCCGACGCCGCAGCGATGGATCCGAACGGGATGATGGCCGGCGTCGTTCCTGTTGCCGGCAAGAGCGATGAGAAGAAACCGCTCCTGACCGTTACTCACTGGGGACGGTACGTCAAGATTCTACTCAGCTCGACCGAATTCATGTTCATCAACTAAGTGAACTGGTGCCTTAGTGGCGATTACTCTCGCAACGAACGAAGGAAACACAATGACACACAGAGCACCCACGCCGATCACGCGTCGCGAAGCGCTTTGCCGGATGGGCAGCGGATTCGGAATGATGGCCTTTGCGGGGATGCTGGGAGAATCACTGGCCCGCGCGCAAACCGAAGCTCCCGCCCAGTCCGCCAAATGGCCCAAGGGCGGAGTTCACCACGCCGCGCGCGCGAAGCATGTCATCTTCCTGTACATGAACGGTGGACTTTCTCAGGTGGACAGCTTCGATCCCAAGCCAATGCTTGACAAGTATCACGGCCAGCCGCTGCCCGGCGGGACAATTTTGACCGAGCGGAAGACCGGCGCGCTGCTGCGGTCACCGTACTCCTTCAAAAAATATGGCCAATGCGGCATGGAGGTCAGCGAGTTGTTCCCGCAGGTCGGCGAATGCGCGGATAGTATCTGTTGGATTCGATCTCTTCACACCGACATCCCGAATCACGAACCGTCGATGCTGATGATGAACACCGGCTTCAGTCAGGCAGGTCGCCCGTCGCTCGGCTCATGGCTGACTTACGGTCTTGGCGTGGATAATAAGAACTTGCCGGGGTTCGTCGTCTTGTGTCCGGATGTTCCAACAACAGTCGGGCCGCCGTTGTGGAACAGTTCCTTTCTGCCTGCCATTCACCAGGGAACTTTTATGTCCGACAAGCCGGGCGAGAAACAGACCGCCGAAGTGTTGGTGGAGCCTGGTTTTGATCCGAAAAAACTGATTTCCTACATTAACAACCAGAAATTCGAGCTACCCGAACAGCGTCGTGAGCTTGATCTGCTCACGCGACTCAACCGCATGCAAATGGAGCGCGAAAAATCTAGCGACCCGCAGCTCGAAGCGACGATCCAATCTATGGAGACGGCCTACCGTATGCAGACGGAAGCTCCGGAGGTCTTCGATATTCGCAAGGAGACGCCCGCGACGCTAAAGCTCTATGGTCCGGGCAGCACGGCGCGCGGCTGCCTGCTCGCGGTTCGGCTGGTCCAACGAGGTGTGCGCATGGTGCAGGTCTATTATGCGAAGGGCGATCCCTGGGATGCGCACATCGATATCCAGGCGCACCGGAAGTGCGCGATAGACTCCGATCAGCCGTTCGCCGCGGTGATCAAAGACCTCAAATCACGCGGACTGCTTGACGACACGCTGGTGGTCTGCGGTTCCGAATTCGGGCGCACTCCGGTCGTTGAAATGGGAGGAAACGGAATCCAGAACGGACGCGATCACAACCCGTTCGCCTTCACCATGTGGATGGCCGGCGGCGGCGTCAAAGGCGGACTGATCTACGGCGTCACCGATGATTTCGGTTTCAAAGTGGCTGACAAACCGGTGCATGTACACGACCTGCACGCAACCATTCTGCACCTGATGGGCATTGACCACACCAAACTCACCTACCATTACAGCGGTCGGGATTTCCGTCTCACCGATGTTGCCGGGAACGTAATCCACGACCTCATTGCTTAAGGAGTTGGTCGATCGCGACGCGCGCGGAGAGCTCGAGGAAAAAGAAATTTGCAAATTGAGAGTCGACATTGACAGGTTTGTCTTGAGCTGCGCGACCTAGATCTAATCCATGGATTGACAGACAGAATTGCGCTGATTAGAGTGACGCCATCTACTGAGAGTCGGTAAGCACCGATCGAAGCCCCGCGGCCTCACAAGAGACGCGTTTAGCCGCCTCACCTCCGCACCGCGAGCTGAGAGTCGTATGAGCATCCGGAAGACCGCGCCTGCAAGCTCGTTTCGCATTCTGTTGATGCTGTACGGGCTGTTCTTAGTTTCGAACGCGTGTTTCGCTGAGCGACTGCCGATCAGGACTTACACAACAGTTGATGGTCTGGCTTACAACGTAATCAACAAGATTGTCCGTGACTCGCGCGGGTTTCTTTGGTTTTGCACGGCTGACGGGCTGTCTCGCTTTGATGGTTACACATTTACTAACTACGGCACCGATAAAGGACTGCCACAGCGCGAGGTCACCGACTTTTTAGAAACGCGCGAAGGTAAGTACTGGGTAGCCACGAACGCCGGTCTTGTCCGCTTCAATCCAAAGGCCCCGCCGGAGCATCGCGTGATCTACGCAAACGAAGCAAACTTGCGCACACTGCCGATGTTCACCGTGATCGTGCCTGAAGATGAAGATCGGTATACCAAAGCGGTCACGACGCTCCTTGAAGACCGCAACGGCGCGATCTGGTGCGGTACTTACAAAGGGCTGTTCCGACTTGAGGGAGAAGAAGGCCACTTAGCGTTGCGCCCCGTCAATATCGGAATTCCGCAGGATTGGGGAGAGGGGTGGAACATCTCGGATTTATTGGAAGGTAAGGACGGCTCGTTGTGGGTGGCCGCGCCGAGCGGTCTGTATCGACGCTGGCCCGATGGTAGCGCGGCGCATTACGAGAAACGCGACGGTCTGCCGGACAACTACCTACACGACCTCTTCGAAGACCATGAGGGCCAGCTATGGGCGGGGACGCGCTATGGTGGTTTTTTCCGATTCGTTGCGGACGATACTCACAAACCTCCGGTTGTTGCGGCCTGCTATGCAACTCGCGAGGGTATGCCGATCCCGTGGGTGTTCCAGCTATTCGAGACTTCCGACCGCAGGTTCTGGATTGCAAGTGGCCGAGGGCTGCTTCAGTTCTTCCCGAACCGCGACGAACAGGGACGATGGTTTCACCCGTACACCCAAAGAAACGGCCTAAGTTATTCTGAGATCACGGCGGTTAACGAAGACGCGGGCGGGAACCTGTGGCTGGGCACAAACACCGCTGGGGCAATGAAGCTTGCACGTCAGGGCTTTATCACTTACGACCAGCGCGACGGCCTGCATTCAATCAATTCGATCTTCGAGGACCGGTCCGGCGCGGTGTGCTTTAGAGGAATCGTTTTCGGAGACGAACACACCAGCGTTTTCGAAGGTGCAAAACTAGATCCGCTGGGACATACACAGGATTATCTATACACGCGCCTGGGGAAATTTGACGGGCAGCGGTTTACCTGGTTCACGCCTAGCGCGATTGCCGACTTAGGCTGGGTAGCGGAAGGGGTCACACTGCAAGCTCGCAACGGTGAGTGGTGGCTTGGTACCGCCCATGGTCTCTATAGATTCCCGCCCGCGGATAGTTTCGATCAAATCAAGGCGGCGCGACCGCTCGCCGTTTACACTATTAATAATACGGATAACCAACCCTTCCGACTCTTTGAAGATTCGCGAGGGAACGTTTGGATTTCTAGCATCTCGAGTACCCCTCTGGTGCTGTGGAGTCGCGACAGCGAAAACATTCGCGACCTGTCGTCAACGCCGGGCTTATCGACAGATTACAAAATGGCGCACTCGTACGCTGAAGATCACGCTGGTAATGTTTGGATTGGCCTCAATGGTCAGATCGCCCGTTACCACAATGGAAGCTTCACTGTTTTCGGCGCCAGCGACGGGCTGCCGCCGGGCTTGATCACGAGCATCTATTCGGATCACGCCGGCAGGCTGTGGCTCGCTTCAGCTCGAAGCGGGCTAATTCGCGTTGACGACCCTGAAGCGGAGCGGCCCGACTTCGTCTGCTATTCGACCGCGCAGGGGCTGTCCAGCAACAGCACCGAGACTTCCTCGGATCGGCTCATCGTCGAAGACCTGCAAGGACATATTTACATCGGCACCGGACGAGGTCTCGACCGTCTCGACCCGTTAACAGGCCACTTCAGGCACTTCACCACTGCCGATGGCCTGGCATCTGGCTCGTTCAGAGCTTGCTTACGCGATCGCTACGGCGGGCTCTGGTTTGGTATGACCGGAGGCTTGTCGCATTTTGTGCCTGCGGCAGACGAGCAGCCGGAAGCGCCCCCACCCAGTTGGCGAGCTCCAATCCGAATCGGTCCCCTCAAGTTGGTGCTGGTAGTGCAGCACTTCTCCTGGCGCAAAGCTCAAGCCGATGAAGTCAATTTGCAAGTCGTTTTGATTTGCGGCGAGATCAGGGAGGATGATGTCTGTTTCGCCGAGCGCCGAAATAAACTGGCGTGAGCCTGCAACCCGCACATCGCTGATCAGAAACAGCGCAGCATTAACTACAGACTCGCCCCGGGTAGGTACAGGCTTCTCGTGCGCGCAGTCACCTCGGACGGCGTCGTTAGCTCCACTCCGGCAGTCGTCACGTTTAGGGTTCTTCCTCCTTTCTGGGCGCGGTGGTGGTTTCTGGTGCTGGTCTCAATCGTACTCACGTTGATCCTTTCCAGGATCTACCGTTACCGTGTCGCTCGCTTGGTGGAGCTCGAGCGCGTCCGCACACGCATCGCGTCAGACTTGCATGACGACATCGGCGCCAACCTGTCACTGATTGCCGGGCTGAGCGACATATTGCGCCAGCAAGCGCCTTCGACCGATCCGCGGATCAGTGAGCGGCTAGCGCTGATTGCTTCGGTTTCGAGGCGATCGGTTGACGCGATGAGCGACATTGTCTGGGCGGTTAACCCCAACAGGGATCATCTGAGCGACTTGACGCAACGAATGAGACGCTTTGCGAGCGAGACGCTGGGTTCACGCGGCATAGAGTTTCGCTTCGAATCGCCAATCGCCGAGGATGATACGAAAATTGGCGCCGACCTGCGCCGCGAGTTTTTCCTGATTTTCAAGGAGGGCGTGAACAACATTGCGCGACACTCAAGGTGTACTCTCGCCGATCTTAGGCTTCAGAGCGAAAGCGGGCTGGTCATGTTGAAGATCAGCGACAACGGCACAGGTTTTGATGTGTCACATGCCGATTTTGGCCAGGGCCTTACTAGCATGAAAAAGCGTGCAGAGAAGGTTGGAGCGGAGCTGAAATTGATTTCAAGTCCGGGCCACGGAACGACGCTGATCGTAAAAGCTGCTCTAAGATGACACTGAGGCTATGTAAATCCATAGTGACGTTCCCGCGCCCATAGCGTATGTTGGCTCACTCCTTCTCTCAAACAACTATGGGTTTTGAACCGGACATCGGCCCGTTCTCTTCGTCTCCAAGTTCGCCGTTGAAGGTGGCGATCATCGAAGACCACCGCGAGTTCCGTGATTACTTGGCCGCGCTTATTGGCGGCGCGGAAGGGTTCCAGTGCACCGCCAGTTATCGGTCGATGGAAGACGCGCTGGAAAAGATAGCGGCCAATCTACCGGACGCGGTGCTTGTGGACATAGGCTTGCCCGGTATGAGTGGAGTGGATGGAGTTCGGCTATTGAAGGAGCAGTATCCACAGTTAGTGCTATTGATGCAAACGGTCTACGAGGATGACGAGCGAATATTTGACGCGCTGTGCGCGGGGGCTTCGGGATATCTCTTGAAGAAGACGCAGCCCGCGCGCTTGCTTGAATCTCTGAGAGAAGCCGTGTCTGGTGGCGCACCGATGTCGCCCGAAGTAGCTCGCCGGGTGATTCGACTGTTTCGCGAGATTCGACCTCCCGATCGGGCAGACTACAACCTGACGCCGCACGAGATTCGAATACTGAAGCTGTTGGTCGAAGGCCACAACTACAAGACCGCGGCGGCCGAACTGAGAGTCACTCCGAGCACAATCAACTTTCACCTTCAAAAAATCTACGAAAAGCTACAAGTGCACTCCAAGAGCGAAGCCGTCGCGAAAGCCTTGCGAAACAGGTTGGTGTAGCTCTCCATTCGTCCCAGCCCAAAACATCACTGAGAGAACTCACGGTGACATTCTGTGTGCAATTGGATTTAATATCCGCCCGTACAAATAGGCGCCAGACAGTTCGACAACCTGAGGCGGCGTTGGAAACGCACGGCGACCAGAATTAGATTCCTCACAATGTCCTTCACAAACGGCTTTTGAAGCCGATCGTTCTTAAACCGACTACGACGATACTCCTGTGATTCAATTGACTCACTCGGCGTCCAGGCATCACTAAGGAGGTAAATGAAAATGAAATCGAGTTTCCTATCGAGGATTGCTGCCGGCTGTTTTCTTTTGGTTTCCCTCTGCGTGATCGCTCGTACGAATGGCGACGCACATGACAATGGGGTGCGTGATCCAGGTGTGCGAGGTGGTCTTGCAAATACGGGAGGAGGCCTGCAACAGCAAGGAATCCCAATTCCGCACCCGCCGCTCATGAGCCCGAATCCGAGAACCGGTGCAACAGTCAACGATAACGAGCGACCTACTTGCAAAGAGGGTTGTCTGCGCGCTGGCCAGCTGGAGTCAACCTGCGACGACTGCGCCGATGTGACCGATGGATCTCCGGTTCCCGGCGAACTTGATCCGGTGTTCCCTCAGATTCGCACCAATTCCAACGGGCTTGGTGCTCGGCACAACGCTGACCAGTGTTTTATTTGTCATGCTCATCCTGTGCTTGGTGGATCGGGTGGATTCATCGTTCCCAATCCTGGCGACCCTGTTCCTGAGCCAGCAGAGAATCCGCAGTTCCGCCTGGTTCCGCATCGATTCGGAAGGCAGAACGTCGTCCCAGTCTTTGAGGAGCAGTACGGTCCGATACGAGAAGTGCGATTCAAGTTTCGCGCTGACGGGACTCGAGACGGAGGTGTGCATCAACTCTGGACGGTGCGCGGAAGCACGAATGACCCAACGATACCCGACTGCGCGTTGACCCAACCCGACTTCAGCGCGCAATACCAAGCGGGGAATCTGTCTTTCAGGATACCTTTGCAGATGCTTGGGCTCGGCTTAATCGAGTCGATCCAGGATCGTGAGATCCTGGCTCGTCACGATGCGACCGCTGCCCAGCGCGCGCAACTCGGAATTGGCGGTCATCCTAACCGCAGTGGTAACGACGGGACGATCACCCGATTCGGCTGGAAGGCGCAGAACAAATCGATCACAATCTTCGCAGGTGAAGCCTACAACGTTGAGATGGGGATTACCAACGAAGCTTTTCCAACTGCCACTGAAGAGGATCCTGGCTGCGAGGGCAGCGAAAAACCGGAGCCGAATGATGTCACTCGCACTTCGGCCGATGATTCCCGAAACCAGAGTTTTCACAATCCTCTACACATCCTGCCCGACTGGCTCCAGTTTCAGCTCATGATGAGATTCACAGATGGTCCGGCGCCCGATCCCAATCCGAGCCCGAGCGCGCAGGGGGGAAGGCCGATTTTTGAACGCATCGGATGCGCTTTGTGTCATACACCACAAATGCAGACCGCGCCAGTGATGCTAAGCCCGGTTCTGCAAGACCGGCCTGTCAAATTGTTTTCCGACGTGATGCTGCACCACATGGGAGCAAGCCTGGCGGACAACATTATTCAAGGTCAGGCGGGTCCTGATGAATTCCGGACCACTCCTCTGTGGGGAGTGGGTCAGCGGATCTTCTTTTTGCACGACGGACGAACGGCGAATCTGGTTGAGGCCATCACAGCTCATTTTTCATCCGCATCGCCGGCCGATCCTCGCTACAATGTTCCGGCGTACCCGGCATCCGAGGCCAACGGCGTGATCCGAGCCTTCAACGAATTGTCCCGTAACGACAAGCAGGCGGTTCTCGACTTCCTTCGTTCTCTGTAACTGTTGGCGTGCAGCACGCGGTCCCTCGAGATCGGCCGGGGACCGCGTACAGCCGGGTTTGAGGTGGATGCCACTACGAACTTCGGCGAGGTCGTCATAGGGCGCGATGGCATCGAAAGGCTGGCAGCTGAGTTTCGACACGTCCATCAGAAAGTAAGCGGCGACTGTCGGGCGCAGACGACGCAGTTCGCATATCAGGGCAGGCTAGCCGATACCGGCGCGCCAGCCAATGGACAATTTGACTTTCAGTTTAAGCTGTTCGACACGCCGACCGTCGCACCGGCGTCCAACGGGGCAGCACCTTGACGCTGACCAGCGTGTCGGTCGCCGCAGGCATCTTCACCGTTCAGCTTGACTTCGGGGCAAGTGTTTTCCCGGGGGCGGCCCGCTACCTGGAGATCAGCGTAAAGCCGACGAGCGGCTTGACATTCACGACCCTCGGGCCTCGCCAGCCCCTGACGTCGGCGCCATACACCATACGCAGTTTGAATGCGGCTGCCGCGGATGGGTTATCCGTAGCATGTATGAATTGTGTTACAAGCAGTCAGGTTCAGAGCGTGATGGGGTCGCAGGTGAGTGGCGCGATCCCCGTCGCCAGCGTGCCGGCAGGTAGCGCGAACTACATACAGAACGCGACCAGCCAGCAATCAAACTCGAACTTCAACATCAGCGGCAACGGCCCCCTTGGCGGTACGTTGTCGGCGAATCTGATGAACGCGACAACCCAATACAACATCAGCGGCATTCGGGCATTGGCGGCCGACGGCACAAATCTGAATACCTTCACGGGCCTTTTCGCTGGCAGCAATAACACGATGGGGGTGCACAACTCCTTCTTTGGGTACGCGGCCGGCTTTAACAACCAGACAGGAGGCGACAATGCCTTCTTCGGCAACCAGGCCGGTGCGAACAGCACAGGCTTCAGCAATTCCTTCTTCGGCGGTTTTGCCGGTGGGAACAACTTGACGGGCAGCGAGAATGCCTTTTTCGGACGCGCGGCCGGTCAGTTTAATACGACAGGCAATAACAATGCCTTCTTCGGGCGCAGTGTCGGCTTACACAATATGAACGGCACGGGCAACGCCTTCTTCGGCCGCTCGGCTGGAGAGCTGAACATCTCGGGTAATGATAATGCTTTCTTCGGCGATCTCGCCGGCAATGGAAGCAACGCTAGCGGGAATTCCTTTTTCGGTTCGAATGCTGGACTGAGCAATACGCTCGGTGCGCAAAACTCCTTCTTCGGCGCCCAGGCCGGAAAATCAAACCTGACCGGCGGCTTCAACGCCTTTTTTGGTAGCGGCGCCGGCTTTTCTAATACCGGCGGCAATGATTCCTTCTTCGGTTACAATGCGGGCTTTCAAAATGCAACAGGCAGCACCAACTCCTTCTTCGGCTACCAGGCGGGTTTCGGCAACACCATGGGAAACAGCAACGCGTTCTTTGGAGAAAGCGCCGGCGGCGGCACAACGACGGGCTCAAACAATTCATTCTTTGGATATTTTGCCGGTAACGCTAACGCGACGGGCAGCAGCAACACGATCGTCGGCTTCTTGGCTGACGCGGGCTCCAACAATCTCAGCAACGCTGCAGCCATCGGCGCGCGAGCTCAAGTGACCCAAAGCAATTCGCTCGTCCTTGGGGGCATCGACGGGATAAACAATGGCGCGTCCGTCAATGTCGGCATAGGAACGACGGCGCCACTTGCCCGCCTCGATGTGCGCGGCGATCTCTTCGTCGGCCTCACCAGCACGCCAGGCCCTACTGGAGGAAACTCCTTATACGTCGCTAACGACTTCGGTGATGATGCCCATAACAGCTTTCGCATCGATGCCTTTAATAACGACCTTGCCATCATCGGCAATTCGAGCGCCGGCGCCATCGCCGGCACGACCATCTCATTCCGCACGGCGACCGCAGGCGCAGGAGAAACTACCCACGTCAAGATCAACTCGGATGGCACCATAGCGCTCAATGCGCTGGGCTTGGCAGGCAGCACCGCGCTTTGCCTCAGCGCCTCTAATCAAATCTCGACCTGCTCGTCAAGCCTGCGTTACAAGACCGCGGTACAACCATTCACAGGAGGACTGCGCATTCTCAATCGCCTCTGCCCCATATCGTTCACGTGGACGCAGAGCAGTATTCGCGACATTGGATTGGCCGCCGAAGACGTGGCGCGCGTCGAGCCGCTGCTGACTTTCACCAACCACAAAGGTGAAGTAGAAGGCGTCAAGTACGGTCAGCTGAGCGTTCTGCTGATCAACGCTATCAAAGAACAGCAGGCGCAACTTGAACGGCTGCACCGCGAGCTTGAGCAGCGGCGGCGGGAGTTTGAGATTCTGAAGAAGCTGATGTGCGAGAACCATCCGGCGGCTCGGGTCTGTAGTGCCGGCGGGGCCGAACCTGGCGGTGCTGAGATGCGAGACGGACGTGAGGCTTGCAACGCAGACGCTTTTCCAGCAGTGACTCATTCATTGAAGATTCGACGATCTTTGAAGACAAGAATGGCCGGTCGGCATCGGCGCCGACACCCTGAGATCAAGGTTAGTTTGCCAGCACAATCCAATGATTAAGTGTTGAATACTTACGTAAACCAATCCTTGCCGTTTTCCAGCAACGACCATTCAGCGCTGGAATGCAACACGTTGCGCGTCGTGAGCCGGCGACTCATCCCCTTTCTGTTCATCCTCTATGTAGTCTGTTTCTTGGACCGAGTGAATGTCGGCTTCGCCGCGCTCGGAATGAATCGCGACGTTGGCCTCAGTCCAGCAGTCTACGGCTTCGGCGCTGGCATATTCTTCATCGGCTACTCGCTGTTCGAAGTCCCCAGTAACCTGATTCTCGCTCGAATTGGAGCGCGACGCTGGATTGCGCGAATCATGATCACCTGGGGGCTTATATCGGCCGGCATGATGTTCGTCCGCGGGCCTCTTAGCTTCTATGTGCTCCGGTTTCTGCTCGGGGTCGCGGAAGCCGGCTTCTTCCCTGGAATCATCTTCTATCTCAGTGAGTGGTTTCCCGCTAGGGTGCGTGCCCGCACTATCGCGCCATTCATGACGGCCATTCCTATATCGGGAGTAATCGGCGGGCCGCTGTCGGGGATGCTGCTTGGCCTCAGTGGACGGCTCGGGCTGGCCGGGTGGCAGTGGCTCTTCCTTCTCGAAGGCGTTCCAGCCATCGGGCTTGGAATTGCTGTCTTAGGTTACCTGCCGAATCGGCCTTAAACCTCATCGTGGCTGGCGCCCGAACCGTGCAAATGGCTTTGGGAGGGGCTGGCTTCCCGATAGGGCCCGTGTGTCGAGCATCATGGCTTCGGGCTCATTCGAGCGCTCTCGAGTGGCGTCGTGTGGCAGCTAGGCTTCCTCCAGTTTCTATGCGGCGGGTTCGGCCAATATGGACTCGGATTGTGGTTGCCACAGATCGTGCGAAGTTTCTCGGGCTTGGGCAATCTTCAGGTCGGTCTTGTTTCGTCTGTTCCATATCTCGTTGCAGCAATCGCGATGGTTATCTTCGCCGCCCACTCGGATCGCACGGGCGAGCGGTGTCTGCACATCGCATCAGCCGCCGCGGTCGCCGCAGTCGGTTTTCTCGGGTGCGCGCTCGTCCAGTCACCATTGGTTGCAGTCATGTTTCTGTCGGTCGCCGCCGCAGGTCTCATGAGCGAACACGGGCCCTTTTGGTCGATACCATCGAAGTTCTTGACCGGCGACGCCGCTGCTGGAGGTATCGCGCTGATTTGTTCTTTGGCAAACTTGAGTGGTTTAGCCGCACCGTACGCGATTGGCCTCCTCAACGGCGCGAGCGGCGGTTTCCGAAGTGGACTGCTCTTGTTGGCTCTGGTGCCGTTTGCCGGCATGATCCTCGCACTGCGACTGCGACAGGTCCCCGTATTGTGTGAACCCACAGAGAGGACCACAAGGCGCAACGAATCATCCGTACCGAACACCGTCACCCAGTTCCGCTCGTAGTAGCCTTTCTTATGGTTCACCGCCCTAGCGAAGTGACTACGAAGCTCTTGTACGTAAAAAACTCCCGAGGGTCCAAATGGTTTCTGTGATAAAATTGCTTACAGTGGCGTCTGAGGGATTTGAGGGTTCGGCTCAATGGACAATCCTTTTGCGACTAATCGTCTTAATCAGACCGAGGATCTAGATACTGGAAAGCCTAATGAAGCGACGTATCTAATTCTTGTTGCGGAGGATTCGGCAGACAGTGCTGTCCCGGTGAGTCTACATCTTCAGCAGTCCGGTTATCGAGTTGTGACTGCTAGTGATGGGGAGGAGGCCGTCAAAGTCGCCTCTCTTACCAGCCCGAATCTGATACTAATGGATCTTGCGATGCCGGTGCTTGATGGTCTCGGCGCGATTAAAAGAATACGCGAAGAGTCCCCGCCTACCTATGTTCCCATTATCGCAATCACCGGTTTCGGCACTTCTGGTTTTTTGCAAGCCGCCCATGATGCCGGTTTTGATGGTTACCTTACAAAACCAGTTGATTTCGATCGAATGGACGAGCTAATCAGAACCCTATTGCAGGCCCCATAATCCTTATCAAATGAGCAGGATCAACACACCGCTGATCATCAAGGCGATCATCCAGAGCAGATCAAGGTTGAACCACGCACGACGTAGAAGCGCCAATCCGAGTTTTTCATAGACCACCAGAGCAATCAGCAACGCCACCGACAGGTGTCCCGCGCTGTGCACCAATACAGCAGCTGCCCATTGCAGCGGGCCCGCCAAAGTTGTCATTTGGGTGGAAGAAATGAAACCCGCGTGTGAGTGACCCGCATGTTCCTGCGGCCAGCCGATCATAATCGGAATCAGCATGAGCCCAGCGCCATGAGCTGAAGCCATCAAGAACGACCACAGGGTCAGATCACGAAAGCCGACCCGCATCCCCACCCACTTCGGGTGGCGAGAGCTGACGAGCCGGAACAGACCAAAGCCAAACAGAATCGCTGCGGTGGCGTAACGCAAAGCCTTCCCAGGCAAACTGGCTTGCGCCAACCACACGACGCCGACCACCGCTGCAATCGACAACGCGTGCCCCAGCGCGATGGGAGGTATCGCGCTGAGTACCGCGCGCCTGCTTTTCTCCTGCAGTCCCAACGCGACGGCAAACAGCCAGCCCATTGCAGGATTGATTCCGTGATACGCGCCCAAACCGAAAAGCGCCAACCAGGGCCAAAGTTCGCTCATGGATAGCAATAGGAATCCGACGAACAATCTCCACCTTCCAGGCGAATCTGGTGTGAGCGGTAGCCATCAAACTCCACAAAGAAATCGCGATCTATGCTGAGACCGCCCGCCGGATCGGCATCCAGTTTGACCATCCAACTACGCAATCCATCCGGGTAAAACTGTTCGTCCCAGGCGTGGTAGAGGGAGTTGGTAAAGTAGACCCGACGTCCATCGCGACTGACTTCGACCATCTGCGGCGCGCCGTTCAAGCGCTCCTCAGGTTTCTTCGGGTGTGGTGTCCGGCGGACGATGCCCCCAAGACGCACCGAGCCCGTGAGTTTGGGACTGAATGGATCAGAGACGTCGTACTGCTGCATCTCTCCGGTGCCCCAACAGGAAACATAGAGGAAGCGGTCGTCGAGGGACAGGTTAATGTCGGTGACCAGGGGCGGGACTGCTTTGAAGCCCTGCAGCAACGGCGGCAATTGCTCGGGCTCGGCCGGCTCTGCCGGAATCTCGATTACTTTCTGCACGGCCCACTTCCCATCCGCGCGATGCCACAGCCAGATCGAGCTCGAGAGGTCTTTGAGCGAGACGACCACTCCTACGAAGCCATAAGCCTTTGTCGGATCGTGAGCCGCGCGCAGCTCCAGGACCAGTTGCTGCTCTTCGCCCAGATCGATCGATTGCTGATGTCGCCGCCTCCGCAAATCCCAAAAATGGAGACGCCGTCCGTACTTGCTGTTGAGAAGCAGGTCCGGGTTCAGCCCGTCTTCGATCATGTTCGGGGTTCCCCACTCGCTGGTTACCATCGTGTCGTGGCCGAGATGCCACCAGAAATCGTAGGCCAGGTACTGTGGTCCGCGTTCCATTTCCCACTGTCCGAGCACATCGAACGAGAAGTGATCGAGCAGGAAGACGCCGCCCGGTCCCTCTCCATTGGGCGATCCGAGGGCGCTAACGTAGATGCCCTCCGGCCCACAATGGATCGTGTGGAACCTAGAATACTTTACTCGGGCGAAGACCTCTTCCGGCTCGATTACCCTCGCGATCTGTGGTTGGCGCGGATCGGGCTTGGTATCGATGATGTAAATACGCGACGATCGGAGGCCTGGCACCACCAGGTAGCGTCGTTCGATGTGCGGATGCGGCGCGTATGGACAGAGCGCCGAACTACAGGCGTTCCAGCCAAAGTGGTGCAACTCGTCGCCTGCTTTGGGCATATCAAGTTTACCCACCAGCTGCCCGTAAGCGGGCGACTCAGGCGCCACATCCACTACGGTCAGAGCATCAGGCCGACCATCCTTGTTTGGATTGAACGCTGCGACGTAGGCTAATCTCTCGGGCGGCGCTTGCATCGCCAGGCGCGGCGACGGATAAAAGGTCGGATCCGGTTTCCATTGTGCCATGATGGTTTCTCCTTCGCCGAAAAGTTAGTAGCCGACCTCGGCTTTGGCTGCATATTATGCCTGCCAACGGCCCCGATCAAGCTTAGGAGTGTCGTGAATGTGATTTTCATCGACCTAGTAATAGAGTCACCGCGTTGCCTTCAAAGCTTAATGCAACGATACCGAGCTTGCCGTCCTTGTTGACGTTGTCGTGCTTGGTCCGACGAGCTGCCAGCTTGTCGTGCCCATTGATAACGGTGCCCGATCCCCGACAAGCTGGCAGCTCGTCGGACCAGGCACGACAAGGGCAGCTCGTCGGACCACCATCGGCCATTAGCGTAATCGTTATTACAAGCAACTAGGAGAGTCTTCCCCTCGCCGTCTGGAGATATCAAGGCTTGAGTTTGTTGACACCCGCGCAAATTGCAACAGACTCAAGCCTGACCCCGTTTTCTCAAGTGAAACACGGCGATAATGAATGCTAATATGGTTTCTGTTGACCAACGAAAGTAATGATCAAAACCTCGAGCAGGCTATTAGGAAGCTGTGGTCGGCGGATAATGCCGTTAGAGACCTCGGCCGCAAGGAAGTTCTGCAGATTGGTTCAGCCGCTGCTCCCCTGCTTGTAAATCTCTTATCGGACCTCGTCCAAGATCCTCGCCCGAGATTTGTTGCTGAAAAAGAAGAGGAAGGCCGGCTGGCACTGAAGCGCTACGTGGAGTTGGTCCGGCGCACGAAGGAGCCTCTTGATGACAGCGAAGAGTATCAGACAGTGGCAAGGCTTGCTATCAACTCGAGGCTGATTTCTGATTCGATCTCGCTGTTGGGTGAACTGAGAGCCATCGAAGGAGTACCAATCCTCGTGCGCATAATGGAGAATCGGGAGACCGGTATCTCTGAACCTGCGGATATCGAACTGGAAGCACTACGGAGGATCGGATCGCCGGCCATCTCGAGCCTCATTGAGTCAATTGAGAATGCTCATATCAGTGCCGCCCGTTTTCAAAGACCTATTCTCTTCGGCTATGTTATTTCGCTCGGCTCAGAGGATGAATTGGAGACTACTGACGACGAACAACTCTCCTATCAGCGACTCGACGAAACAGCTCTTGACTCGGAAACGAAATGGGAAATCGAAAGGAAGACTTTCAGAATCAAGCAGAAGGCAATCAAAGTCCTGGGGGAAATCGGTGACACTGAGGCGCTACCTTTCTTAGAGAGTCTAACCAAAACAATAGACAATCGACCGCTGGTCCCATTCGTGTTGGCAGCAATAAGAGAAATAATGCGGGAACATCCACTGGGACGCGGCCCAGTTGCGGGAGGGTCTTAGAAGCAGGGATCAATGATACCGGTGCTGGCGGATTTGTGCCCCCGCGTTCTTAGTTTATAATGCCGCCAAACCGCGCGAAGGAGGTTCAAAGCATATGAGCAAACTAAGCCCAGCTCTAGCCGCCCTGCTCCTCCTCCCGCTGGCAGCATTCGCGCAAAACAGTATGATTCGTGGCAAGGTGCGCGGGAGCGACCGCAACGTTGTCAACAATGCCATCGTTGAGCTGAGAGGGCCGACCGGCGCGGTGATCGGCCAGACGGTTACCCGAAATGAGGGTGATTTTTCCTTTTCGAGCCTTCGTGCCGGCGAGTACGAAGTGCACGTCACTATGTCGGGTTTCGAGCCGGCAATCCAGATCGTAGAACTGCGCGACAGCATGAAGATAAATGCGCCATCGGATGTTTTCAGTGAAGTGGTGACCATTGAAGTGATGCTGCGTCCCCGCGCCGAACCGACCCTCGGTCCGCCGGGCACCAGCTTCGCACAGGATGTTCCAAAGCCCGCCCGGGAAGCGTACGCAAAAGGCGTCGCGAAGATCCGGGATGGCAAGTCGAACGAGGGCATCGCGTTTCTGCACGCAGCCACCGCAGAGTTCGGAGACTACTTCGATGCGCACCTCGCTCTCGGGGTCGAATTCTACCGACTCGGGAAGGACAAGGATGCGGTCGAAGAACTGGAGCGGGCACGATCGATCAACGACCGCGGAGCGGTAGTTTATTATACATTTGGGATGGTGATGGTCAGGCAGCAGAAGTTCCGTGCAGCGGAGTATGCGTTTGGCAAGGCGGTCGAGATGAACGACAACCACGTCAACGCCCACTTCAATCATGCGGTTGCGCTGATAGAAGTTGCATTGCGCACGAACGATCCGAACGAGGCAAAGGCAGGGTTGGCGAATGCCGATAGGGAATTGGATCGCGCCTGGGACCTTAGCAGCAAGCGATTAAATACTGTGTTTCTTCAAAGAGCTCGAGTTCACGAGGAGCGGGGCGACAAAGAGGCCGCGGCCCGTGCGTTGGAGCACTATCTGAAGGCGGAGCCGGACGCGAAGAACGCCGCGGCGGTCAAAGAAGCCATCGCGAAGCTCCGCAAGAAGAATTGAATGAAACAGAGTTCAGGGTCAACCCCGCAATGACGTTTCTTGCCTGAAGTCAAATACTTCACTACGTCACTCAAACCGAGAACACAAAATGAAACCACCGACTCGTATTCCGGCTGGAGCGCTGTTCCTTGCGGTAGCTGTCTCAGGAATTGTCTTGCCGGAAACGTCAGTCTCGTCCGCGTGGGTCGCCGCGATCCCAAATGAACAGGCGCAACAACAACCGCCGCCAACTGATCCGGCGAGCGCCGAGATCTTTCAGCAACGATGCGCGGTGTGCCACGAAAATCCGCAGGATCGAGTCCCGCCTCGGTTCCTCATCGCGAGACGGTCAGCAGAGGACGTTATCCAGACGCTGACTTCGGGCGCGATGAAGCAACAAGCTGCCGGTCTCAATGCTGATCAGATTCGAGCGCTCGCGATTTATCTCACCGGTAAGCAGCCCGGCGCGCCGATCCAGGCAAATCTTGATGCTAACCGCTGCCAGGCTGACGGCGGACCCATCGACCTAAACGGCCCACAGTGGAATGGATGGGGTCGTGATCTTGAGAACTCACGCTTACAGCCCCAGCCGGGTCTGAAGACCGAAGACGTTCCGAGGCTAAAGGTGAAATGGGCGTGGGCGCATCCCGGGCCGATGGCGACCGGTCAGCCAACGATCATCGGCAATCGCCTGTACGTCACGACGGAAGTGGGACAGATATTTTGCTTGAATGCGCAGACTGGTTGCACGTATTGGACGATGAACGCGGGGGCTGCGGTACGGGCTGCGATGAGCGTCGGTCCGATGCCCGCCGGGCTGCCGGCCAAATTCGCGCTCTATTTCGGTGATGAAAAGGCAAACATCCAGGCGGTGGATGCAGCGACCGGGAAGCTGTTGTGGAGGACAAAGATCGAGGATCATCTACTCTCTCGAATCACCGGCTCACCGCTGCTGTATCGCGATCGGATTTATGTGCCCGTATCGTCGTTTGAAGAGACCGCTGGGGTTGACAACAAGA
>CAZOOE010000022.1:0-27004 GCA_964581275.1 uncultured Clostridia bacterium
CACCGTCAGGGATACGACATTCCCCGCGGGAGAATACACCATAAAGCGCCTTGATTCAGTAGACACAGGTGTAATGGAGATCCGTAGCGCCGATGGGAACGAAACACTGATCTTTCTTGTCGGGAGTGTCAAAGCCAAAAAGGAACCGAATCAGACAGAGCTGGTCTTTGATCGGGTTGGCGATCAGTACTTCCTATCCGAGATTTTTGAGGCGGAAAATGACTACGGAGTGGAGCTTCGCAAATCACGCACGGAGCGAAAGCTCGAAAAAGAAGGCGCGATCTCTCAGATACACTCGCTCGCGGTCCCGGGAAAAACGGGCATCGAAGCCAGGAGGTAGCGTGTAGTCCGGGCATCCCCTGTGTGCCGCCGTTGCGCGGGCGAATCCAGCTGACCGACAAGCGCTTGCCCGCGCAACGAAGGGGAGAATTCAGACTGAGTGGCTCGGTACGCAATATTGGAATAGCAGGGCTCGGTAAGGTGGGCAGCAATCTCGCGCTCAACATCGCGGACCACGGATTATACCTGGACCGGCTTCGCCTCAGGTTTAAGCGCGTACGGCGGGGAGGAGTCCGAAGCGGATCATTAGAAACCTTATCGACTCCGAAAGCTGATCGACAGTGGGTGGATCATCACAGCTACATTCGCCATTCGGCGGGAAAGCGCTTGCTCTCGCCGGGAGGGATGATCACTGAATCGCCGAACGATTCGCTGAAACGCTCGACAACCGCCCCATCCTCTCCCATCAGCTCGATTTCGTATTCTGAGATTTCGGTCTCGCGTTCGGAATGATTGGTGAATCCACAAAACACCCACAGACGTTGGCGCGGGCGGAACTCGAACACACCACCCGAGTCCCATTGCCTGGTCCAAATGACTTGCCCGTCTGGATCCATCAAGACCAGACTATAACCCGCAATCTTCAATGCGGGAGTCATCTGTTTTGGCGGGGCCGATCCGTTTTCACTGCGCACCGCAGGCTTGTCCCGCGAAGCCAGCCGGTGCGCCGCCGCTCGAAGGAAGGTCCCCACTGAGCCGAAACGGTGAAGCCATCCAGGCGGAGAGGTTTGCGGCTCGAGCTCGTTCATTTAGGACGCACCTTTGCTCTTGTGCAACTCATCATTTGCTTCAAGACGAACCGCATCCGACACGCGAGGTACGGCCTTGCCCATGGCTATCGCGCCGCTCAGCATCGCGCCTTCTTCCACCAGCAATACCGGCGTGGTGATGTCACCCTGGACGCGTGCAGTCTTGTAGATCTCAACTCTCGATCTAGCGTTGAGATTCCCGTTGAGCGCGCCCCGAATCACACACACTCCCACGTCCACGTCAGCCTGCACTTCGCCGGTTTGCTCTACGATGAGCGTGCCGCTTTCGGAGATCACTTTTCCGTTTACTTTGCCATCCACCTGAAGCGCGTCCGCGAAAAGGATGTCGCCGGAGATCTCTACGCCGCGGCTGATTCGACCCTGTCCGGAGTCCTCGTCATTCGCCTTGAATGCCTTCATATCGTCGTCCTCCCTTTTTCGCTTGTGTAAGAAAGAAATCATAATCTGAGGAGCTCGTGGTGGGACGAACTGCCGTTCTGTGTTTTTCTGAAACAGGTCTTTGTTTGCTTCGAAGATCGAGGTGAGGAGCGGAACTGGGGACGAGCTCGCTGCGTCGCGGTTCGGGGTTCAATCGCTTGCAACGGACGAGATCATAGCACAGACCCGGCGCGCGTGAACAGCTTCTTCGGTCGCCTACGATTTCTTGATTGCGCGGCAAAGCTATGCGATACTGCCCGGCAGAATGAGTCAAGGGCATCAAGGTTGAACAGCGACCGGGCCGTTGTCCCACCTGATAGCTCAGGAATCCACTGACGCAACTCGAGTGCCGGTGAAATCGATACTGCTTACAGGAGCCGCTATGCATCATAGAATTCTTTTTATCGCGCTGGGAATTTGCTTATCCGTGCAGTTGGTGGTTGCGGGCGGACCACAACGACCAAAGCCAAACCCTGCGCAACCATCGCCTTCCTCTAAAGACCAGGACAAAACTGCTCAGCCAGCCGCCGCGAAGCCGCCCGCTGCTCAAACTGCCAAGAAAGCGTCGGTTGCCGACAATCAGTGGGCTCTGCTCGTCGGCGTGAGCCAGTATCCGGGACAGATCCAGAGCCTGGGGTTCCCACGGGACGATGCCAGCGCCATCAAGGATACGTTGGTCCGTGCAGCTGGTTTTCCTGAAGATCATATCCGGCTTCTGACCGACAACGGCGCGGGCGACGCAAAGGCGACCAGACAGAACATACTCGCGGCGATCGACTATTTTACACCGCGAGTGCAGCCGGGTCACGAGGTCATCGTGTTTCTGGCGGGCCACGGCATCGCTCGCGGGCTGGGCCCTCAGGCAAAGAGTTTTTTCCTTCCGGTCGACGTAGATGCGCAGTCAAAGGAGTCGCTGGAGCGAAGCGCGATAGATCTCGAAGATCTCGCGCGCAGGCTCAGCGCGTTGAAGGCCTCACAGTTTTCAATCTTTATTGATGCCTGCCGCGAAGATCCCTTTCCCGGACGTGGTATCAAGGGAAACCCTATGACCGACGTGATGAGCCGCGGTCTTCGCATTTCTCCGAACGCCACCCGACCGGCAGACGCCCCACCGGCTACCGCGATTGTTTTTTACGCCTGTCAGGTTGGTGAGCGCGCCTACGAAGATCCTCAACTAAAGCACGGCGTGTTCACCTATTACATACTTGAGGGGATTAAGGAAGTAGCAAACAGACCTGACGGCCGAGTGGAAGCTGGCTATCTGGCAAACTTCCTCCGGGACAAGGTCAGCAAGTGGAGCTCCGACTTTCAGAGCCGCGCCAAGTACCCGGTCGAGCAGACGCCGATGATGGTTGCGACCGAAGTCCATGGGCCGATGGTGATCGTTCGCATGTCTCAGTTCGCTTCCAGTCCGCCGTCGCCCCCAACAAAAGGGACGGTAGTTTTGGCGACCTCGCCAAAGGATGCCACCTTGAGTTTGAACGGCCAGGCGCTAGGCACCGCGCCGCTTGAAAAAGAGCTTCAGCCCGGCCAATACACAGTGCGCGCCGAGTCGCAGGGCTTTCAGCCCACCGAAACGAAGATAACCGTTGTACCCGGTTACCAGCAGGAATTCACGATCACTTTGAAGCCGACGACCAGCAATGCGAGCTATGAAAAGGGAGTCCAGTTCGAGGCTCAAAAGCTATGGCCGCAGGCCGTCGCGTCTTACGAGCAAGCGATTCGCGAAGATCCCAATTCGATGGCCAGTTACGATCGCCTCGCAAGCGCTTACATGGCGGCGGGCCGATATCGCGATGCAGTTGATCTGCTGACAACGGCGTCAGAAAAGCTCCCGGATAACGCCGAGCTGCTTGCGCGCCGCGCGCGAGCGCTCAGCGTATGGGCGGTGCAAGACGAAACCCAGGACGCGTCGACCAATCCGCGCTCAGGCAAAGCTATCAAGCAGAAGGACGCCGGCAAAGAAGCGGTGCGAGCCGCAGAGCTTGCAGCGAAAAAAGCGCCAGACCTGGCTGTGGTGAATCTCGCGCTTGGCTACGCCTATACTGTCGAGGAACGGGACCGTCCCAAAGCAGTGTCCGCGTTCGTGCGTGCATCGACGATTGCGCCGGAGGACCCCGAGGCCTACTTCGGAGCCGGCTACAGTTATCGCCTGATGAAGCAGTACCCGCAGGCGATCCCGCAGTTGAATAAGGCACTGGAGCTCAGGCCGGATTACTACGAGGCTCATCGCGAGCTGGCTTATTGTCATCACGCTGCGGGCGACACTGATCAAGCAATAAAAGAGTACAACACGGCGACCGGGTACCAGGGTGAAACCAGCAACTCCGGCGAGATGGCAGGTAACCACCTTGCGCTGTCTACTCTATACGCCGAGAAGGGACAACAGGTGGGCGGCTCCGACGGAGACTCGATCTCCAAAGCCGGCAAAGGGCATGAAACCGAAGCGCGGGGTTACGACCCAACCCTCAAAGCGGCGATGAAGATTCTGGTGGGGAGCGGAGTGGCGTTTCGGATGACCGCCTACTTGCCTTCGGAGGTGCGCGGATTGATCAATACCAGCGGGGTGAGTGTACCCGGAACCGGAGTAAAGATCCCAGGATTTCCCAGGAAGAAGCCCTGAAGCACATGGAAATTCGCTTCGGGTCAGCGCGCCGTAGCACTGCATTGTGTCTATTTTTCAAACCCCAGGAACCGGTCACTGCCCATACACTATCTTACCGCCTGCGATTGTCATTACGACCCTCGTATCCAATATTTCTCGCGGGGACGCCTGCAAGAGGTTCTTCGTCAACACCACAAGATCCGCGACCTTATGCACTTCGATTGAGCCTTTGATTTTCTCTTCGAAGTTCGCATAAGCCGTGTTGTAGGTGTATGCCCGAATCGCTTCCTCCATTGAGATCCTCTGCTCGGGGAACCAGCCGGCCGGCTCGCCGCTTAGTGTCTGACGAGTTACTGCCGCATAGAGACCAAGCATCGGGTTGATCGGATACTCTGACGCAGACGTTCCGGGCCAATCCGTCCCAAAACACAAAATCGCACCGCTGTCCTTGATGGTCTTGAACGCATAAGCTCCTTTGCAGCGCTCGCGTCCGATGCGCTCTTCCATCCGGCGCATGTCGTCGCTGAGATGGTAGGGCTGAACTTCCGCGACCACTCCAAGTTTCCCCAGCCGCTTGAAGTCATCAGGAGCGATGACTTGCGCGTGAACCAGGCGAAACCGACGATCGCGAAGGCCGTTCCGGCGGCTTAATTCTTCAAGATAATTCAACAAGACATTGTTTGCTTCGTCGCCAATCGCGTGAACCGTGATCTGCAGACCAGCGCGATCAGCGTCCAGCATGTATTGAAGAAACTTTCCTTCGACGAAGTTCCCATTCTCATCAACCATCAGCGGCCGCCATTTGCCGCGATTTGTAGGATCATTCGAGTAAGGCTGCAGGAAGCGCGCAGTGCTCGTGCCCATGATTCCGTCTATGTGACCCTTGAGCGCACCGAGCCGAATCCATTCGTCGCCCGATCCGACGCTGACCCGGCGATCCGACATTTCTTGCCAGCGTTCGAGCCCCGGTCTGAAGTGCACGCGCACGGTCAGCTCGTTTGTCTTTTGCAACTCGCGGTAGATGTCGAGTTGTTCGTCGTCACTCATATCGCTGACGTTAGTGACACCGTATTTGCGAATCTCCGTCAGCGCATTCTTTGTTTGCTGAATTCGCCGCTCGTGAGAGAACGCCTTGGGTATCACCGAAGCGAACAGCGGCGTCACGCCTCGACCGCGCATTCGTCCGTTGAAGCGCCCTGCCGAGTCGCGCAGGAACTCGACGCCCTCAATCTTTGATCCGCCAGGCTCGGTTCCTTGTTTCTTAACTTCGGCGGTTGCAACGCCCGGCTTGGCTAGAGGCTTTGGGTCAACCGGATCGACGCCTACAGCGCGGAGTGCTGCAGCATTTGCAGCAAACTCCGAATCGTCGAATTTGCGAATGAACATCGGATGGTCCGTGGTGACCGCCTCAATCGCTCGCATATCGGGTGAAAAAGGTTCGCGGTGCCCGCCACCCGCGCTTCCGGCCGCCCATTGATCGTAGGCCCCCCAGTAACCGCCCAGAATCCATTCTCCCTTTGACAGGCGCGCCGCCACGTCCTTGACTCGCGCAAGAAAGTCCTGCTGAGTCGCAACGCGCATAATGTTGAACTCCAGAAACTGCGCCGCTGAAGCAAAGTGAACGTGATTGTCGCTAAAACCGGGCAGGACGAATTGGCCCTTGAGATCGATCACTCGAGTTTGTTTGCCCTGGTACTTCTTGACGTCCCGGTTTGAGCCCACGAAGACAAACTTGCCGCCACGGATGGCAACAGCTTCGGTAAGGGTGTTGGTGGAATCGACGGTGTATATGAGGCCGTTGCGCAATATAAGATCAGCCGGGTCCGGCGACATCATCTCCTGCGCGGCAAGCGTGAACGAGGCTGGCAACCCAAGTGCGACGGCGGTGACCACAATAACAATGCCTTTGAACAAGTTTCTGCTCTCTCCTTCATAATCGAACGGAGACTTACCTCATAGCAGTCTGTAACGAGCCCCGGATATGGCACAGGTATTTGAGGTGCGCTAGTTATCTCGTATCAATTCCCACCATCTGCAGTGATGATCCCCGACCGCGGACATTGCATTCCTTCTGTGGCTAATTTCACGAACTGTGCTTTCTTTCGATCAATCTTCCAAGCAAATTTTGCTGATAGGTTCTCGGCCCCCGCCTGATTGTTGAGCACGGCGACCATTTCTCCGGGTAGTTCCTTGCCATTTACTCGGCACGACCCGATGAATTCGGGTGCGGCTTTAGAGTGCTGAGGAAACTGCAGAACATCCCGTACGATAGATCTCTTGTCTAGAATCAACAGGTACTCATTTCCGCAAATGAGCCATGATGACAAGAATAAATCGCCCGTCAGTTCCGACCCTCCTAAGTCTTTAAGGCCTAGAGCCTTATGTCTAGCCTCGATTGAAGCGTCCCTTTCGTTCGTCATGGATCCGCCAATCAGCGCTTTGGGAATCTCAGTGCCGCATCGGATCTTACCGAATAAGTCAGATGCAGCCACATTCGGCGATAACAAGCAGTTCCCCGCTAGCATTGACAAACCAAAGAACCCGAGTAGCAATGACCTTATAACCTTCATAAACGATTTCCTCCTGTCAACCAATTAGTGGTTGAATGGTTTGTAGTAGTCGGCGACACTAAACTCTCACCCGGTGCGCGAAATGTCTGCCGTCGTCGACGTCGTCCAGTTCCAGATTCAGCTCCGACGGAGTTGGCCCGCGCACTGACATCACTCCACAAACATTGAACTCCTACGGGGTTGGGCGCGGAAAGCTTCGCCGAAATGTCCACACCCCAGGCAATCTGCTTTGCTGAGGTCCCTCACTTTCCCTCACTTTCCCTCACTTTCCATGATGATCGTTCCAGGCCCTCACGTAGCGCGCCGTCTTCGGATCCGCTTCGTTCCACTTCGGCGCCTCCTTGTTGTTCGCGATCATAACGAGGGCGAGCGCGACCGTGCGATCCACCTTCTCCATGTTGACGTAATCGATCTTGTCCCAGTGATCGCCCACTCCGTGATAATCCGGATAGACAAATGCGGTACACAGTGTGTGTGCAGGCACGCCCTGATCCGCCAGCGCCTGGTTGTCGCTTCGGTCGAAGAAGGAATCACTGTTCGTCTCGTGTTTGTAGACCTTGATGCCGGTCAACCTGCCGGCCGCCTCCAGAATCGTACCAACATCAGAGTAGTCGAACCCTGTCAAAGATGCGTTCCCGAGCTGTGGTCCTTCGCTGCTATCAGTGCGGCCGACCTGCTCGAGGTTGATGTCGGCGACCGTTTTGGCAATGTCATACACCGCATGGCGGCCATAGTATCGCGAGCCAAGCAGCCCCTTCTCTTCCCCAAAGAAGGTCATGAAAACGATGCTTCGCTTTGGCCGCTGCTTGAGGGTCGCGAGCGCCGACGCCAACTCGATGACCGAAACTGTACCGCTTCCATCGTCATTTGCCCCGTTGAAAATATTGTCGCCGGCTAGCTCCGGCCTTGTGCCAAGGTGATCGTGGTGCGCAGTCACCAGCACATAAGTGTCTTTCAAAATCGGATCCGAGCCTCGCAACAATCCAACCACATTTCGCAAGCGGACCGGGCGCTCGACAGGCGTTGGCACACCGATCGAAAGCTCAGCGCTTGTGGTGCCGGGCTTAGATTCGTCGTACAGTCTGACGACTTTTGGATCGTGAACCGTCATAAGGGGTGTGTTCGGTTGTTGAGCGGACGGGCGCCTGTTCTCTGGATCAATTAGACGTCCCTGACCGGCGCCGGCGCCTGTAGCGTTCACCCGATCGATCCGTATCACCAACGCAACTTTGAGAACAGCCATCCTGCCGAGGAATTCGCTCCGCGCCCGAAATACTTCAAGACTGCTGCCCTCCTCTCCCCTTTGAGGCCCGGGAAACTCAGTGATGACTACCTTCCCTTCGAGCTCTTCGGGCGTCAGCGCCGCAATTGCGGCTGTATCCGTAAAATCGACCTTGAATATCCTGGCCGAAAGCTTGAGCTCTTTGTTGAGATTGAAGCTCACCTGATTTTTGGCGACGTTCGTGATCTCGGTCCCGACTTTGATCTTAAACCCAAAAGCATCCATCGGCGTCTCAGCGAGCACGAAGTTCGCGCTTTGGAAATATCCGTCGTCACCGGCCGGCTCCAGCCCCGCGCGCCGAAACTGCGCCGCTATGTACTCGGCTGCGATGTCGAGTCCGCGCGAGTGTTGGTTTCGTCCTTCGAGTGCATCCGAAACGATGAACGAGTGTCTTCCGCGGAGCGAATCGGCTGAAACGTGATCTAACGCCGCGCGGATGTCCGGGGTTACGGGGTCTTGCTGGGCTGCTTGCCGCGCGCTCAGACTGCACGACACCACACATATCACGAGAACAACGCGACTAAAACGTCCCGGAGATCGGTCCGTTGACTCCAAGATATGATACATTGTCATCCGTGACCCCTTGATCGTTCGGTTTCATTGAATTGTCTGACATTATCTGAAATCTGAACTTTGAAATCTGAAATCTGAACGCTACCCGCGATCCCTGCGAAGCGTGAGTCCCCCATCGACAGTGATCACCTGGCCAGTAATGTAGTTGTCGGGCTCCACCAGGAGCCTCACCACCCGAGCTACATCCTCAGGTCGTCCAAAGCGCGGGATGATCTTCTGATCCACGTAAAAGTCGTACTTTCCCGACTCGATCGACCTCAGCGCCATTCCTGCCCGGTTCACGCCCGGCGCGATTACGTTCACCCGAATGCCGTCTGACCCGCCCCACTGTTTGGCCATTATTCGAGCGGCCCCAATCAACGCCGTCTTCGGGCCGGCGTAATTTATGCACGACTCGAAAGCGGCAACCGCTTGCATCGTTGATAGCAACACGATCGCGCCTCCGTTTCCCCGTCTAATCATGCGACCGGCGGCTTCGCGCGCGAGCAACAGAGGGGAGACATAGTTCTCTTGCAGCGAGTCGTGCAAATCGGAATCCGTCACATCACCAAACTTCACACGCGCGGGATCGCCGGTAAGACAAACCAACCCGTATAACCCGTCGCCTATCGCATCTGCGGCCTCGACGTAGAGTCCTCTAGCCGCCGGCTCCGAGATATCGCCTTCCACCAAGTGAATGGTAGCCTTGTATCTGGCTTCCACAGCCCGTTTCACCGCTTCGGCTCGTTGTCGGTCTCGGCGGTACCCTGCCACGACCGTGGCGCCGTCGCGGGCGAGTAACGCCACTGTCGCGCTCCCTAGACCACCGGTTCCACCGGCGGCTAACACCACTCGTCCTTCGAGCGGACGTTCGTCAAATTGAAAGTCGAACTCTCCGTTCTCAGGTGTCACTCAGGCTCCTTTCGTGAGAGCTTCGTTTCTATCCTAACCAGGCGACACTTATCAAGCCTGCCTGGTTTGTGCCAAGCCGGTTGGTCGGTGGTAAAATTCATCGACTCCAGGATCCAGAGACGCGCTCAGAAAGAAAGACAAGAACGCGGTGGTAAGGCAAAAGATCGACTTCACCGTCGAGTAGCGATGTTTTTTTAAGATCGGGCAACGACGAGGGGTTTCAGATAATCCCACTTAACAGATGGGGTGGGGAGGCCTTGGTGAACACACTTCGTCTAAGATGCGCGGTGCTAGCCGCGGCAGTCGTCTCGTCGCTCTCCGTCGTCACGTTTCCGCAGCGGAAAAAGCAGCCAGATCAGGACTCAATCAAGCTCAAAGCAGATTTAGTTCAAATCGATGTCCTGGTGACTGGCAAGGATGGAAAGCCAAGCGGTGGGCTGACGCGCGACGACTTTGAGCTCTACGACAACAACAAACCTCAGACCATCACTCATTTCTCTTATGAACAGAGCAACACCCGCCGATTGAGCGTCGGCCCTGCCGAGCAGCCGCGGATACCGAAGGCAATAACTGCACGAGAGCTCAAACGGGTCGTCGCCTTTGTCGTCGACACGCTGCACATGCAGTTTGAAAACCTGTATCGAACGCGAAAGATGCTACAAGACTTCGTCGATCATCAGATGCAGCCCGGTGACCTTGTCTTGATACTACCGTCTGGTGGAGGGTCGGGACTGCTGCAGCAGTTTACTTCGGACCGGGCTCTGCTCCAAAGCGCGATCGACCGGCTGAGGCTAATAAACGTCAATTCAGGCGTAGTCGCCTACAGGAGCATTACGAGCGACGTGCCGTTCAGGTCGCTTGGCAGGCAGGAGCAACCTGTCGATTCGCGCAACCGCGGAAGCGGTCGACTTTCGATGCCTGACTACCCAGGATCGCACGAAGCGGATCCGCTGGAATTGGCAGATGTTCGGGCTTCGCTCGAGACTTTGAATAATGTGATCACCGCTATGCGCCAGCTGCCGGGTCGTAAGCTCGGCGTGTTTGTGTCGGAGGGCTTCAGACTCTTCCGCACCCAAACGACCAGAGAGTTCGGTGAAACGATCGGCCTGGCTGCACGCTCCAATGTCGTGTTCTACTCGATCGATCCGAAAGGACTGACGGCGCCGTTCACCGCCTACGACACTTTTGGATTTGCCGAAGGCGGTGTCGGCGGACTCGGCCAGGTAATTGCGCAGCAACTCCTCCAGAACCAAATCGACGCGTTGGACGCGCGCGAAAGCCTCAGCTCGCTTGCGACGGAGACCGGCGGCAAGCTGTTTATAAACAACAACGACATAACCAAAGGACTGGCGAATCTGTTGGACGAGAACTCCGCGTACTATCTTCTTAGCTTTCAGCCCGAGGCCTCAAAATGGGATGGAAAGCTACACAAGATCAAAGTAGTCGTTCGAAACCGGTCGGACCTCACGGTTGTCGCACGCAAAAGCTATCTTGCAAAGTCTGACCCGCCAAAACCCAGCGGCGCCGATCCCAAAGTGTCGGAGGCGCTCGACGCCATCTCGTCGCCCCTCGTGGCTCGCGACATCGACCTGAAACTAACTCCGTTGTACATCGACAACGATCAGCGTGAGCCAATAGTTACTCTGCTGCTTCACATCGATGCGTCGAAGCTGCACTTCATCGAGTCCGAAGGCAGCTACCATAGCAGTCTCGAGCAAATAGGGTTGGTTCTGGACGCAAGCGGACGGTCGGTCGAGAACTTTTCAAACACTCTGGAGCTGAAGCTCCAACCAAAGACCTATCAGGCCGCGCTCAAACAAGGATTAGTGGCAACCCGAACGTTGAACGTAAAGCCTGGCATATATCAAGTGCGGCTGTTCGTGCGCGAGGTCGGGTTTGGTGCGATTGGAACCGCTAACGACTTCGTTGATATTCCTGATCTGAAGGCAGACCGATTGTGCTCAAGCAGTATCTTTCTCGCCGGCCAGAACCCTCAGCAAGGCAAGACTGGCGACAATGCAGGCGCCACTCCATCGCAACGTAGGTTCCCGCAGAATGGAGAGTTTTCGTATTCGCTGGTGATCTACAATCCCGAAACAGACGACAAAACAACACGACCGGAACTAGCAATGCGCACAGGAATCCTGAAGGGCAGCCGGGTGATGTTCGCTGGAGAGCTGCGCCCGGTTGCTGCAGGCGACGGGAGCGCTCTGCCCTATCGCATCGTGACCGGCGGGGTCATCAAGCCGCTTGCGCTGCCGCCCGGCGACTATACAGTGGAAGTCATCGTCTGGGACAAGTTGAGGAAGAAAGATAGCGTCATTCGCAGGGAGACCGATTTCGGCGTCGAGTGACTCTTTTAACGCTCAACAACCGGGTGCCAGCCTTTCAAATGCTCCCAGGCCACCCAACCAAAGGCCGGAACATAGATACAGAGACCGAGCCAGAGAGGGATTTCGGGATAGACCAGCGGCGTGTACCAAACCAGGTATAACAGCGCCGACGCGCAAGTCAAATACAACCAACCCACTCTCGGTGCGAGACAGAGGAACGGAATCATCCAGACGTAGTACCACGAGTAACGCGGAGTGGTGATAAACAGATATAACCCGATGAGCGCCGTTGCGCCTTGGGCGACGTCGACGGCACTGAGCTTATTTCTCAACGACCAGCGCAGGGCAGCGGCCGCGAAAATTACGGCAACCACAACCAGGAATCCAACAGTAGGCACCGGTATCAATTCTCGCAGAGCCGCGAGCGCAAAGTACCTCGAGCCACTTTGGATGAACCCCTCTTCAACAACATAGCCGCTCAGAAATCCAAAAAGGTTGCGGCCGGCGCCCAGGTAGGGCAAATACGCTAACCCGACGGTTGCTATAAAGGCACCGAGCATCGTCAAAGAAGACTTGTCGAAGAAGGCAGACAGAGCTGCCCGCCCGTCGTGCGCGACCCAGCTCGGATCCGCCGAATCGTTCGTGATTTCTACTGCCGGCGTATCGCGCTTCGCCAAAAGAAACGCGGGCAGCAGGAGAACCGGATAGAATTTGACCAGAGCCGCCAGCGCCAGCGCAAACCCGGTGAGCGCGTGTTTTCGACCCGACCAGGCGAGAAGAGCAAGCGCAAGAAACGCGATGTACACGGCTTCCAGGTGCCCGCTGTGCGCACTCTCAAAGATCACCAGCGGATGCCAAGCGAAGATAATCGCTCGCGCAGGATCGATGCCGCTTCGCGCGAGCACCAGCATCAGCAGAAACACGGTTATCAGGTCGAACGATGACATCGCCGCTTTGAACGCGGTTACACTCATCGGTCGAATGCGCGTGACACCCAGGAAGACTATCTGAGCAACTGGCGGGTAGGGCGACAACCAATTTCGATCTTCGCGATTTACGTTTGGAAAGATCTTGGCGTCTCGCAAGCCGCTGAGCTCAGCGGCTTCCGGAACGTAACGATACGGATTGATCCCTGCTGCTTGCACGCGGCCATCCCAAACGTAGCGGTAGACATCGCTTGAAAGATAAGGCCGTTGCGGCACAAGCACCGCGCGGCACGCCGCGGCAAAAAAGACAATCACAGCCACAGTCATCCATTTGGCCGCCCGCGACGACCGAACCGACCAGCGTTGCACCACGTAGCAAGCAAGGACATACAACGCGAGCTGCCCGACAAACAAACCGATATATGCGGCGATCCATTGAGTGAAGCGGTGCAGGTCCCTACCCCAGAAATAGAGCCCCAGGCTTGCCGTCCCGAATGCAACGAGCGCGAACGGGACCGCCGCGGCCGATATTCGCGATCGGCCCTCCCGCGTTTGCGGATGGCCCAAAGTGCTGGCTGCGGTCACTTGCATGAATTAAGACGCTAAGGCTTCGACCCTGAACTCTCGTTGATCTCAGATTCCGCCTCGCCTCGTCGCATGATCTTGTACAGCTTGCCTCCAGGAGCCTCTGCTTCGTCGGGCGACTCGATTTGAATTGTCACGTGCCCGATGTTGAACCCGGCGCGCAACTGTTCCCGGAGCGCTTCAAGGGCCGTCCGGTGAGTGACTCCCGGCTCGATGGTCACATGCGCCGAAAGTGCCTCCTTCCCGGAGCTGATAGTCCACACGTGCAGATCGTGCACGTCCGTAACTCCGCGCACCATGTGCATGGCCTCCACAACCGCACGGATGTCGATGTGCGACGGGGTGCCCTCCAGCAATACGTTCACCGACTCGCGTATCAGCTGCCACGAGCTGAAGATTATCAACAAGCACATCGCGACGCTGATCACCGGATCGGCTAGCACCCATCCCCATTTCCAGATGAGAACACCGGCAACGATGGCGCCGACGGAGCCAAGCGCATCGCCGGTCACGTGCAAGAACGCGCCGCGCATGTTGAGGTTTTCCCGCGAGGCAGAGTGCAGCACGTACGCGCTGACGGCGTTGACCGCCAGACCGCCGATTGCAATCAACATTACCTCAAAGCCCTTGACGCTCTCTGGTGACTTGATTCGGTGAAACGCTTCGTATGAGATCAACAGAGATATCACCACCAGCGCGGCGCCGTTAGCGAGGGCCGCAAGTATCTCCATTCGATAATAACCGTAGGTCTTTCTGGTGGTGACCGGCCGAGCCGCGAACCACAGCGCAAGCAGCGCCAATATCAGCGACGCGACGTCGGCCAGCATGTGCCCGGCGTCTGAAAGCAGGGCCAGCGAGTTGGTGAGGAATCCGCCGATCGCCTCGGCGAGCATGTAAGCGAACGTAAGCGCCAGCACGGCGGTGAGTCGCCTGCGGTTGCTCCCGTGACTGTGAGCGTGCTCCTTCTTGTGGTCATCGGACATTGATTAACATCCTGAGAGCGCGGTCATCGCTGCCTGCCTTGCGGCGCGCAGTAGGAGCGGGCAGACGAATGTGCAACCGGAAGGCATCCGTCATGCTTGACGCGGCGCTTAGAACGCGGCCGGCACGTATGCTCCGGGAGCACCTGTGTGACTGCTTGGCACTGGGCAACCAGAGGCCGGGAGGGATGGCGGCGCTCCCTGGTAGCTACTTCACGCCAAGCAGCTCGACTTCAAAAATCAACATCGCATTGGGCTCGTACACTTTTTCTGGGATCACTCGCAGCGCAAGAGTTTATATTGCTCTCTTGAGCAACAGCAAGGTGTGGCTGGTTTGAGATGGAATTGAGTCCTGCGAGCGGCTCAACGCAGGTTGACGACTTGAGACGCGACTCCGCCGACGTAAACCAATTTGTGATTCGAGAAGCCCAGCTCCGCAGCGTTGTACAACTCGTCGATCAACCCGGCACCATAACGCGAGAGGAGATAATAGACATTCAGCTCGCGCTCCTGGAGGTTCTTGTCCGGGTATAACGTAGTAAAGGCGCGCTCGACCTGGCGGTATGCTGTTTCCTCCCGGTGCGCGCTGGCATGAATGAAGCGTGTGCGCAAATGTTCGAGTTGATAGTTTATTTTCTCTCGTGCTCGATTCAGCGGATCGTTCAGCGTTGCGTCCGTCCTTCGCAGAGCTTCGCCGAGCTTATTGAGGTACTCGTTAAGCACACGCTCAGTTTCGGTGAATGCGACGGCCGTGTCTCGATCGGGGCCCTGTTCGACAACCTTAGTTACGGCTGGGTGCAGACCATCGAAGAAGTCTTTGAGTTCGAGCCCATACTTCTTCATCGTCTTCTGATGGCGGCCCTCGACGATTGTAAAGCTTGCGCGGGGCAACACACACGGCTCCTGACGGCCAAGTATCTCATACACCGCGCGTAGCTGCGCGAAATAGGCAATCTCGGCAGGGCCGCCAATGTATGCGGCGGTCGGCAGCAAGTAGTCCTGAACCACCGGCCTCAGCGTTACGTTAGGGCTAAAGCAACTCGGACAGCGACCCGCAAGTTCCACCAGATCGTCTCTGCTGAAGGAGCGATCCGAGCCTTTGACCGTGAAGCGCCCGTCTTGTTGGGTAAGCGCGGAACGCCGGCCCTCGTCCATTATGAACAAGGGCACCATGTCTTCGGAGACGTGAATCTGCGCATGATAGCCTGACTGTTCGAGCTCGCGGCTCCGTCCAACGAGTGCGCTCGCGATCTCACTCGATTTCCCGATTGCCTCGGAGTAGAGCGGCGCCGCCACTTGCTTCAGTTCCTCATCAAGCGGATCGAGCAACACCACGCCGTATTCGCGGAACAACCGGGTCATCAATCGCGAGAACGCCTCCGCGAATCCCACACCCTCCCGATAGCTCTCGCGGAGATCCGCCTCGAGCGCGGGCGTGAACTCAGAAGACGCGAGCTCCGCTACGAGTTCATCAATCGTTTGGCCGATGCTCTCGCAAAGGACCACGCGGCCAACCGGCTCGTCAGCTTTATGACCGCTTGCCTCGTATTGAATCCGCTTCAAACGTCCTTCGCGGTCGACAACGCTGCAATGTTTCACTTCATCGTAGTCGTGGTCCTCACTCGCAACCCAAAAGACCGGCACGGCTTCAACGCCCTGATCGCGCAAACAGGCAGCAAGCTTGATTACTGTGAGCGCCTTGTGAACGGTGTACAGAGGGCCGGTGAACAGCCCCGCTTGTTGACCGGTTACGATTGCAACTGCCCCCGGCTTGCGAAGCATCTCGATGTGCCTGAATGTCAGCTCGGGAGAGCCGACCCGGCGGTTGATCCGCTCGAGTGCGTCGGGCACCCGCTTACGATCGAACTGCTGCGCGCCTACTCGCCGCGCGTGATCGGCGAGCGGCTCGACTGAACGTCCGTAGTTTGCATAGAAGCGCGCTACCTTCTCGTAGTGGTATAGGAAGTCGGTGAATAGCGGAGTGGTGCGCGGAATGTCGGTGAACCGCATCGAGTCGGCCAGCTCTTCGGATGCCGCTTCAAGGTTTTTACAATCAGCAGTCATAAAAGATTTCGCATCGCCGATCTACGAGTGTCGATTTCCGATCGCGGAGGAGCCTCTCAATCTCAAATCGCCAATCGACAATCGGCAATCGGCAATCGGTTCATTCAATCTCCGGGAAAAGCCCGGTCTTGCGAATCACTGTTTTGACTTTCTCTCGATCCGCGCTTCCCAGAGAAACGAGTGGAGTCCGCGGAAAGCAACCATCAAATCCAAGTATATCCATCGCCACTTTGAGCGCCGGCACACTAAGACCAGCGGTGACAATGAATGAAAGCGGAGCGATCCGATTCTGAAGCTCGCGCGCGCGTGAGTGTTCGCCGGCCTTTGCCGCTTTGTACAGCTCAACACACGCTCGCGGCGCCGCGCAGGCAACACCGAGGATCGCGCCCGTTGCTCCCATCGTAAGAGCAGGGTACACAATGCCGCCGTTTCCGACCATCACCGAAAACCCTTCGGAAACCAGACGAAGAGTTTCGGAGATGGCTCCCATGTTTCCCGCGCTGTCTTTTGCGCCGATGATGTTCTGATGGGCGCCAAGCGCCGCGATCGTCGTTGGCTCGACCACGACTCCAGTGTTTTGCGGTACGTTGTAGATCAAGACCGGCAGCGGCGAGCGATCAGCCACTTCGGTGAAGTGCCGAGTGAGCGCTTCCTGAGTCATCGATGATTTGTAAAAGTAGGGAGTGATGACCAGCGCGGCATCGGCGCCGCAATCGGCCGCGGCTCGCGCGGCTTCGATTGCCGCACGGGTGGATAGCTCGTTCACACCGGCTACGATCGTGTGCTCGCTTGTGGCGGCGCGCTTGACCGTCTCTATCACTTGCCTCTGCTCGCCGGTGGTGAGGTGTGCAGCTTCGCCGTTTGAGCCCAGAGGAACGTAACCCCTAAGGCCGGTCTCGTTGTAACCGGCTATGTTTGATGAAAGGGCGCCATAGTCTACATCACCGCGCTCGTTGAAGGGCGTAGTCACCGGCGGAAGTATTCCGTTGAGCTTGATGTCAGGCATACCGGTTGACAGTGTCCTACGTTATCGCGCCATCATCAGTTTCAGCTAAGCGGAAAGCAAACTGGGATTATAAGTGCCCGTGGACTCGCGGCGCAACGAGGCCGGACGACTCTATCAGACTCGTTACCCAAATCACTGGGTTATTTAACGTCCCTCCCTACCGGAAGAAGGCGCAAATGTCCAAAGTCAGTCCCAATTGAGTTCTGACTACGGAATATCCGCGATGCCCAGATGCTAGCAACGCTGAAATCTCTGCAAACAAGTCCTTGGTTTTGGTTCAAGTCTGAGTTATCAATGAATCGTGAGACTGATCTTCATGGGCACGCCAGAGTTTTCGCTGCCGTCGTTGGAGCGGTTGATTCTTGACGGCCACGAAATCGCGGCAGTGTTCACTCAACCGGACAGGCCGGCAGGACGCGGGCAGCATCTGCACGTGCCACCGGTGAAAGCACTCGCACTCGAATACGGCATACCTGTACATCAGCCGGCGAAGATCAAAACCAACGAGGACGTGCGTGCAATTCTTGAGAGAGTCTCGCCGGATGCCTGTGTGGTCGTGGCTTATGGCAAAATCCTGCCCGCGTGGATGCTCGCGATCCCGAGACTCGGGTGCATCAACGTTCACGCTTCATTGCTCCCGAAGTATCGAGGTGCAGCTCCCATTAACTGGGCGATCGCAATCGGCGAGCGCGAAACCGGCGTGACGATAATGCAAATGGATGTTGGAATGGACACCGGACGAATGCTGGCCCAGCGCTCGACCCCCGTCGGCGATGATGAGACCGCCCCCGAGCTCTCCACGCGCCTAGCTCAGCTTGGAGCACATCTCCTGGCCGAGACGCTGCCTCTTGTCGGGCGCGGTGATCTCCAACCGATGCCTCAAGACGATCGCGCAGCCAGCTTCGCCCCGATGCTAAAACGCGAAGACGGATTGATCGACTGGCGAATGAACGCGAGGCAGATAGCCAATCGAGTCCGAGCCTTTCAACCCTGGCCAGGCAGCTATACCAGGTTTCGTGGCGTCCGGTTGATGATCTGGCGCGCCCGCGAAGCGCCCGAAGGCGTTGGAGGTACGGTCGCCGATGAACCCGGAACCACCCTCGGTATCGATTCATCGAGAATTACAGTCGGGTGCGGGGGCTCAACAGCTCTTGCAATCGAGGAGGTTCAGATCGAAGGCAAACCGCGAAGGTCGGCACGCGAATTCGCAAACGGGGCGCATCTTAAACCGGGCGACCGAATCGATCAATAAATCGCTGGTTTGATTTCTCCAAAAAGCTTGCGTGACGCTTATCTGGACGCGCCAAATCGACGTCGAACTTGGGCGCCGAATTCTCTCACAGAAAAGCTAGCGAGCTCCGGGTTGAAGGATTCGAGTTCAATCCTCCGCACCAGATTGTTAACATCGCTAGGTGACCGTCGAGAACGAAACAAGACTCATTCCAGTAATCGTGGGTCCCACCGCATCCGGCAAAAGCGAGCTCGGTATTGAACTGGCCCTGGCGCACAACGGCGAAATCATCAACCTAGATTCGGTTCAGGTCTATCGCGGCATTTACATCGCAACTGCCAAGGTCCCTCTAGCCGAGCGCCGAGGAGTCCAACATCATCTGATTGACATCGTCGAGCCGACCGATAACTTCACCGCAGGCGACTACGCCCGTCTCGCCGAGAGCACGATTCATGAGGTCGAATCTCGCAATCACACGGCAATACTGGTGGGCGGCACCGGCTTCTACCTTCGCGCATTGGTCAGACCTTTCTTTGAAGGGCCGCCGACCGATGCGAAGCTTCGGAGTCGGCTCGCAACGCTGCGAGACAGAAATGGCTCCGAGCATCTCCATCGAATGCTCAGGCGTGTTGATCCGAATGCTGCGATAAGCATCAGCCCGCGAGACTGGCCGCGGACGATGCGCGCGCTCGAAGTCTACTTTCAAACCGGCCGGCGTATCTCAGAGTCACAACCCGAAATGCCGCAGGCGCCCGAGCTTGCCTCGCGCATTCGAGTTATCGCGCTCAACCCGCCACGCGAAGAGCTGTACGCGCGCATAGACAAACGGGCGGACGAGATGTTCGACGGCGGGCTGGTCGAGGAAGTCAAGAAGCTTATCTCGTCAGGGATTCCGCCGGCGGCAAAGGCTTTTCAAGCCCACGGCTATCGTCGAGTCGTCGAGTATTTGCAAGGAAGCCGCTCGCGCGAAGATGCGCTAAATCAGATGAAGCTCGACACGCGACACTACGCCAAACGACAGCTCAGTTGGTGGCGTTCGTGGTCCGGCGTGAAATGGATTGATCGATTCGGCAATGAGCAGGACGCACTCGAGGAGGTGACCACATACTTAGACCAAAACAACTGCTGGGAATGTTCACGGTAGCCCGCGTAGCGGGCGAAAGCGTGTAGCCCAGGGCAAGTCCGCGCAGCCCTGGGTCAGCTTGTGTCCCGCAACCCTAGCCCACGTAGTGGCGAAAGCATGTCAGAACGAGTCTGTTTAGCCTTCGCAGTTTGCGTGTCGGAGAGTCGATCGCGTACACGCTTCCAATCACTGTATGATTCTCTACGCTTCTGTCGCCCACTGCGTGGGCTATGTCAGCCCGTCCGCGCTACCCAGGGCTGCGCGGACTTGCCCTGGGCTACACGCTTTCGCCCACCGCGTGGGCTGAGATGGTCCAAATTCCGGTCCCAGGCCTGAAAATCTGGGTATGTGAAAAGGCTTCTCAGGAGCGTGCTTGGGTGCTTATCTCCCGAACCACCTGAGCAAGACCCAATCTCTCAAACTCGGCCTTCTCACGCGCCAGCAGTTTGTGCAGATCCTCAGCGACATATAAACGGAACCTGTCTGGGTATGCAGTCGACCGGGTCACCGCTTCCATCGCCAGCTTGAGCGCTTCAGTAAAGCCAACAACAAATTCGTCAGCAGTGGCGTGCCCTACAAAAACGACTTCCCCGGCGAGGTATTCAAATTCGCCCGCGAACGGATCCAGGAACGGAAACCGGTCCGCGATCTTGAGTTGTCCGGCGCGCAAAGACATCGGGAAGCTATCAGGCGGGCCGACTGCCTGGGCCGCTTCCTCTATCACCCTGGCTATCTCGCCCATCAGCCGCTTTGTCTCGGTCATCGCCTCCGCGTCGGCGGCAACCGGCGGAAGCTCATCCCGAACTACCGATAGGTTTCCAGATTGCGGTTCGATAAACTCCTCGGCTAAACCCGGCGTCAAGGCTTCCGCCACTATTGCAGACCTGGGGTTTGCCGCCGCATCGTCGATTGAACTCTCGATTTTCTCTTCCGGTTCTGCACAGGGCGCGACAAGTTCCGGACCAGTGAATCGATCAGACTCTTGACCATGCGAGACGATTCCCGTGAGCGTGGCCTGCTGAGTATCTTGACTTGAAGCAACAAACAATTCGTTGGAGGCGATCGGTGCAGCCTCGGTGTGCCGGGAACTCCCAAGCTGTGATTCGACTGGATATTCATTGACTCTGCCAGGCTGCGCTGGAGGGGCGTCTGGGATTGATTCAACGGGAGACGGCATGGCCGGCACATCAACCGTCTCCGGAGCGCGGGTAAAGCACACATCGAATGAGCCGCCAAACCGGTTGCATTCATCGAGCAGTCGTTCAAGCGCCGCATTACCGGGCAGCTGTAGCGGGCCCAAATCCATTGCGCCTGTCGAGCCGACAATTCCGCAGTGCGTATCGCACATATGTATCAAGGCACCGGACGCATCGCCGACGTTGATCTCGATGAACCATTCGCGATCTCTCTCTCGAGCGAGCTTCAGGATCATCTTTTCGAGGTCTGTAAATTCGGTGCTCAACCCCACGTACAAGGGTTGAGCGCCTATAGCCCCCGCGACAGCGCTCGCGGCAGCTGCCGAGTAACCATAAATCGAAACGCGTCCTCGCTCCCGCTGGGATCGATCCGCAAGCTGCTCAACGGTCGTTCGCGTACATGTTATGGCGGCGCCGTTCTGAGCCTGCTGGCTGGGTTTCTCGACAACGGCGGCCACATCACCACCTGAGATAACGATGAAACTGTCGGTGTCCCGCAGCAGTATTTCTACGACACCCGAGAACCCGCCTTCGCAGAGATCGGCGACAAGCCCATCCACAAGGACGTAGCTTGTCGCCAGACTTTCGTGGATGATCTCTCCGCGAGGAATAAACATTATTTGGCCTGTCGTCAGCTGTCGGTGGTTAGTGAATAAATGTCTATTTTTTGACCGGTGATTTGAACTTCCCTTTCTTGATCGCGTCGATTATTCGCTTCGCGTGATTGCGAGCAATCAGCGGCTGAGAATCGTCGGCGGCCATCTCGTTCAAAGCCGCTAGTACACGCTCAGGCTCGGCAATTCGTTCGAGCCGCAAATCGTTCTCGAGAATCTCAAGCTGCTTAGGCACATCGAGTGGTTGGTACCGCTGGGCGTTCTCGATGTCGAATAGCGAGATCTCCTGCCAGGCGATGCCGAGAAAGATCTCCTTCAGTTCGTTTATCTGGGCGTTAGTCGTAAAGTTGAATCGCGCTTTTCGCTCGCGTCCTCCCTGCTGCGCGCCCAGTGTAATCCATCCCATATGCGAGAGGTCTCTCTTATCTTGATACACAGTCTCCGAGGCAAGAAAATTCGTGATTTCATATAGCTTGCGAATTCGCCCGATGGTCTCCGGCAGAAGCTTTACCTTGCAATCGAGCACTTCGTCCGATTCTCCCCGCGTGAATCGGACTTCGCCTATGCCGTTTGGGGCGAGGTCGATCTCAATGATGCGGAGGATGAACCGCGGGTTCTCAAACTTGTAGCTGTAGCTCAACTCTCCGGCGCCAGACGCGCTGTTTGTGCTTCGCGGATTCTGATGCGCGAGCCCGCAGGTTGCGAGCAAGGTAACCAGAAGTAATGATCTAGGATGTGTCAAGCGCATAACTTTCGCTACAGACTCAAGCGGGGACGAACAAGATAACCAGAGATAATTAGAATCTATCCCTGCCTGTCCTGTCCATCCCCGTTTGTGACAACTCTATTCGAACTTCGCAGAAACCAGTTTCGATACGCCCGGCTCTTCCATGGTGACGCCATAGAGCGCCCGAGCCGCTTCCATGGTGCACTTGTTATGGGTAATAACCAGGAATTGCGTGTCGCGGCTCATCTCTATTACCTTTCCGGCAAAGCGGCCGACGTTCACTTCGTCTAGCGGCGCGTCGACTTCATCGAGAATGCAGAATGGCGAGGGTCGATACTCGAAAATGGCCAGCACGAGCGCGATCGCGGCCATCGCTTTCTCACCACCGGATAACAGCAGCACGTTTTGCAAGCGCTTACCCGGAGGCTGCGCTATCAAGTCTATGCCTGATTCGAGCACATCGTCTTCATCGATCAGCATCATCTCGCCGCGTCCGCCGCCGAAAAGCTCGACGAACATGCGTTGAAAGTTCTCGTTGATGTGCGAGAACGCGTGACGGAATCGCTCACGCGAACGCCGCTTGATTTCTGAAAGCGCTTCCTCGGTCATCTTGATCGAGTCGAGGATGTCGCGGCGCTGCTCAGTAAGGAAGCGGAACCGCTCATCTGCCCCTTCAAGCTCCTCGAGAGCCATCATGTTTACCGGCCCTATCTCGTCGAGTTTGACTCGCAGCTCGTCATGCCGAGCGCGCGCAGGAGCGGCATCAGAAAGCACAGAAGGAGCCTGCTGCGGGGCTGAGGGGCTGCGGGGCTGCGGAGGAGACATCCCCTCCGCTCCTCCACTCCCCTGCTCGTCATCGCTTGCGTCTTGCACCTCAAACGCGACTGCAGTATTCGCCAGCTCAACGCTGGTCACGACATCCTCGAGCGACATCGACAGCTCCGAGAAACAAGTCTTGGTCAGATGCTGGGCTTCTGATTCGATACGCGCTCGTTCAACCTCAATTTGCCCTCGACGGTCGTGCGCCGAGGCGGCCGCTTGCCTCAGTTCCCCCAGCAACGCTTCAAGCTCATCGCTTCGCGATCGCGCGGACGCCAGATCCTCGGCTCCCGAGTTGATCAATTCCGCAAGCGAGGCGCGATCGGTTTCCAGTCGCGTCGCTGCGCCCGAGCTTTCTTCCAGCGACGTCGTTAGCGTATCGATACGTCCGCGACTGTCATATAATTCCAAACGGTTTCGGTTGATCCTCGATCTCAACTCCTCGGTTTCGGTTTCTGTCCGGCGCATTTCTGCCCGGGCCGCGTGCAAGCGCTCGGCGCGCGCTGCGACCGACGCGCGGTCGCCCGAAAGCTGTTGCGATAGCTCCTCGACTTGGGCCCGCATTTCGACGAAACGCGCTCCTGCCTCCTTCAGAGATTGTTGCACGGCTTCGCGTGACGCCTCTGCCGCCCCAAGCTGAGCGGCGAGTTCCTCAATGCGTGGTTCAAGTTCGGCTTGCTCGGCAGCCGATTGCTCCAGCTCGCCTTCTATGACTCGAACGTGCTGCGCCGCCCGTTCGAGATCGCGCCCGAGACCTTGCAGATTCCAAGCCCGGCCCTGCCGCAATTTCTCAAGCTCACGAAGTTGCTGGTCGAGCAATGACGCTTCCACTTCGACGCCGCGAAGCTGCTCTTCGGCGTTGATCATCGCTGCGGACGTTCGCCGCTCTTCTTCGGCGCCGATCTGGGACTGCTCTGCAAGCTGCTTGATCTCGCGCTTCAGGCCCAACAGTGAAGTTCCCTTTTGACCTGCCCTGGCTCCGGTCACGATTAGTCGCCCGTTTACGACTTGCTCGCCGTCATATGTCACATATATCAATGACGCATTTTCAATCGAGAGATGAAGCGCTGCTTCGATGTCGGGCACAACCGAGGCCGCGCACTTCTCCGGGAACGCGCGCTCCACGACGGTTTTGATCTCGGGCCTTATGCCAAGCAGATCGATCGCGCGCAGTATCTCGAGTTGAAAACGCGAGGCGTGCGCCGTGGCCTCTTCGTCAAACTGGCGCGCGGCTGCTCGGTCGTCGGACTCAAGCGCCGCTTCGACGCGGGTATCAGAGATCGGCCGCTGAGTATCATCGTCAAGCCGGATCACAATAGCGTCAATCAAAGAAAGATCAGCCGGAGGCAGCTGCCGCTCATCAGGCACTATTTCGGGGAGAAATCGCAAGTCCCCATTTTCCGCGTCAGACGCCACCAGCCATCTCTCAATCCCACTCGCCGGGTCGCCGGATCCCTCAGTCTCCCCGTCGCTGCTCCTCCCGGTCTCCCCGTCGCCTTGTTCGGTTTCTGTTTCCGACTCCTCCTCGCCGCCGTGTAATCCCACGACCAGGAAAGCGCCGCGTCCCAGACCTTCATTATTGATGTACTCAACCCCCGCAAGGGCGTCGTCGATCGTAGGTACCAGCACGCTTTGAAGCTCGCGAGCGAAGAGGCTCTCGATCAACCGCTCGTATTGAGGCTCGACTTCGACAAAATCCGCAAGCGTACCGAGTGCGTTGATCCGCGCGGCCTGTTCGCGCGAGAGCACCTGTTGAACTGCATCCGAATAGTAGGCGTGCTGCGCGTCCAGGTCTTCCAGAACCTTCAGCCTGTGCGTGCCGGTGTTGCGTTTCGAGTGAACGGCGTCAAGTTGTGAGCGCAGGGCGGACGCTTGAGACCGAAGCGCTTCGAGCTCCGAAGTGTGTTCAGTGATTCCCGCGTTCAGTTCAGCGAGCAGTACCGTATCATCGCCGACCTCACCTCCCACACGGCCAAACTCAACGGAAGCCTCATCGCGCCGCGCGGTGGCACGTTCCAGTTCACTGCCGAGGCTTACTCGCTTCAGCTCCAGACGTCTCAACACGTCTTCCAGATTGGCGCTCAGGTTTCTCAGCCGCTCGGTTATGCCGATCTCGGTGAGCAAGCGCTGGCGCATCTGTTCGATTTCGGTCTCGGCGTCCCGAACCCGGCTCAGCTCTTCCTGGTATGAGGCTTCGCGCGAGAGCAGATCGGCTTGCTCGGCGGCCACCTCTGCCTCGAGAGACTGAAGACTGGCCCCTTGCCGCTGCGCTTCGGAGTCGAGCAACTCGAGGCGTTCATCCAGCAATCGCTGATCGCGATCGAGCTCCTCGATGCGAGCCGCAAGCTCCTTGATCTGCTGTTCTTCGAAGGCTCGTCGATTTCGAACGCGATCGGCGTCAAGCTCGACCGCCGCCGCGCGCTCGCGCAACTCCGCCAGATGGTCTTCTGCCGAGCGCGCCTGGGCCGACGCAGCTCTGTTCTCGGACTCGAGGTCGGATAGCCGAGCGTCCAGTTCTGTCTGGTTGCGACCCGCTTCTTCCAGCTCGCGGGCCACTCGCTCGATCGCCTCATTCAACCTGTAGTAGTCAGCGGTGAAGATGACCTTTAGCAGCGAGCGCATCTCCTCGCGCAAACGCCTGTAGCGACGCGCCTTTTGCGCCTGTCGCTTGAGACTGTTAACCTGGCGTTCCACTTCGCTGATGATGTCGTTGAGTCTTGTCAGATTGTGCTTTGCAGATTCGAGCTTGAGTTCGGTAGCACGCTTGCGCGATTTGAACTTGGTGATTCCGGCTGCTTCTTCAATCAGCCCTCGACGGTCGAGAGGCTTGGACGAAAGTATCTGGCCGATGCGCCCTTGCTCGATGATCGCGTAGTGAGAGCCACCGAGCCCGGTGCCCGCGAATAGATCCTGAATGTCGCGGAGCAGACAAGGGCGGCCATTCACCAGGTAGTCGCTGTCGCCGGTCCGATAAAGACGCCGCCCCACTGTTACACGCTCGCCGGCGGAAATCGCGATCACTCTGCGCCTGCGTGCATGATGGGTTCGCTTGCGCTCAGGAGCCTTCCCCTTCTCTTGTTCGTTCCTGGCCCCAACCGCGGCGACGCCCTCGACTTCCAACCGCGCCAATATTTGCTCGCTGACTACGCTCGCCGATAGCTCAGCGGTCGAGTCCGCGACATCACTGCCGGAAGGTGCTTCCTTCCCCGGGTCATCAGATGCCCCCGGAATGGTCTGTGTCCCTTCCTGGGCTTCGATGAAGCCTGCTACGGCGGTGTAGTCACCGTGTGAGAGCTCGTGCGCGGGGTCAGCCTGTGGGAACGACGGCTCGACTTGTGCACTAGCCTCGTATGGTGAAGCCGCCACTTGAGCCTCGCTTGCGGGTTCCGGTGGCGACAGGTCTTGAACCAGCGATCTTGCAGCTTCGGCGGCGTGTTCAGCACTCGCAAGCGCGTCCTCGTATTCCTGCTGGTCGTCTTTCTCGGAGACTTCGCTGTCTCGTGCGGCGATGTCTTCGATGGCGACCAGCGTGAGCAGCACTTCTGCCATCCCGGTTGGCTTGCGGTCGCGGGTGCCGTTAAAGATCACGTCTTCCATCTTGCCACCGCGAAGATTCTTCGCAGACTGCTCACCCAGTACCCAGGAAATCGCTTCGGCTATATTGCTCTTGCCGCAACCGTTCGGGCCTACAACTCCGGTTATGCCTTCGCCGAAAACCAGGGAAGTCCGGTCCGCAAAAGATTTGAAGCCGCTTATCTCCAGTTTCTCGAGTCTAAACATTCACCGCTCCGTGATTGGTGACGGACCACTACATAATAGGGTTATGATGAAGGACTCGCACACTATAGTGTAGGGGGTTCGCGCTCGTCAAATCAGTACCGCGAGCGGTGGTAGTCGAGGGTGTGATTAAAAGTGGGACTTGGGCCATAATAGCGGCAAGCCTTCGAGAAAAA
>CAZOOE010000023.1:0-26775 GCA_964581275.1 uncultured Clostridia bacterium
AGGAGCTCACCCAGCCTCTTGCGGCAACTGCGACTCAACATCAATTCAGTCCCATCCTTGAGGATGACGCGATACTCGTTGTGAAACCATGGTTGCAGCTCGCGCACCCGCTCGATGTTCACGATCGTCGAGCGGTGAATGCGCGGGAACTTCTTCGGATCGAGCTGGCCCTCCATGCTGCCGATCGCTTCTCTCAAGAGGTAAGATTCCTTGCCGACGTGAAGCCTCACATACTTGCCTTCGGCCTCGATCCAATCAATCTCTTCGGTCTTCAAAAAGAAAGCGCGGCCCCCGGCCTTGATCACCAGCCGCTCGGTGTGGCTGGACCGTGCTTTCAGTTCTTCCAACAGCGCCAGCGTCTGTTGGTTGAGATCCCTTCCCCGCTCTGTCGCAAGCCGCGACTTTGCACGCTGCAGCGCTTTTTCAAAACGGCGGCGATCAAACGGCTTAACGAGGTAATCGACGGCGGAGACCTCGAAGGCCCGCAGCGCGTATTGATCGTAGGCGGTCACGAAGATGACGAACGGCATGCGAGCCGGCGGTATCGATTCGAGAACATCAAAGCCGTTGATCTCTGGCATCTGTACGTCCAGAAAAACGAGATCGGGATTGCGAGTGCCGATCGCTGCGATGGCTTCACGCCCGTTCGCGCAGTCGTCGAGAATCTCGACTTCAGGATCGCGAGTCAGCAACCGCCTGATCTTGCGGCGCGCAAGCGGCTCGTCGTCTACAATCACCGTTCGAATCATTCGCCCTGCGGTCATATGATCGCCGCCTCTTCCGGTTCTCGGACCGCGGCGGTGATCTCGAACGGCATTTCGAGCGTCACCTGTAATCCGCCTTCGACGGCGTCCGCCATTTCAAATCGATGAGCGCCGCCGTACATTTGTTGGAGCCTGGCGCGCGTGTTGGCAAGCCCCAGACCCTCCCTGATTCGGCCCCGAGAAGCCTCGCTCCGCTGCAGCCCTGGGCCGTTGTCTTTCACCCGCAACTGAAGAAGGTCGCCGTTGCGAACGGCGCGAATCTCGATCGCGCCCGGAGCGATCCTCGACACGATTCCGTGTCGGATGGCGTTTTCTACAATCGGCTGCAGGATGAGATTCGGTACGCGCGCGTCGAGCGTCTCGGGCTCGATGTGCATGTTGACGGCGAGCCGGTCGTGAAACCGCACGTGCTCGATCTCGAGATAACATCTGAGGAATTCGAGCTCCTCCTGGAGCGTCACCTGTTGTGCGCCCGAGTTCTCAAGCGTAAGTCTCAACAAGTCCCCGAGCCTTGCCAGCATCTGCTCCGCGGCGTCCACGTCTTCATCGAGCAGCGCTGAAATCGAGTTGAGCGTGTTGAACAGGAAGTGCGGATGAAGTTGCATCTTGAGCGCTTGAAGCTGCGCCTCGGTCACTTGCAACTGCGCTTGCGCCAGCTCGGCCCTCAATCGAGAGATCTTCAGCTCCTCTTCCTGATGGCGGCGGTAATAATCGGTCACGTAGCTGACCAAGAAAATCGTCCCGTAGCTCATGAACCCAGTCGGGAGATTGAAGAGAATGTCGGACGAGTAGAGATCCGGTATCGTAGTGAGGTCTCGATATGCAGCAACGTGGAGCAACCACCCGATGATCAGATAGATCGCGCGGTGAGCGATCGACAGTGCAACACAGGCGACGATGTGAAGGAGCGAGTTGCTGAACCACCGCTCGCGATCTATGGGAAATCTCCTTGTAAACAAAAAGATCGCCGGCGCGAGACCCGCCCATAGGAGCCAGTAAGGAAGCTCCCATACCAACATCTGGCCAAGGGTGGGCTGCTGCTCAAAGATGGCCACGTAGTGTGCGGCGAAGAAGTAATAGTTGAGCGTGAAGGAAAGACCTATCAGCATCCACACAGCGAGGACCAGTACCCACAGCGTTGTATATCGTCTCAGCACTCGCCCTTCTTTGCGCTTCCCGAACCTGCGCACCGCCTTGCTACATGCGGCCGCTGCGCTTCTCTACATTCGTTCGCTACGGCTCCGCTTCGTAACCGCGACGACAAGTCCGCTAAATCCGATGAGACGAGACCTGGTCCGCTCACACCGAGCGGCTTGGTGATCAATGTCTGATCTCACGCGTGCCGAAGCGATTTATGATAACGCGAATGGCCTCTAGATCAACACCTCGGTCGCAAGCCGCGGAGCCCCAGCCGTTGTTCCGGGTGTTGCTCAAACCGCTCTGGTTCCATCCGCGCAGCGGCTGACAGCGTAGAGCCCAGATCAAGTCCGCGCAGCGCTGGGTAATCGCGCCACCGCAGCGGGTATGATAAAACTGGTTCAACCTTCAGAATGTTCTGGCATCGCTGGTAAGATATCAAGCCACTGACAAGCTGAAGTTTGAACTCTGAACCCGAGAGACGAAACGATGCCAAGAATGTCAGCAGAAGAACTCGAGCGGTTCCTATACTCACACTTTCCCGACTCTGCGCATCGAGCCTTCAGGGTCGAGCGAGTCGACGAGATGTTCGCGCAAGTACGACTCTGCTACCACGAACGACATCTGCGCCCCGGCGGCACGATCTCTGGCCCCTCGCTGATGATGCTATCCGATACAGCGATGTACATGGCATTGCTTGGAATGATCGGCCCTGTAGCGTTAGCGGTGACCACGAATCTAAACATCAACTTCCTGCGAAAGCCTGAGCGAGCCGACGTAATTGCCGAGTGTAAGCTGCTAAAGCTCGGCAAGCGATTGGCGGTGGGCGAAGTAACGATGTACTCTGAGGGCGACCCCGAGCCTGTCGCTCACGCGACATTGACGTATTCTATTCCACCTGAACCCACTATGAACGAAGCGATTGAAGATTCCGCGACGGGGAAATCGGATTGAGGTAAACTGCGCACATCCTACTGCCTTCACACGAATCTGTAAAAGTCATATAATCCGGACCACCTGATGAGGGAGGCTCGCCGAGGAAGTTCACAAGGAGGTGACTCCCATGGCTACTTACATCACGCTTCTCCGTTGGACGCAGAAGGGTATCGAGAACGTAAGGGACAGCCCAGGTCGGATCGAGGCGGCAAGAAACATTTTTCGCGAGTTGGGCGCAGAGATCAAAAGCTTCCATCTGGTGATGGGGAGATACGATGCGGTCATCGTATCTCAGGCGCCCAGCGCGGATGTGGTTGCGAAGGCGCTTCTGTCAATCTGCTCGAAGGGCAACGCTCAGACCGAAACATTGTGCGCGTTTCCCGAAGACGAGTTCCGAAAGATCATTTCTGCTCTGCCGTGAGCAGGTATTTAGGTTGATTGTCACCAGGCGAGCCCCCCTCGGATGATCTCTTGCCTGGTCGGAACGATCGATCCAGTCTTGCGTCCGGTTAGTGCAAGCCTGAAGATCAACTTCGTGCGCGAACCCGCGCAAACCGATGTCGATCGCATAGCGCAACCTCTTATTGCTGGACTTGAGGTCCTCGAGAGACTATGCCAAACGAGCCGGTGATTCTATAATCATCGCCCATGAGCAGCCCTTCATCCCCCTGGCTTGATGAGTCAATTGAACATCCCGATCGCAAGGATCCCTACCTTCGTTTTCACGCGATCAAGATCTTCGTTCGTGATCAGGATCGAAGCCTCAGATTCTACCTGGATCAGCTTGGATTCAAGCTGGTCTATGATGCCCGTCTTCAATCCGGCGAACGATGGGTGGCGGTTGCTCCTCCAGACGGCGCAGCCATCCTTGCGCTTGTCGCCCCCAGGCGCGAGTCAGGAGAATACAAGCTTATCGGACGAGCTACGCAGGTAGCCTTTGTTACCGACAACGTTATCGCCAAGTACCGCGAATGGTCTGAGCGCGGGGTTCGGTTTCGGCGCGCGCCGCGCTTGAAGCGTATCAAGTACGAGAAGGCTGCGCCGGCCGCGTCTACGACGGACGCTGCGACGAATGAGCACCAGACTGCCGTGGGCGCCAAAGCCCAAGCCGCAAATGCTGCTGCCAATGCCCCTGCCTCGCATTCCATTGGGCAGACTTCGTTGTCCGGCTCTTCGATGCTACTCGGAGAGCAGAGCCCGGTTTGGGGAGGGGTGTTCACTCGCTTCGAAGACGTCGACGGAAATTCTTTTTCGCTCGTGAGCTTTGATGAGGTGAGCAAGGCTCTCGATGAGCAACGCCGCGCGACCGCCGAGAGGCTCGAAGCCGAACGCCGTGGCGCTCAGGAATTGGAGATTGCGAAACAGGTGCAGGCGAGGCTGTTCCCTCAAACCCTGCCCTCGCTTCCGACACTCGACTACGCGGGAGTCTGCATTCAGGCTCGCGCGGTCGGCGGCGACTACTACGATTTCCTCAGCCTGGGCCGGGACCGGTTTGGGTTAGTGATCGGCGACATCGCCGGCAAGGGAATCGCAGCCGCGCTGTTGATGGCGAATCTTCAAGCGAACCTGCGCAGCCAGTGCGCAATCGCTTTGGATCAACCCCAACGGCTGTTGCGATCGGTGAACCAACTCTTTTATGAGAATACAGCTGACGGCGCGTATGCCACGCTCTTCTTTGCTGAGTATGACGCCACAGCCAGCCGGTTGCGCTATGCGAATTGCGGGCATCTCCCGGCGCTACTGCTCAGGAGCGATGCTACGGTTGAGCGACTGAATTCGACAGCAACGGTGTTGGGACTTTTCGAGGACTGGGATTGCTCGATAAGAGAACTCGAGCTGTTTGCCGGGGATACGTTGGCGCTTTACACCGACGGTATAACCGAGGCGTTCAACGGTGCGGAAGAGGAGTACGGAGAGCAGCGCCTGATTGAAGCGTTAACCCGGCACCGAGAGTCGGCTTCACAAGAACTGCTCGCGGCGGTGGTCGCCGACGTTCGGAAGTTCAGCCCTCACGAGCAGCACGATGACATCACCCTGATAATCGCTCGGTGTCGAGGGAACCATTCGGACTCATGAGAAGAATCGTCATCTTCAGCGGTAACGCGCATCCCGAGCTTGCGGCCGAAATCTGCAAGCGACTCAATATGCCGCTTAGCGCGACAACCATCACCCGCTTCAGCAACGATTGTTTGGGCGTACAACTCAAGGCCAATTGTCGGGAGGCGGACGTGTTCATCATTCAACCGTTAGTGCCGCCGGTGCAGGAGAATTTGATGGAGCTCTTGCTGATGCTGGACGCGGCGCGGGGCGCCTCGGCCGCGCGCATTACCGCGGTGATTCCACACTATGCTTATGCGCGATCGGACAAAAAGGATGCGCCGCGCATCTCGATTGCCGCGCGATTGGTGGCCGACCTGGTGGCGACAGCGGGAGCAAACCGGGTGTTGACGATGACGCTGCATTCGGCCCAGGTACACGGCTTCTTTAGCGTCCCAGTAGATCACATGAACGCCCTCAAAGTGTTGGCTGCACACTTTCGTCGACGCAACCTGAACAACACGGTTGTGGTGTCGCCAGATTTGGGAAACGCCAGGGAGGCGACTCATTTTGCTCGAATGCTAATGCTGCCGGTGGCGGCGGGCAGCAAGAAACGTCTGGGCGACGACAAGGTGGTGATCGACGCTATCGTCGGCGATGTTGAAGCCAAGAACGCGATCGTCATTGACGATGAAATCTCAAACGGAGGCACCATCGTTGAGATCCTGAAGAAACTCCGCGAGCGGCACGTAAAGAAAATCGTCGTCGCTTGCACGCACGCCCTTTTTACGGGGGAAGCAATAAAGCGTCTGCGAGCCCAGCCTGACCTTGAAGAAATCGTGACCACCAACACGGTCCCCATCCCGAAGTTCAAACGGCTACCCAACATGCGCATTCTCTCGGTCGGGCCGCTGCTTGCCGAGACTATTCACCGGATCCATGTCGGCAAATCAGTGAGCGCTCTATTTGGTGAGAAGTTCTAACCGCACCCTTGAAAGTCTCATGTCAACTTGCTACGTCCGGATTCAGCAGTCGCAACATCTGTTCGCGGTTCTCGACCAGGTCCGACAATTCTCGGAACATGTCAGGGTTTACCGTCTCGGCGTGGGGCAGGATGCAGGTCCTGGTCTCCGCCAGGTACCTCTTCACGAACGCCTTGTCGTGAACGAATCCCAACGCCGTGATGTTACTGATCCGATCAGCGAGCTTCAAAACTCGGGCTCTGGGGCTGCCGCTTGTCATTATCCTCAGCAGGTATTCGGACTTCGGTTCCCTTATTCCGTCTATTACTCTTATGGTAACCTCCATCACCAACTCGTAGACTGCCGGACCGTCCGAGTCGATCCCTCTGATCTCGTCCTCGGTGACCCCCGGCATCGTGGGGGCATCCTCGAAGAGGTCGTGAATCACCGAGGCTTTGAGCAGCACGGGATCGATGATCTTGTAGTCGAGCAAGATAGCCATCGTACTGATCTGGTGGCGGAACATGTTGCTTCCTGCCCTGCGTTTTACCCCGATCAAGGCCATTGCCTTGACGATGTATGGAGCCATGGTGATGCTGCCCAGATAATTTCCGAAGTCTTCCATGATAAGAAATTCCGTGCTCGGGTTTATAACGCGGGACGGCCGGGCGCAGCAAGGGGGCGCTATCTCATCTGGTCTGTGTGTTCACGACGTCTCGTCGCCGCCGAGGCCCGGGCGAGGACGCTCAATTTATTGTAGACTGACCCAGGCCCCAAGATTTTTGGAACTGAAACTGCCGTAGTCTTCAGCGATGGCCGGAGCAAAGAAAAAACTGCAATGGTGGCTCGAACCCGGCACCGAAACATGTTCCGAATGCGGGCACGCGTACGTTTATGAGACGGAGTACCGCTGCATCGGGTGCGACGTTACGATCTGCTCGATATGCGTCGGGGACTTCATCCGAGAGATCCTGTGCATCTCTTGCCGAAGAGTTGAGGGTTGATTTGCATGGCGGCACGGGCGATTTGGAAGGGAGAAATAAGGTTAGGTGCGACCGGCGTCCTGGTGAAACTTTATACGGCGGTCGTCGATCGAACCGTACACTTTCACATACTCGAGGGGCGGACTCACACTCGAGTCAAACAACACATGGTCAATCCAATGACCGGCGAAGAAGTTCCCGCCGAGGAAATCCGTAAGGGTTACGAAATAGAACCGGGCACATTTGTCGTTCTGACCGCCGAAGAATTAGAACGACTTGATCCCGAAGAGTCGCGAGAGATCGAAATTACCCACTTCGTCCCGTCGGCACAAATAAAGCCCGAGTGGTACGACCGGCCCTACTACCTCGTTCCGGACGGGAATCAAGAAGCATACTTCGCGCTGGCCGAAGCGCTCAACAATCAGAAGAAACAAGGCGTCGCACGTTGGGTAATGCGCAAAAAAGACTACATCGGAGCCCTCCGGGCCGAGGGAGACTACCTTCTGCTGATCACGATGCGCCACGCAGACGAGGTAGTTTCTGCCGAGGATCTCCCCTCACCTGGTGGGCGAGCTCTCGATAGGAAAGAGATGACGCTTGCAAAGCAATTAGTCGAAGCGCTAGAAGGCGAATTCGATCCTTCTGAATTTCAAGATCAGTATCGCCAGAGGGTTCTGGAGCTGATCGAGGAGAAAGCCAGGGGGAAAGCCCCAAGGCTTCACGCGGTGAAATCAAAGCGAGCTCCAGCATCGCTCAAGAATGCTCTAGAGAAGAGCCTCAAGACTTTGAAAAAGGAGAAAACCGCTGCCTAAGCGAGCTCGGAAAAAGGAAGAAAATGACGAGCGCTCGATGCGCCCATTTTGGTCGGGCACGATTACGTTTGGCCTGGTTAGCGTGCCGGTGAATCTGTTCCCCGCTTATCGAACGACTCGGGCTACGTTGCGACTGCTTGGACCAGAAGGAACACCCCTGAGCCGCCGATACTATTCGGCGAAGAGCGGGCGCGACCTCGACAGCGAAGCAATGATCCGCGGCTATGAAGTTGAGAAAGACAAGTATGTCGAGTTGACTGACGAGGAACTGGAGCGACTCGCGCCCGAGAAGACCCGTGACATCGATCTGCGGCGGTTCGTAGAGAAGGACTCGATCTCGCCTCTTTATTTCGAGCGATCCTATTTTCTGACACCAGCAGGGGTCTCGGAGAAGGCTTATACGCTACTCGCCAAAACGATGGAGGAGATCGGTCGCGTCGGAATAGCCACGTTCGTGATGCGAGGCAAGGAATACTTAATCGCGATAATCGCAGAGAACGGGATTCTGCGCGCGGAGACGCTTCGGTTCGTCGATGAGATCCGTTCACCCCACGACGTCGGACTCCCAACGAAACCCAAAGTGCCGAAGGCATCGGTCCGACGATTTGAAACCACAATCAAGAAAAAGGCTGAGCGGCGCCCGTCGGCCGCGGAAACCAGGGACCAGGAGACTAATCGTCTTCTAAAACTGGTGAAGGGGAAACACGCGCGGCGCAAGGATATCGTTGAGGTCGAACCGGAGAGAAACGAAGGCGATAACGTCGTCGACATAATGGATGTCCTTAAAAAGAACATCGCGGGAAAGCGTTGAACCAACCAAAAGTCTTTGTCGTAAACGGAGCAAGATCGTACAGCGAGCTTACACTTGATAAGTGGCATGGACCTAAAGAGCCTACCGGGCGCGCGAAAAGCTTCGATGCCAGATTTCATTGCGCCACAACTCGCCACGCTTGTAAAGGAACCCCCAATCGGAGACCAGTGGTTTCATGAATTGAAGTTCGATGGTTACCGGTTCCTCTGCCACATCGATCGTGGCAGGGTGCGCTTCTGGACCCGGAATCGAAACGACTGGACTGGCAAGCTCCCCAATCTGTCGCGAGCCGTAAAGTCGATCCCGGCGACCAGCGCCATACTCGATGGCGAGGTAATAATTCTCGACTCCAAACAGGTGTCTAGTTTTCAGAAGCTCCAGAAGGAAATGGGAAAGGGCGACGGCGAACTGATCTTTGAGGTGTTTGACCTTGTGTATCTCGACGGGTTCGACCTGACACACTGCGCGCTTAGAGACAGAAAGGTCCTCCTGGCGAAGTTGTTTGCTTCGATCGCGGCCGGTTGGCCGGTGCGTTACAGCGATCACATCGAGGGAAACGGCGCCGCCTTCTTCAAGAAGGCTTGTGAGCTCGGAATCGAGGGAATCGTTTCGAAGCTCGCGTCGGCGGCTTACGAGTCCACGCGCAATCGCAGCTGGCTAAAAGTAAAATGCAGCAAGCGCCAAGAATTTGTGATTGCTGGGTATACCCCTTCCGATAAAGGACTGCCTTTTTCTTCCCTGATCCTCGGTGTCTATGAAAAAGGTAAATTCGTTTATTCGGGCCGCGTGGGAACAGGGTTCACCGATAGGCTCCGCGCGGAGTTGAGGAAAGAACTCGACAAGATCTCACGGACGGCATCGCCCTTTGCCATAAAGCCGAAAGATCCAGGGCTGCGCGACGCTCATTGGGTTGCGCCGCATTTTGTGGCTGAGGTTGCCTTCACCGAATGGACTTCGGAAGGTTCAATTCGCCATCCCTCTTTTCAGGGTCTCCGCAAAGACAAGAAACCCCAGGAGATTCATCGCGAATTGCCTGACTAGCCGTCGAGCCATTCCTACGCTTCAATAGGTTCGCTCGCCAAAGTCGGTCCCGTTGATCTCCAAATCCCAAACGCGCTCTTGTGTCAGCGTCAACAGCGCTGGGCACGAGGTCCGCCGGTCCTTGTGCTTGAAGAGTGCGGCGCGAACAGCTCCTCGAGCAGACTTGCCCAGGCGGCTTGTTCACGAAGGGGATCGAAAAATGGTGTCAAATCACGGCATTGACTTGTGACTACTTCAAGGAACTCGGGGTCTGTCTCACAGCGAAGCATCAGGCTTGCGAGATGTGAAGTATCGCCCACCTCGAAGTAGCCCGAGTAGTCATTGCCTAGAATGCCAATCGAGCCCGGAATTCGCGAGGCTAGCACAGGTAAACCCACCACAATCGCCTCGCCGAGGGCATTGGCTCCGCCCTCCATTCGCGACGAAATCACAAACAAACGACTCCTGGCCATTACTCGACGCACGCGCGACGATGAGACTTCACCGAGCCACTTGTATCGCGGGTTCAGAAGCATTTCTTGCCGAGCGCGCCCCTCTTCACGAGCACTCATTGAGCCGCCGAGGTGAATGACCCGAATTCGAGATGACGCCGGCAGGAGTCTCGCCGCCATCGCAGTCCGGAACGGGTCCTTCACCCATCGCAGGTGGCCGACGACGCACACATCGAAACTGCTTCCCGATTGACGAGAAAGATCACTCTTCAACGGTAAAACCGATTGATGAACAACTCGCGCCTTCTCCAACCAGGTCGGGCGGAGTTCGTCGAGGGCCAGCGGTTGCAGCACTACTATTCGCGTTGCGATGTCGAGCGAACGTTCCGCATTCTTGCTTCGACTAAGATCGCGATATAAGTCGGTGCCGGTCAACGCAACGACTAACGGATTGTCCGGGTGCCCGCAGCGAAAATTGTTGATGGAATCAAAGCTACGACGAGCGTGAAGCGCGACGAGCATGTCGAATCGTTCTTGACCATATGACTCATGGATTGTAACCCGATGACCGAGCTGTCTCAGAGTCTTTGCCCACCGAACAGCGGTAACTCGATTCCCGTAACGCGATCCAGGTGGGGCGGGAGTGATGATTCCGAGGTGCATGCGAATGGCGTTTGGTGAAAGACCTACGAACTTGGAATCTACTACAGTGCGCAAGTGCGGAAGCCGGCCCAAATGTCACGTCTATCGGATGGATAGAAGTTGCGATAGGCGTTTCGGATCATCCGCGAGCGAGTGACCCAGCAACCACCACGCAACACCTTATGATCCCCGAACCACGGCTCCGAGTACTCCTTGTACGGCCCGGGCATGAAGCCTGGATACGGACCGAAATCGGTGGAGGTCCATTCCCAGCAGTTGCCGATCATTTGGCGACAACCGAACGCACTGTCGCCCTGACCCAGGTCGTCAACTCCGATGCAGCCCATCGCGCGCCAATCGAGGTTCGCTCGATCGGGCGTAGGCTTTTCGTCGCCCCAGGGATAGATTCTCTTGTGGCCACTGATCCCTCTACCGTCTGATGAAGATTCGGAACTAGCTGCCATTTCCCATTCCGCCTCCGTCGGCAAGCGCCGGTCAGCCCACCGGCAATAGGCCTCGGCTTCGTGCCAGTTGACGTGAATCATGGCGAGCCGATCTGTGAGTTGGACCCACTGATCGAATCGCCGACGGAGCCATGACCCGTCCGGCTCACGTCGCCAGTACAACGGATACGCAGCATTTTCCCTTTCCTTCCACGAGCACCCTGGCTCACTCCAAAGATCGGCTCGCCGGTAACCGGCGTCATCGACAAACGCTGCGAATTCCGCTTCGGTTACGGCGGTCTTTGAAATCGAGAAGGGCTTCACAAGGACTTCGTGCGGAGACTGTTCATTGTCAAAGACGAATCGGGAGCCTTCAGAACTACCGAGCACGAACCTTCCTCCCGGTATGTAGGCGTCACCTTTCATTGTTGCATTCTCGCGCTTGTCGCTCTGTGTTGCAGGCATAACTTAGGTGCGAAAACTAGGAGCACAGTAGCCCAGAGTCTGACGGGTGTAGGTAATAGCCTCCGCGTGCATCTGTTCGTGGAATAGCGAAAGTTCCAAGAAGTAATTCTGACCGTATCCGCCAAGTTTCTTGTCGGTCGATGTCTGGTTCAGTTCGATCACCCGGTCCAGCACTTGTTGCATGAAGGACATCGTGTCGCGGAGTGATGGCAACGGCAGATCCCAGCGTGTGTCGTGAGCAATGCGCGCTGAATCGTATAGCGTGTCGCTTCTGTCAAGGATCGATCGTTCACCACGAAAATGACGAAGACACCAGAACTCCTGAAAATACGCGACGTGACCAATCTCCCATCTCAACGGATTAACGATGCGCAGGCGCGGACCCATTAGTTGCCCGTCGTCGAGATCCGCAACAAGGTCCAGCGTCCGGATGCGAGCTTCCCGAAGGTCGCTGAGAATCTCGGGTCTGGTGCTGATACTTTTGGCCATCGATTCTGTCCCTCGATAAATTCGTGGGAATCGGAACTCAGGAATGATACCTCTTTTTGCTCAGTTGTAGGTGCAAGAGATGGTCAAATATCAGGTCGCTTGGTCAACTGGACCAAAGAGACAACGATGAATACGAAACAGAGTTAGCATCATGTGCCCTACGAGTTGGAGCCGCAGCTAAAGGATGAGCTAGTGAAGCGAGTTACAGCTGTTCGATCTGTTTTCTCGATGTTCCGGTCACAAGCCGGTCACAGCAATTTGAGCGCGACCCTTCGCGAAGTTGGCAATTTGTAGAGCTCAACAGCGGTGGCTCAGTTGGTTAGCCCGAACAAAAACTACGCGGATCAACCCGAGTCGCTTATAAAGCCCGCCGGCGGGCCTAATCGAGGGAGCTTTTCAAAGAATGTGCTGGAACAAGAGATCTAGCTGCGGGTTTCCATACCGATCAATCCAACATTGCGGCGCCTGACTGCCAGTGGCCGTGATATTAGCCTTTCCTAAAGCATACGAATGTTTGTAACATCCTCATCTCTCTCTCCTCAGCGAGTGAGTTAGATTAAATCGTGATTTGCAGTTATGAGGAAACCACTGGCTCTCGTTTGCGCACTCTCTATGCCCTTGCATATTGCACTCGCACAGCTGCCAAAGACGGATCGCGACCTGGCCGGACTCAAGGGCAGCCTAAGTTATAAGAAGTAACGCAATCTCACAGCAGACAGTTGATCTCCGCGGGAAAATAGACCGCCGAATATGAAGATGCGGCATTGAAATGAAAGAAGCCGACATGCCTTTTTTCGATCAGATTCTAACGGAAAAGGATGCGGTCGAACCAGTTCCCGGTCCGACGGGCCTAGTATCGATGCGGTTTGGCTGGTTTGGTCGCGCGCGTCTATTTTGGAGCGTGGTTGCTTTCGCCGTTCTAGCCTACGGACAGCTTCAATTCTGGAAACAACCGAGCGAGGGGGATCGCGCTAACTGGGATTACTTCGCGCAGGTGATAGCGCGGGGGGGAATTCCTTATCGTGATGTCGTGAACATAAAGACTCCACTATCAGCCTACGTGGGCGCAGCAGCAATAATAATAGCAAGGCCGTTCGGGCTTCGCGACATCTTCGCAATACGAATTACCTTCATTCTCCTCGCGGCGTTAACTGTGGCCTTTACCTTCCTGATGACACTCGATTCATTCGAAAGCATCGCCGCAGCGTTGCTTGCTGTGGCGATAATGCTGAGCTTTGATGTTTTCTCCGGATCGAACGCCGGAGGAATCCAGCCGAAGACGCCTATGGTGCTGTTTGGCCTTATGACGCTGTGGGCGATCACAAAGGATCATCCGCTGCTCGCCGGTTCCTTTGGTATGCTGTCGGCGCTGAGCTGGCAGCCGGGATTGCTGTTCGTAGGAGTGGCCGGCCTCGCATTTTCGCACTATCTTACGCGATGGCAGGGTAAGAAGGTCGTAAGGCTGCTGGCCGGGGCTGTTATTCCTCTTACAGTTTATGTTGCCTACTTCTATTTGGTCGGTGCGCTGAGCGACGTTTACATCTGGACGATTAAGTTCACCGCGACGGTGTACGCTTTTCGCGAGACTCGGTCGGTTTCGAATTTCTTTGAACGACTCTCGGAGATGCTGAAAGGGCAATATTACCGTGCTCACATATATTTTTACCTGGCGACCGCTGGCTTGTGTTTAGCACTAGGGAGGGAGATATACGGCGGCCTGAAGTCAGGCATCAGCCACTTCGTCGAGCGAGCGCCAAGACATGCCGTGATCATTGCTCCGCTCATTTATTTCGCTTTTTGCGCAGTCGACATACAAGGCGCGGCAGATTTAATCCCACTGATACCCTTCATAGCTGTTTTCTCTGCGCTAGTTCTGGTGTATGTCACCGGGCGCGAATGCACCAGGCTCGCATCCGGTCGCTGGGAAATTGGCCGAGTCGCGACGATTAGATTAGTCGCCGTCGCGTTAGTCACGCTGTGGGTGCTTTTCTTAGGCATGAGGGACGCCTTCTTGTATGAGCGTGGCTTTCCGACTCTTCAAGATCAGGACGAATTGGTTCGAGAAATCGTCTCGCACTTGGAGCCGGGCGACAAGATATTCGTCCATGGGCGAACTGAGATTCTCGTGCTCGCCCGGCTGACCAATGCCTCAAGGTACTTCTTCCTCGACAGAGGCAAAGACAGCTATCTCGATGGACTCGAGCCTGGCGGTTTCGCGGGGTGGTTTGAGCGTCTGAAGAGCGAGCGGCCCAGGATAGTGGCGCTCGCCCGGCTCGGTGCGGTTGACCATGAGAAGGACTTTTTAGACTGGGTCGCCACCGATTATGAGCCACGCTTGAGTCGGGTATTCAATTACTACGTGCGAAGGTAGGTCCCGCGGTTTGACGACTATACTGATGAGCAAAATCAATCGTAAACCAGTGCCAACCCAGTATCCGACAACACGAGCAGAGGCAGCGACAACCAAACCAAACAGGGCGCTATTTTGGGTATGCGTGTCAATGTTGGTACTGACACCACTCGTGTTCAGCACGTCGGTATATAGAACATTCGTGCTGCCGAAGTTTGCGGGGCTTACGGTCGGGACAGCTCTGATCGCGCTCTTGCTCGGGTTGGTCTTGGCCGGTCGGACGGCCTGTTTGGGTACGCTCAAATCGAAGCACGTAGCGCTCGCCTTACTTTATGTTGGAGATATTGGCTTCTCGACGCTGCTTGGCGTGTCCCCTCTTGGTTCATTGTTCGGAAGCTATCAGAGCGAAGTGGGGTTAATCACACGTTGTTGCTTTTTTGTATGCTTTGTTGGGTTGATAGTGGCGGTGGGCAGCAGCGAGCGCCGCCTTATGATCGTTGTTTGGTCGATCGCGGCAACCGGTCTACTCACGGCAATCTACGCAGTTCTACAATTCTTTGGCTGGGATCCGTTCATTCCTATAAATGCGTACACTACTCGGTCACCGGGCGGGTCAGTCGTTCGGGTCATCGGCACCCTGGGCCACTCAAACTATCTAGGTAATTTCCTGCTATACACGGCCCCGCTTAGCGCGTCGCTGGCTATGGCGTGGCGCGGGCGGGCCCGCCGTATTGCCTTGGTGGGAGTGGCGTTTTCGGTGGCCGCAATCGCCTTCAGCGGCACTCGCGGCGCCTGGTTGGGAATACTAGTAGGAGCAGCAACACTGGCGTTTGTGGAGATTCGGAAGCGAGAGAACAGTGGCGCGAACCCCCTGAAACAGATGATTGTTCGAGGTGCGCTTCCTGTTGCGGCCCTTCTCGGGTTCCTAATTCTTATCGTGTTGAGCCCTGCCTCGCGTCAAGTAGCTCTGCGCGCCCGTTCGTTTGTTGAAGACCGTTTTACAGGCTCGGGGCGCGTTTTGCTTTGGCGCGACGCAGTGAAGATGGTTCCTCGTTTTGCGCTGACCGGCTGTGGAGCAGAAGCCTTCAGCAGGGAGTTTCTCGCTTACAAGTCGCTCGATCTGGCTCGAAGCGCTCCGCAGGTCAACAATGAAAGCTCGCACAATTCATATCTCGATGCGGCAATTTCATTTGGGCTTCCGGGCGCAATGCTATATGCGGCGTTGATAGCTTCAGCTTTGTCACTCTTGCTTCGAGCGCGGCGGCGCGCGGATGATCGGAGAATCGCCTTGGTCACCAGCGGGCTGTTGGCGTCGCTTGCGGCGATCGCCGTGCACAACTTTTTCATCTACGATCAAGTTCCGACGGGGTTGTATTTCTTCGCGTTTATTTCCCTGGCGCTCGTGGCCTCGAACGTAATTGGAAGTGGCAAGCGCGAGGCCAGGGATGGGCAAACGGAAGAGAGAGCGCTCGTCAGCTTGCGATGGGTTGGGTGGGCAGTTGCAAGTTCAGGAACTGTACTGCTGGTCGCTGCGACGTGGTTCGCAGCATCGCTCGTCGGAGCTGATGTTGCGATGAAGCAAGCGATGGTTTCGGCGCGAGCGGGAGATTTTGAAGGCCTCGTCGCTAACGGAGAGCGGGCAACGCGAAATCTTGATCCTACGGGTGCTTACAATTTTGAGTTCGCCCGAGCGCTTGCACTTTACGCCGATACAATTCCGAGGAGCGACGACCGCGCGGCACTGCCTGATGTTGATAATAAAGAGATCGAGAAATGGCGAGCAGAGGCCATCGAGATGGCGATCGCTCAAGCGCGGAAATCGCTGGCGCACACGCTCACGCCTGACGCGAATTACGTAATGCTTGCATACCTGGCGCTAGCCAAGGGCGATATCCAGGAATTGCACAATTATGCGAGCTGGGCAATAGGTTGGGACCCTAATTACTTCAGCGCGCACTGGCTAATGGCCGAAGCTCTTCTAAAGGAAGGCGACCGCGAAGGTGCACAGCGAGAGGCGCAGCTCGCGTTGCGGCTTAACCCGGCCATGAGCGAGGCGCGTTCAGTGCTTGCCCGAGCGCGAGGCGAGGCTCAAATCGTCAGTCCAAGAATCCAGGGGCTGGTTGAGCGCGCACGAGCCTTGGCGGCGCGAGGGAATCTGCGCAAAGCCGAGGACTTGTTACATCGCGCTATTCGCGATTCGGGCGGGCCGTGCCCCCCCTGCCACCGCGAATTGGCGCTGACCTTCGAGAAAGGGCAACTTTACAAAGATGCCATAGCCGAGTGGAAAGCGTACGCGGGGGAAACGCCGGACTCTCCTGAAACACAAGAGGTTCGTTCCCGTATCGAGGCGCTGAAAAAGAAATGATCAGGTTACCTTTGTTGGAGTAGCAGTTAACTCTGAAAAACAAATAAGAAAGGACCCACCTAACAGGCCGGTCCTTCTAGCAAAAGTGAAAGAATCGAAGACTACATAAATGCCGCGTTCAGACACGACATCTTTCCGTCATTGACATCCGCATATATCATCTTTCGTATTCCTGTCGGCTATCGTGAACAATACATGCAAAGGCGTGGTGAAAACCTGGAGCCCCATTTTTGCTCTATTAACGGACATGTCAAATGTGAGATCGAGCCTACGATCGGTTTTGACGTCACTCAACGTAATGACCAACCCCTTCATACCGAGAATGCCTGTCCCCCCTAGCGTAAATCCTTTGCAGTCCGTAAAAGTGTAGAGTCCAGTTTGGTCAAATTGTATTTCGTTCCTATTGCTGTCATCTTTTATGCAGACCGTGCCTTGGATTGGCCCTAGCGCATTGATGCTGGCGATACGGTTCCTGGTCTTGTGCGTCTTTACCGCCGGATTTCCTATCGCGGATTCGGCCCTGGTTCTGGACGAGTTCCAGATCACGACCAGGATAGCAATCAGAAAGACGGCCAGCCCGACATCAAAGCAACGTCCCCCGATCCGTTTCACTCGATCAATCGTTTCCATTGACTTTATTCTCCTTTACTTGTTTCGTTAATCAGCCACGAAGGCCATTTGACGCATCGCAATATATCTCCGCAGGGCCAACAAGTCAAGATATTTTAATGTTACGGGATGTATGCTTAAGAGCGGGCTTGAACATAAATTTCGACAAGCCTTCCAGGAGGAGACGGAGCACGAAGCCGCGATACGCCCAGGATCGTCAAGTCGCGAGCGAGATAAAACCTGGCTAGTCAAAACGGTTAAAGAACGAACTGAAGTGCGAGCTGAGCGCCTGAATCCTCATCCCGGGTTTTCGAGACAGAGTGGGGGAACTCCGAGATATTGTGGAGACACAAGTCCTGGGTAACAGCCTTCGTAATAGACGAATCCTCTGGCTAGGCGGCGCAGAAAAGCGACGAGGGCTAGGGATTGAAGTGCCTGTCAGTGCTGCGGGAAGAGTGACCGAAGCACAGCGCGAGAAGCACGACAGAATAGACGGCGAGGCAGACAGCCTGCCAGCGTAATAGCGTTAGACAACTCCGTCTTTCGGAATCTAAAGTGCACCTGGCACGACTCGAACGTGCGACCGTTTGCTTCGCAGGCAGGATCACACGCTTTCTACAGGTCGTGAACTGAGCGTCATCTGTTAACAGTCAACATCATTTGCTACCAGTTGCAGTTTCGATGCGCTCTTTCCACGCGGAGAATTTCTCGCTTCTTGTCCGATTCGCAATCTATAAACATTGCGCTTCTGGCGGAGGGGTACCGTTCAAAGAATGACCGAATTAGCCATCAGGAGTAGTCCGGCGGTAGACTATGACGACCTTTGACGTTGTTGAGTTCACTCGATCGCAGTTCAGCAGACTCGGCAACCGCTTGGAAACTACTGTTGAGAGGTATACCGATGCGACATATCGCAGTCACCGAACTCGAGAATAGGAGATGGAAGATCTGGTGTGACCTCCCCATCGCAGTTTTGGTCGCGTTTGCGCTTCTCGTTGAATCGTTCTCCCAGAGTAACAAACCTGTCCCGACGGCACCGTTTCTTCCGCCTGCCGGACCATTCGCGGTTGGCACTCACGAGTATTTGTTGGTCGATCAGCGGCGCGGTGAACCGTTCACCAAAGACCCGTCAGATCGGCGGCACCTGCTTGTGCGAGTGTGGTATCCGGCCGAAAGAATGCCGGGGAAGGAGCCTGCGCCCTACATCCATGACCTGAACGAGTTTCCCGAAAAGAGCGTTTATCGGCGAGGCGAAGGCATCAAGACAAACGCAATAACCGACGCACCTCTGGCGACCGGCAAGTCCCGCTTTCCGGTGCCTGTCTACCAACCGGGAGGTGGGACCGCGCGTTTTGTCGGAACCTTTGTGACTGAACAACTCGCGAGTCAGGGCTATGTAATCGTTAGTGCCGATCACGCGGGTTTCAGCGAGACCGTTCTCTACCCTGACGGCTACCACTTTCAAGGCGATACGCTACTTGCGCCAAAACCCACCGGCGTGCTCCGCGATGATGCGCTGAAGAGCTGGGACTGGCTGGAGAAGGAGGTCTTTCCGACTTGGATGGCCGATGTGTCCTATATTCTCGACAAGATCGAGGAATGGGAGCGCACGCCCGGACAGCAATATCACAAACGTCTCGATCTTTCGCGAATCGGGATGATGGGATGGTCGTTTGGTGGGGCGACCGCGATACAAATGACTAAGAGTGATAGTCGAGTGAAGGCTGCGGTGGATCAGGACGGGCAGTTATTCGGTGACGTGTCGGACACCGGGACAAAGCGTCCGGTGATGTTGATGCATCACGGCGCCGCGGACAAGCCGCCGAAGCCAGCGGACGCCGAGGTTATGAAAGAGTTGATGGCGATGACGACCCAGCGTGACCGCCTGTTCTTGAATCGTTCAACCGGCGATCGATACGAGGTGACGATCGCAAAAACCCAACACGGTCACTTCTCGGACTTTCTGTTGTTTTTTCCGCCGCGCTCGGACGAGTTGGACGCCCGACGGGCTCACGAAATAATCGTCGCATACACATTGGCATTCTTCGACAAATATTTGCGCGGCCGCGATAGCGATCTGCTCGCTGCGCCATCCGGCAAGTACCCGGAGGTAACGTTTCAGAAGTCGACCAAATGAGTTAGAACCCCCGCCCGGACGGCAAGTGGCTGAAGACGTGGTGGAAGGACACAACCGGTACTACGGAGTGCCTCGAACATACAGTCGTTGTCTAGCGTTTCTGGCGATTGATGTAATCGGTCGGGGTAAGACCCGAGAACTCGAGAAATTCGCCTATAAAATGGGACTGATCGAAGTATCCGAAATCAACGGCAAGTTCCGCCCAATTGATCGAGGGATTGTGTTGGATGAAAGTCCGGGTTTGCTGAAACCGCTGAATCCGGCTGAACAGTTTTGGCGTCATGCCCACTTCCGCCTTGAAAACCTGAATAAACCGACGCTGGCTTAGACCAAGATACTTGGCGGCCTCCCTGACAGTCGGCCCGGCGTGATTCTTCCCGAACATTTCCAGCGCCGCCGAAACCGCGTAATGCTGTTCCACGCCGTGACACAAGTGACTCAACAGAGCCTCCTGGAGCAAGTGAAACCGCTCGGCAGCCGTTCTTGCCTCACAAAGGCGCTCCCGCAGCCGACCGGCCGACAGTCGCCAAAGTGTTTCCAGATCGACGTGAGTGTCGGCGAGATCGCCTGCCGGGAGTCCGAGAAACCCAAAAGCGCCGCCTGGTTTGAAGTGAACCCCGATGATAGAGGCTTCTGGCGCGGGCGCGAAGCCGCGCCCAAACGCGCCTGAAACCACGGCACCGGATAAGCGGGAGCAGTTTTCGGGGCGTTCCGCGTCGTAAAATCGCAGCTGGTTTTGCCGGAGATTGATTACGAGTTCGAGCGTGCCGGTCGGAAGAATGCGTTCGATCTTGCGCTCCGGCTCGTAGCCTTGGTATAGCCAAAAACTGTCTACAAACTTCGAAAGCGGCGGGTTCGGTTTGTAAAAGTTGAATATCGTGTCGATATTTAAAATCGTAAACTGTTGGGATTTGCCACCGGCTATAGCTAGCGTGGAACGCGTCATACTTGAATATTTATGATCAAAATAGAATAAAATATCAAGCATTCTTGTTTTTCGAAAGACGCGCTAAGTAAGGTTGATCTCATCTTGATTACCGGCTTCTATCCTGATCGAAGCCGCATTAGTACGCACCTGGCGCTTTGTGCAGCTCGGCGACCGCAATCGGTGGGATTCAGGGGAACGACCGGGGCGCTTCGAGTCGGTCGCGGCTGCGCTCGATTCCAAACAACCAGTCTCCGCTGCAAGCCGGCGTAAGGGTCTCGCGGGCGACACATCTTTCATGGACGGAACTTAACCGGACGTCCAATATCTGAGACATTGGATCCGTGAAGCCTGCTCTCTTCCACCCAACGGCTAGAGTGGTTTTGAGAAGCTTTCCAGACGACGAGCGATGCGAAGTTGGCAAGGCGATCTTTGATTTGCAGAAGGACGCGAAGCTCTCGATGCCCTCAAACTGGAGACGGGCGTTCTTGATCTTCCACGCATTTCAAAAAAAGACTGCGAAGTCCCCGCTCGATCCGGATTACCAAGCAAAGGCGTTGAAATCTGCAATTCGCTGCCGCAGTGTTTCCGAAGTTGAATTGTCGTCAAGCAACCAGTCGAATATTCGCGATAGGTTGCGCGAGCAATTACAAAGTCGTCATAAACGAATCCGAGGAATGTTTTAGCGTTTCGTGTCCGGGTTTGCCGGGTTGTTGGTCCCAGCTTGCAGACCTGGCACCGGTTCAGTTATGGGATTAAGTCACTGCAAGCATACTTGTGCTTACTTAAGAAACTTTGAGTCAATCCAGACTATCTTACCCGTTGCCTTTATGCGCACCTCAAAAACGTCATAGCCGTCTGAATCTTTTTTTGAATTGGTTATGACGACATTTGTCTTGTTATGCACCTCGTGCAGCCTGCCTGAGTCCTTCAATTTCTTATATGCCTCAGCGTCTCCTGCCTTCTCTGCTCTGCAACGTTCGAGGTGATCCGTAAGAGTCGAAGCAAATAGAAAATAATCTACTCCTTTGCCGAAGTCAGTGATTGCTTCATGACCGACTCTTTTAGGAGCTGCTCCATGTTCCTTGGGGAACTGTGCAAGGTTTACGATTGTCGGTGGTGGTTCCGGTTTTGATTCTGGTGACGCAACTTCTTTGGTCCGCACTGCTGGCGAGTCTGCTTCTGAATTCTGTGCCACCGCGACTTTCTGTTCCGTATTGTTATCCGATGTTTGTTGTTGTTTTGATGTTACTGAGTCAGTCTCATTAGCATTGGCTTTCTCTAGGGTTCCCTCAACGGTGATGTTGCCTGCGGGATTAACTGTTATCTGACGTTTCCAGGTTCTGAAACCCGACTTCTCGATTCTTATCACATGCTCTCCAGCAGACACTCGGACTGTCGAAGGTGCGTTTCCGACGAACTTTCCGTCAATTATGATGTCTGCCCCCTCTGGATTGGATTTGATCCCGATCATCGAGGGTTCTGTGGAGTTGGCGGTCGAGGCGACCTCAGGTGCGGCCAAACGTGCATCAGGTTGGCCCGAGAATTTTGCAGGGTCGAGCGAAACGTCACCATTGATGTAGGCCGTTATTTCAGTTCCCTTTGGGATCGTGATGTCCTTCCCGTGCATAAATAAGAAGAATGGCGCTGCTGGGAAGAACACTATGGTGGTTGCGACGATTGCGCCTGTCATGGCGCCAGTATGGCCACCACCCTTTACTTCCTTGACGGCCCGCAACGCTGCCTTCTCTCCTGATATAAGGCGCACCGCATCGATATTCATATTTAGCTTACCGCCGCGTGCCATTCTGCGCTTCGCTTGAGCCTCAGTCACGGTTCCCCACGCAATTCCGCCACGTGGGATAACGATGATGTCGCCGACCTTTATGTCCTCGAGTACCTCGAAATCCACCTTCTCATCCACCTTGGCATCGGCGGAGGAAATGGTTCTTGTAATACGCATCCTGACGGGCGTCCCGTCCTCCAGCCCAAAAGCAAGCGGGGCCTTAAGTGTTTGGTTAAGCGTGGATGAGGTTTGCTTATTTTCGCTCTTGGAAGCCTTCCCCTGCGTATAACACGGGGCCGCTGAAAATAAAAACAAGTGTAGAAGCACAGTGATTGTGAGGATTCTATTTTTCATGTCTTACTCCTGAGTGTGTGGGCTTAGATTTCGGATGGGCCGAAGAATTCAGCGAGGTTTCCCACTACACAAGGTTCGGGGCCACCTTATACTCAGTCTGGGGCTATGTCAATACGTTGGCTTGCAGACTTTGGTTTGCAGATCACACAAATTCCGCTTAATGGATTTCTCGATGAGTGGCACAGAAGCTGTGAGCGTATTTGGGTGCGCGATGAGCTTTCAGGGCCTTCAGTTCGAGCACCGTGTTCTGGCATCGATCTGTGCGCGCAACAGGAAAAAATCGATCGTGGCGAAACTTGTCACGTCCAACCGCGCTGATAGCGAACCGCTAAAGGTAACTTTGAACGACAAGACAATGGTGACAACACCACTAGTTGCACAGCAAGAGCTAACCCGACGGTCGGGCGATCGCTTCGTCGTCATGCCAAGACGCGCTTTTCAGCCAGCGAGTTCATATTTTCGGTGCCAGGCCTGCGATTTTGCGATTCTCCGGATGATGCACCAGACGATTCATTTCTGAGCAGATGCCTTCTCCTGCGGTTTCGGTTTGCGCGTGAAAATAATTTCTTTTACGGTCGGCTCGAGCGGGATGGCCACGCTGTCAATCTCGCCCGCCGGGCTTACCAGGAAGGTCAGCTTTGTTCCTGCAAGACCCGCCGCACCATCCACCCCCTGAAAGATGTCATAGTGGTAATGCTTCAGCGCGCCGGTCAGGCCGTGGAGATCGAACTTCAACTGCTCGCCTTCCTGGCTGATGGTCAGGGTCTGATATGCCGGATGTTCAAATTGTCCGACGTAGTCACTCAACTTGTGAGTGGGCGGCGCGTCTTTCTTGCGTTTTGCTTCGTCGTCGGCTTTAGCCTTGGCCTGCGTTGCTTTTGCCTTGGCCGCATCGTCGAGCGCCCGCTGCGCCGATGGCGCTTCACTCAAACCAAGCATCCGGTCCACTGCGTTGGATGCGATGAGCGCGCTCGCGGGTGAGGATGAATTGGTCAGCAGGACGACTCCCAAAGGGCAGACCGAATAAATGAGAACGCTTGTCGACCAGGGAAGACTTCTGAATGCCACGAGGTTCCGAGTTGCATAAGATAATTTTCAATTTTCAAGCCTGACCCCGGATGGGTAAGCCCGTTTGTTGAGTTAATCATCTAATCGTCGCGCTAATTCGACGCTTACCTTCGGTGCGACGCCGGCAGTCTAAAGGATGGATTCTGAACTCAGATCCTCCAGCAACGCCTTGGCGTCTTTCAAATCCGCGGTGTGAAATCCTTCGGTAAACCAGCCGAAAGTCTGCGCCAACATCTGCCGCGCCTCTTTGTGTTTGCCCTTCCGTTGCCACAAGCGCGCCAGGCTATTTGCGGCGCGGAGTTCCCACGATTTCGCGCTCTGCCGGCGGGCGATTTGGATGGCCTTTTGATAGCAGCTCTCCGCTTCCGCATGGCATCGCCGGCGGCGGTCTTCAGCAGCAAGTCGCCTTTGACGCGCCAGATTTCCGCTTCCGAGACTCGCTCCCCGGTGCGTTCGACCAGGGCCAACGCCTCGGCGATGGCAGCAAGCCCTTCCACGCAGCGGCCTGCCATCCAGAACGCTTCGCCCATCCTTGCCAGGTACCTGGTCCTCGACAGCATTACACCCTGAGCATACAGAGACTAAATCATCTGTCTCGCCCGCTCGAGCGCTTCTTCGGTCGGTTTCTGAAACGCCAGATTCAGGGCATTAGAGGTAGTGGCATGTTTGAGCATGTCTCCCAGCGCGTGCTCCTCGGCGAGCGCAAACACTTTCTCAGATGCCTTCTGACTGGACTGCCAATCGCGGAAAAAGGTAAGGACCGACCCCATCGTATGATAAGCGGCGGCCAGACCGAAGGGATGAGATGTTTGCTCGGCCAGCGTGACAGCTTCCTGTGCCAACGCCAGGGCTCGATCCGGATAGCCAAGCAGCCACAGACAGAAGCTATGCTCTCGGCGCGCCGACATTCCTCCGTCCTCGTTGTAGACGGAAAGATAGGCCTCGTGGTTTTCCCGACGATCAAGGGCGAGCGCGCGTTCCCCCAGTTGTCGGGTAGAAGCAAAGTCTGCTTGATAATAGTGGACCTTGGCCCAACACATAGTGGATGTAACCAGCAGCACCGGGTCCTGGGATTTCTCCGCCAGTTGCATCATCTGCTTGCAAATTCCGTGCGCCGTTTCATACTGGGCTCGGACCAGGTGATATGCCCACACGCCAACCAGAGCAGCGAAAACCCGCGGATCATCGCCCCTCTGCTCACACAGTTTCCGTGACCGGGTGAAGGCCGCTCCCGCCTCCGGCGCACCCCAACTGAGAACCGACTGCAATGAGAAGCCCAGCGCCAGTTGCAGCCCCAGTTCCCGCTCGTTGCGTTCTGGCGTTTCCGTCAATTTGAGCAAAGCTTCCAGCCCACGCTCGGCAAACTGTACCGCTTCGTGATGCGCGTTGACTTGCGCCGCATTGCGCGCCGCCTGCAAAGAGTAATCTGCAGCGTGCGCGTATTCCCGCCCGGCCTCCCACAGCAGCGCCAGTTCATTGGCCACGCTCGCCTTTCGTTCGCCGTAACAGTCTTCAAGGGCCTGCGCCACGTCGCGGCTGAGAGTCGCTTTGCGGGTGGCGCGCAAACTGGCATAGAGCGCGTTCTGATAAAGCACATGCACAAACCGATACTTGAGCGTCAGCGCCATATTCGGCAACTCCGCTTCACTCGCCAGCTTCACAAACGCAAAGACCCGTTCCAGCTTTTCCAGCCGCTCCTCGATTTCATCCGCGTCAAGCTTCAGCACCTGCCCCACCACTGCCGAATCGAACTCATACCCCTGTACGCTCGCTGCGGTCAGCAGCTTGCGATCTTCTTCGCTAAGCTGCGCAATCTTGCATTCGATCATCCCGCGCACAGATTCCGGTAGCCCGCGTTCGATGTCTGGCAAGGCTTGCGCCAGCATCCACCTGGGTACGCCCGCATCCTCCGGGCTGTCTTCCAACTCAATTGCGCCGCGGTCGCGCAGGTAGCGCACCAGGTCCGCCATGAACAACGGACTGCCTTCCGTCTTCGCGTGAATCAGTTGCGGAAACTCAGCCGGGAAACGATGACCGGCGAATTCCAGCGCGAGGTATTCGGCAATCTCCGCTTCGTTCAAAAACTCCAGCAGCAATTCCCGGCACACACCGCGCGCCTGCAAGTCCGGCTTGAGCTGCGCGAATGGATGCTTCGCCAGCAACATGTCCGAGGGCCGATAGGTCACGACAATCAACACACGCATTACATCGAACTTGCCTGCCAGAAAACTGAGCAAATCAATTGTCGAGACATCCGCCCAGTGCAGATCGTCAAAGAACAAGACCAGCGGACGCGGGTGCGCGACGGATTGCAGGAAGTTGGCAAGCTCGCGTTTCATCCGTTCCTGTGACGCGGCTTTGACCTCGGCCAGCAACCGCGCCGATTCTTCACCCTCGCCGGACAGCGGCACGACCTGCGCGTACCACGTTGGTGCAAGCTGCTTCATTGCTGTTGCTATTCTCTGGTCGCTCTGCAACAAGCTTTCAAGCGCTTCGAGTAACGGCAGGTAAGCTTCGGTTCCCGCCAGTCGTTCCGAACATCGCCCGTGCGCAACCGAGAATTGGTTTGCTGTCGCGAGTTCCGCGAGGAAGTCTTCAACGAGAGTCGTCTTGCCGATGCCCGGTTCGCCCGCAACACACAGTAATGAACCGCGCCCTTCAACCGCTTGATCAAAGGCCGCGCGCAAATCCCTGCGTTCCTGTTCACGCCCCACTGTGTGTCGAAGTGGAACGGCGGCACGAAGGGCGGATGACGGGATGATCTGTGTCTGGCTCTCTCCCTGTTTTTCGGTTCCTCTTTCAATCTCACGCAAAGCCTCTGCTACCTCCGCCGCGGCCGGCCGCTGGCGAGCTTCCTTGTGAAGCATCCGCAAAATCAACTCACCGAGCGCAGGAGGAATTCTCGGACGTAGCTGGCTCGGCGGCCGGGGTGTTTGCAACGTGATTGCGTGCAGATAACTGGCCACCGTTTCGGCCCTGAACGGATGCTGACCCGCTATTAATTCATAGAGCACAATGCCGAGAGCGAAAATATCGGATGGAGGACCGACGCTATGGCCGCTGAGCTGTTCCGGCGACATATAAGCGACCGTTCCCATGATGACGCCCGGCGTCGTCTGGAGCGCGAGTGTGACGGCGTCTTCACTTGATGTTGTGGGAAGCAGGCGCGCAAGGCCGAAATCCAGCACCTTAACGTAGCCATCGTCTCGCACCATGATGTTGTCGGGT
>CAZOOE010000024.1:0-14796 GCA_964581275.1 uncultured Clostridia bacterium
ACAATCGGATCCACTTCGGCCCAGGATCATGAGTGGTGTCCACTCGCTCTACTAAGCTGTGCAGGCAAAGTTTGTGTGCCGCACGACCAACAAACTTCGGATCTTTAAGATCCTGAGCTACCAAGTGTCCTATGCGCTTGGCCACAGTCTGGCGACCTGTAGCTCTGACCGCGTTGAGTTCATCAACAACACCTGTGACAACAGACAGATCAACAACAAACTGTACTTCGGGCATAACCCCTTCAGCCTCAAGAGCATCTTGGGCGCAGGCCTTCTCCTGGAAGTACCAGGCGGTGTCAACATAAGCCAGGGCTGGTCGTTTCAGACCCGTGGGCCAGCATCGCTCTTTATGCCAGCACTGGGCGGGGTCACCGGAGCCAACCAAATGTTCAAAACCGACCTGAACGGCGACGGAGGGGCGGGATCAACGCCTCGTGCCGACCTCCTGCCCGGCCTGAGGCGCGGCACCTGGGGCCGAGGCGTGAGCAACATCAGGGAGCTGAACAGGCTCCTTACCGACTATAACTCGAATGTAGCCGGCCATCCGACTCCAAACGGTCAGGCATTGATCGATGCAGGCATCTTCACTGCGGCGCAGCTCAAAGCGCTCAAGGCGGTAACGCCCACGATACCGCTGGTGCCCGAGAATAATCCTGATCCGTTCGGGTCCAATCCAGTCAATCTTGACGTGCGCGTTACAAGGCCGATCAAGATTGAGAACGCGTACGTAGTCCATAATCTGGTGATTGAGCCATACGTTGATATTTTCAACGTTCTCAATTTTCGAGGGCACGGCCCGTATAGCGGTATTGGTGCTGGGTTCCTCAGTCTGAACTTTGACTATGCTAGCTCTACGAATCCGGATCAGAACTTGGCGGCATTGAAGAACGCGCGTGCCTTCGCCTTTGGCCCGCGCATTATCCAGTTGGGCTTCAGAGTTAGCTTCTGAAGTCACGTACCTGGTTTCAAGTCACCAGCCTGGTGGGGCACAAGCCCCACCAGCCCCCTTTAACTCCAAACCTTTGCAAGTACCCGCCCAACCTCAATCGATTACTAAGAACGACAATTCAACTCAATTTTCGAGACTTCCGGCGCGGTTCAACCAAGCCGCCCGGTTTCCGCATACGCTGCGGTCTTTCTCCACATCTGTTGCCATTGCCCTCTACGCATTGCCGCATGTGCTCTGACGTCGCGCCGTCAACTCCTTATGACACAATAGTTTTTGAGGCCGGCAGCCATTCTAGCCTGGGAATGCTTATTGCTCTTAAGCAACCCGGCACGAGGAGACCGCCTAAGACTGGAGACTCAGAGGGAACGTGTTTCAGGTGGTTTGGAGACAGGGAAAAATGGCTAACAACAAAGAAATTTCGATCCTGATCATCGACGATGAGGAGCCGATTCGCCGGCTTCTGGCGTTGTACCTATCGGATGAGTACACATGCGTCACCGCGGGAAGCGCCGATGAAGCCACCGCGTTACTGGCCAGCAGTTCGTTCAATCTGGTCATGACCGACATAACAATGCCCGGAACCTCCGGCATCGAGTTGTGCCAGTATATTCAGCAGGCCTACCCCGAAACGGTAGTAATAATGGTTTCCGGGATGACCGACATCAACTATGCAATTGAAGCCATGCGCCACGGCGCGTTCGACTATGTCGTCAAACCGTTCGATTTGTCCCACGTATTGATGGCTGTCGATCGCGGTCTTCGGTACCAGGTGCTGATAGCCGCAAAGCGCCATTACGAGCAGTCTCTCGAAGAAACCGTCAGACTGAGGACCGGAGAACTGCGCTCGCTGAACGAAAACCTTAACCAGATGTTCGAAGTTCTGTATCAGAATTATCGCGCAACCCTGCGCGCCCTCGCCGGCGCCCTCGAAGCGCGAGACTTTGAGACCTCCGGTCATTCGGACCGCGTCGTTGCTTACTCACTCAGACTTGGCCGCGAGCTGGGACTGGCACACAAGGAACTGATCGCGCTCGAACAGGGCGCATTGCTTCACGACATCGGCAAGATCGGCGTGCGCGATTCGATCCTCCTCAAATCCGGAGCACTCACGGAGACTGAGTGGGAGGAGATGCGTGAGCACATCAATTATGGGCTTCGAATCATAGGTGGGATCGATTTCTTGAGCGGCGCGGCGCCGGTCGTCGGCGAGCATCACGAGAAGTTCGACGGCAGCGGTTACCCTTCAAGACTGCAGGGCGACATGATTCATATCAACGCTCGCATTTTCGCCGTGGCAGATGCTTTCGACGCTATAACGAGTGATAGACCCTATCGAAAATCGGCCTCCTATGCCGACGCCCGAGCGGAGATAGTAAGGAATTCGGGAAGACATTTCGATCCGTCGGTAGTGAACGCTTTCCTTGCGGTTCCCGAAAGCGAGTGGTGCGAAATACGAAAGATCGCCGAGTCTCAGGACTATATCGAACACTTGATCGACCGGCGCGAGATTCGCTCTTTTATCGTCTCAATCAAGCGGCACACCGGGTTCACAGGCCCACTCAGCCTGAGCTCGCTCGTAGCCTGAACCAGCGCTAGCGGCTCGAAGGAACCGGGGTTGGCAACCCCGGCTAACTATCGCTGATACCTTCGTTTGTAGTCTCGCATTTCTTCGCAGTTGTTCGCTTCGTTACGCAGAATTCCCTCTGATCGAGAGTGTGCGCGCCAAAAAGCATCGACAACCGTGCTTTACCCTCCTTCGGACTGTAGGTTATATTAGCCACAGAGTGCCCCGGCGAGATGGTGAAGACGGGCGCGACAGACATTGCGCCCGTTCGGTTAACGCTGTTACTGCGGTGGTGCGACTCGCTGACCCGGGCTTACAAACGGCAGCCCGCTGTCCCGAATCTGCTTGTTCAGGCTTGGCACAGTCTCTTCGATCAGCTTGTTCAACTGATCGACAAGAACCTTCAGTTCAGTCGTCAACTCGCCGAGCTTGGCGGTCTGGTCCGGCGTCGGCGCAGCGGTGTAGCTATCCAGCCCGTTGAAGAGCTGGCCAATCCTTCCAAGCACCGGGCGCGGCGCGTCAGGCAGCGGAGGCCCGGCGTTGCCCGATTGATCGAACGTCGGCACGATCTTCTTCTGAACGTCGTCCACTTGATCCGAAACCGACTTCACCGCGTCGTTGACCTCCTTCGGCACGTTCGGAGCGCGTCTCAATGACTCTTGAAGCGCGGTTACTTGAGTTCTGAGGTTCTGAACCGAACGTTGAGCCGCCGCGGCCGACCGCTGAAGTTCGTACGACTTCATCACCGCATCGCTCCACTTCGCGCGATCAGCTTCCAATATCTGGATGCGTGGGTCGTCTTGCACGCGCACGGTCGCGGTAGCTTCTTTACCTCCGGCCGAGACCTGTACCGTGTACTCGCCAGAGGGAACGCGCGGGCCGCGCCCACCGCCTCCAAAACCGCCGCCACCACCACCACCGCCGCCGATTTGCGCGGCAGCTGCTTGCGCCTCTGGTGCTGCTCCCGGTTCAGCTGGGGCCGGTTGTGCCGCCTGCTGTCCACCTCCGCGTCCGCCACCACCCCCGCCTCGACCACCACCGGCTCCGCCACCGCCTCCTCCGGCTCCGCCACCGCCGCCGCCACCCCGGCCTCCTCCGGGTTGACCTGCCGCGGGGAGTCTCAGGTCCCAGACGACTCGATTGACACCGGGCTCCTTCGAGCCGGTCAGTTCTCGCACGGTCTTTCCGCTCTTGTCGGTGATCGTGATCCTTATGTTGCCCTGGGGCGCCGCTCTCAAATAGTAATCGATCATCGCGCCGTAAGGTGGATTAGGTGTAGCGAACCACTTGTGGCCGGTGTTACCTTTGCGATTGTAGATGCGAAATGCGACCGCAGGCGGAGGGTCAAACACAGCAAGATCAGATGACATCACCGTGTCGGACATCTTTTCCAGAGCGGTGATGTTGTCGAGCACCCATATAGATCGCCCGTGAGTCCCAAGCACCAGATCATTGTCGCGAGGTTGTATCTGAATGTCGTCGACTCGCACCATCGGCAAGTTACCCTTCAACCTGACCCAGTGTCCCCCGCGATCCAGCGAGGTAAATGCGCCGAATTCAGTGCCTAAAAAAAGCAGATTCTGATTGCGGGGGTGCTCGCGGATCACCCGGCAGGTGACCCCGGCCGGCAGATCGCTCTTCAGCGATTTCCACGACTCACCGAAGTCGGTCGACATAAAAACATAGGTGTTGTAGTCATCGCCGCGATGGCCATCGAACGTTGCGTAAACGGTTCCTTCGGCGAAACGTGAAGGCAGAACACGGCTCACATAGGTGTTCTTTGGGAGGCCGTGCACTTTGTCGGTAATGTTTTTCCAGGTCTTGCTCCCATCGCGCGAGACCTGCAAGTTCCCGTCATCGGTGCCCGCGTACAACAAGCCTTCTTTGATGGGCGATTCAGCAATCGTCACCGTCTGGCCGAAGGTCTGGACGCCGTCGTGCCGCGACAGCATGTTGCGGTCAGGAAGCATCCCCATAATTGGAAACTTCTCGCGGTCCTGGTCTTTAGACAGGTCCTCGCTTCGCATCCACGAATCGCCTCGATCGGTCGACTTGAAGACACGATTCCCCCCGTAGTAGATGGTACGGCTGTTGTGTGGTGAGATAACTATCGGTGAGTTCCAATCGAATCGATAAGGTTTCTCGCCGGCGGCAGGCTCGGGCTTGATATTGCGCCGTTCTCCGGTCTTGAGTTCCAGTCGCGCGACGTTGCCGTCCTGCGATTCGACGTAGATGATGCTCGGGTCGGAGGTGTCGACAACGGAGTAGAAGCCATCGCCGCCGCCGGTGCGGAACCACTCGTCGTTGGTTATGCCTTCCTGGTTCAGCGTGCCGCTCGGGCCCGCCCAGCTCCCGTTGTCTTGAAGCCCGCCGTAGACCATGTAGGGCTTCTGGTTGTCGAGCGATATCTCGTAGAACTGTCCGAGCGGAATCGTGTTGATGAAATCCCACGAGCGCCCGCGGTCAAACGACTGATGGATCCCGCCGTCAGATCCCGCAAGCATGTGATTCGAGTTCGCAGGGTCGATCCACAGTCCGTGGTAGTCGCCGTGGATCCGCTGTACGACGTTTTGAACCCACGTCTTTCCACCGTCCTCGGAGGTGAACATGTTAGCGGCGCATTGCCAGATGCGCTGGTCGTTATTTGGATCGATCCGGATCTGGCTGTAGTACATCGCCCGTGAATCGACGTCGCTCACCTTTTTCCATGTCGCGCCCCGGTCCTCGGACCTGAACACGCCTCCCTTGGCGTTTTCGATGATGGCGTAGACGATGCTTGGGTCGCCGCGGTAGATGTCTAAGCCTATGCGTCCGGTGATTCCTTCGGGGAGGTCCTTGGTCAGCCTGGCCCACGAAGCCCCGCCGTCAATCGTCTTGTAAATAGCGCTGCCCGGTCCGCCGCCATTGAAGCCCCACGGTGTGCGGCGCCGTTGATATGCCGCAGCGTAGAGGATTCCCGGGCTCTGCGGGTCGATAGCGATATCGATTACGCCGGTGTCTTCGTTGACAAATAGCGACTGAGACCACGTTTTGCCTGCATCGGTTGTCTTGTAGACTCCACGCTCACGGTTAGGTCCCCACAGATGGCCAACAACCGCGACATAGACGTTGTTCGGGTTGCGCGGGTCGATGACCACGCGGCCGATGTGCTTTGAGTCTCTCAGTCCCATGTTTTGCCAGGTCGCACCACCGTCGAGCGAGCGATAAATGCCGTCGCCCCACGACGAGCTTTGGCGATTGTTTGGCTCACCGGTTCCGACCCAAACGATATTGGGATCTGATGGAGCGATGCAGATATCTCCGATTGAACCGGATCCCTGATCGTCGAAGAGAGGCTCAAAGGTCGTTCCGGCATTGGTCGTCTTCCACACACCACCAGTTGCGGCTCCTACATAGAAGGTGGAAGCGTTGCCTTCAACCACGGCGAAGTCGTCAATGCGTCCGCCCATGATGGCGGGACCTATTGCGCGCCATTGTAGATTCTTTAGCGCCGTTTCTTCCGGCCTCAGCTTCCCATTCTGTCCGTAGACGATGCCGGTCGAGGCAAGTAGGGCAGCCGAGATAAGAACCAGCAGTCGGAGGCATGTTGACTTCGCCGATGCATTCAGTCGAAGCTTGATGATGTTCATAGCGTCCTCTCTGTGTTCCACTGGTGAAAAAAGAAGGGAAGAAAATCGATGTCACTAGCGTCGCGAAATTATCACCGCCCTATTCGCCAGTCAAGACCCGCTGCGATTCGAGTCCTGATCGCGCAATTAATAGCGGACTTTGTCCAAGGGTCGCAATATGGGATGGGACCACCGACATTGCATCCGCTGGGGTGCGGATTCGAGCCGTGCCCTTCTATAAACAAGGAATCTTGACGGAGTTGGGGCTTGTCTACTCGCCACCCCGTTGGGATAATCAGCCTCCCGTGTGAGTGAGCAAAGTGTCACCCGAATGGAGTGTCTCCCGGAACAGCTTGTCACTGAGTTCCTGAGCGAGTATCGCTCGTCGGGTACCTATCTGCGCGACCGCATCGCGCGTCTCGCAGAGTTGGCAACTTCCGTAGACGCAAGGGTAACGGAGTTTGCCACCAGAGCCTTATTCACCGCGCTGGTCGAGCGGCTGGCCGATTCGTTCGAGACACACTCGGTATCACTCTACAACCGAGCGTTTGGCCAACTCATCCAGACCTGTCGAGCGCATCCCGATGCCGAACCGGTCGATCATGAGTTACGACGGTTCGGGCTTGTCAGCGAGGAAGACCTGACCGGTCGAGCGGAAGGGCTCCGAGCTGTCTGGCCACTCGCCGCGACAAGCAACCCGCGACGCAATATCCGGCGCGTCATCGTTCTCTCTCGCGTAACTCTCGGCGCCGATATCGCGGTCACCAGCGTGATAATCGAGCGGATCAAACGCAGCCTTCCCTCAGCCGAGATTGTGCTGATCGGCGGAAGGAAAGCGTTTGAGTTGTTCGGCGGCGATCCGCGCTTGCGTTTCAAAGAAGCGGGCTATCGGCGAGCCGGGACTACTATCGAGAGGCTTCTGGCCTGGATCGATCTGCTCGGTTGCATCCGGGAATCGATCGAAGGCCTGGCGCGCGGCGAGTACTTGATCATCGATCCGGACACCAGGCTTACCCAGCTTGGATTGCTGCCGGTCGGACGCGCCGACTTCCATCAACCCGGTTCCGCGCCGCACGAACAAAGCCTCGCAACACAAGAGAGCGATTACCTCTTCTTTCCAAGCCGAGAATACGGTGGCAGCACATCGCATTCACTGAGTCAATTGACTTCGACGTGGCTTGATGAGGTTTTTGCCGAGAACCTGCCGACCCAGCCGCGGGTAAGCCCTCGTAGCAGCGATATTGAGGCCGCCCGAAATTTGACAGCTGGAATGAATCGCGACTCGCGCCCGATCATCGCAATCAACTTCGGCGTTGGCGAAAATGAGTTCAAGCGCATCGGCGGCGATTTTGAACCGACGCTCGTTTCGCGCTTGATCCAGGAAGGCGCTGTGATAGTTCTTGACAAAGGCGCGGGTGAAAGCGAGATTGGCCGTGCAGACGCGGTCATCGCCGCCGCTATGCGCATCGAACGTGAGGGTCAGCGCGTACGAGCAGTCGAGATCAACGAGCAAAGCTTGGTGAGTTCCTCGAGTTCCGAAAAGCTCGACGCTGACATTCTGGTGTGGAATGGTCGTATAGGAATGCTTGCGGGGCTGATCGGCGAGAGCAGCCTGTATATCGGATACGACTCCGCCGGGCAGCATATTGCTGCGGCGCTTGACGTGAAATGCATTGACGTGTTCGCCGGCTTTAGCTCGCCGCGGATGCTTGATCGCTGGCGGCCAACTGGGAGAGCCGAAACGCGATTGGTGGCGGTCGATACCCTGTCGGGCGCCGCTAATGCAAATGAGGTGATCGAAGCGGTGTTAGGGCATGTGCACGGTATGCTTGACCTGCCGGAGTAGATGTCCTTAGGAACTCGGATTCTTCGCTCGAGCTTTTGCGCTCATCATAACCACTGCGCCGGCTGCCACACCGAAAAACAGCGACGGCACCCCTCCGGTTCCCTGTCCTCCGGAGATCAGCTCTAATGCAAACGTCACCACAACGGAAGCCACCATAGATAAAATAGCCGAATGAGCTTGCACCTTCCGAGCGTACAACCCCGCAATCACCGGCAACAGCAGAGCCGCCGCCAATAGGGTATAGAAAATCTTCAGCGCGGTGATCACCGTCGGGAGAAAACTGCCCAACGCGGCGCCGGCAAGGCCACATGCGACCGCCGACAGCTTAGCGACTCGCATCAGCCCCTCATCTGTCGCCGCCGGATTTATGAAGGATTTGTAGAGGTCTTTGCTCAACGACGTGCTCAGCATGAACAAAGCCGCGTCGGCCGCGCTCAGCTCCGCTGAAAAGATCGCGCCCAACAACAACGCGCCGAGCCACAATGGCAGCGCTTTAGTCAGTAGAGTCGGAAGGGCCAGCTCATGATTTGCCAGCCCTGGAAACCTGGCTCGAGCGATGATGCCGATCAGCACCGGAACAATGGCATAAGTCAGGAGAGCCAGCGCGTTTGCTCCAACGCCAATGCGAAGCGCTCTCTTGTCGCGCGCGCCAAAGAGCTTCTGCAAAAGGCCGGGCGAGACGACGAACGACGGGACAAGGATCGCAAGATAGCCGATGGCCGCCGGCCAACCTTGACCTACGAATCCAAAATAAGCCTCGACGTGCTCCGCTCCGACGGTGGCAGTCGCGCTTTCTTTCAAACCCGCGAACCCGTTGCTTGCGCCGAGCGAATAAATCAAACAAACGACGAACCCAGAGATCTTAACCGCCAACTGCAAAACGTTGACGCGAGCGGTTGCGTGCAAGCCCCCAAGCGTGAAGTAGGTAGTGATCACGACCGCTGCGATCGAGCACCCAACCGGCTTACTCAGACCCGCCACGACGTTTAATATCCAGGCGACCGCGATCAGCTGACCGGCGAGAATCGACAGCGACCCAAACCAAAGCAGCAACGCCATCACACCGCGCACGCTTCTGTCGTAGCGAAACTCCAAATAGTCGCCGACGGTGTAGAGGTCGTGCTCCTTCGCGACGCCCCAGATCTTGGGACCTACAGTCAACGCGAGTATCAGCGAGCCGATGCCCGCCGATCCCACCCACCACCACGCTGACATCCCATCGCGGTAACCGAGCCCCGCCGCTCCAACGGTGGAACCCGCTCCAATGTTGGCGGCGAGGAAAGTTGAGAATATCAACCCCGCCCCGAGCCCTCTGCCTGCGACAAAGAAGTGGCTTGAGGCTCGCACGCGTCGCGACACGATCGCGCCAAGCACAATCATGAGAGCCGCATAGGCGATGAGGATCGACAGGAGGGTCATCGGGCTTTGGTGTTCTTTGCGACTTTGCGACTTCGCGTCTTTGCGTCTTCGCGACTTCGCGACTTTGCGTCTTTGCGTCTTTGCGTCTTTGCGTGAAAAACCGCCCTCGTGCAAAGACGCTAAGACTCAAGGCCCGCAATTATCTCACGCTACATATTCGTCGCACTCGGTAAACCCGAAATGCCCCGGGCAGCCCGCACTGCCTGCACAACTGCCTGCGCCATCGCTTCTGCAGCAAGCGCTCCGATTAAAGTTACGTTTGCTGGCTTGGATGATCGCCCGGTCGCGAGCGCAAAAATCGTGTCGCCGTCATATGCGGTGTGGACAGGATTGATCGTGCGAGCCAGTCCGTCGTGAGCCATCTGCGCGACCTTCGAGGCCTGTGCTTTCGTCAATACCACATCGGTTGCAACAACGCCGATTGTGGTCGCTGCACCGGCAAGCACCGGTGGTACCGGCTCGCCTCGCAGGATTGCAGCCATCGAATTCAGCAGCGCCTTGCCATCTTTCGAGCGAGCGCCTGCGATGGCCTTGCCAGTCGTTGGATCAAAGACATCGCCCACTGCGTTAACCGCCACGATTGCGCCGACCGTAATGCCTGCGACCTTGATCGCCGACGACCCAATCCCGCTCTTCATCGCTCGAGACATTCCGAACAGCTTACCGACGGTCGCTCCCGCGCCGGCGCCGACGTTGCCTTCGGCCGGTGCTGAAGCGGTTGCAACTTTGCAGGCTTTGTATCCAGCTTCGGCGTCGGGACGAATCTTCGCGTCGCCGACTCCGAGATCGTAGAGTATCGCCGCCGGCACGATGGGCACCCGCGCCACTCCCATGTCGAAGCCAATTCCGTTCTCTTCAAGATAGCGCATCGCACCCGTCGCCGTTTCCAACCCGAACGCACTCCCGCCCGAAAGCATTATCGCGTGAACGGTTTGAACGGTGTTGATCGGATTGAGCAAATCGGTATCGCGAGTCCCAGGCGCCGCGCCCCGAACGTCAACGCCGGCGACCGCGCCTTCCCGGGTCAGGATCACGGTACAACCCGTTGGTCTCCGCGGATCGGTAAAGTGGCCGGCCTCAATACCGGCTACGTCGGTGATCGATCCTGAGCTTTTCGATTCCATTCTGCCCGCTGACCCTTCGATTCCCATCAAGCCGAGCCAAGCCGTCGCGACGCCGGCACGAAGAACCTCGCGGCGAGTCGGTTGAACCAGCCACGAGTCGTCGCTCCGGTTTGACTTCTTCATTTGGAACACCTCCAGAATCGGCCGCGGTCTACGCGGATCCAGTGGATTTCCCCGGATCAGATCCGTTCGAATCAGCCCGATCCGGGCCGTCCGTCTATTCAATTCCCAGCAGTCGCGTTGTCCCCACAGCCATTGCCTTGCAGGCCGCAACCAAATGCTCAATCTCGCAATACTCATCGGGTTGATGCGCGAGCTTCAAAATGCCCGGCCCGTAAGCAATACACTGCTCGATGCCGGCGATCCGGGAGAAGTGCTTTTGATCGTAAGTGCCCGGGCTGGCGATCAGCGGCGGTTCGCGGCCTATCGTTTCTTGGACTACGTTGCGCATCGTTCTTACCAGCGTGGATTCGGGCGCGGTCATCGTGGGATGAACGATCAGCGAATCCTTTAGCTCATACTCTAGATCGGCGTCTTCGGCGCGCAGTTGCTCGATCAGATCGATGATCTCAAGGCGCACGCCGTCCAGATCCTCTTCGATCAAGAAACGCCGATCGAAAACCGCTCGACACAAATCGGCGACGCAGGGGGTCTGAGGCGAATCGGGATTCTGGCCGCCGAAGATCGAATTCACATTGATCGTAGCCCTGCGAGCCTCTTCCGGCTCAACAGGCATTCGAGTTATGCGCTCGGCCAGCATTGGCTTGAGCTGACGCTCGATCCGCTGGATGAGCTTAGCCATTCGATCTATCGCGCTCACCCCTAGAAACGGCATGCTGCCGTGAGCGATTCGCCCGTGCATCAGGATCTCAAACCAATACACGCCCCGATGACCCAGACATATTCGATCGTAATCGAGCGGCTCGCTGATGATCACATAGTCCACGAGATCAGGACGTACGTAACCGTGCTCTGCAAGATAAGCCACGCCCGCAAACCCGCCGCTCTCTTCGTCAACCGTCGCGCTCTGTTCAACCGATCCGGCCAGCTTGACTCCCGCGCGCCGAATAGCTTCGACTGCGAACAGCGAGGCGGCGATGCCTGCCTTTTGGTCAGTCACCCCGCGGCCGTAGACTCGACCGTCTCGCATCTCGCCCGAGAACGGATCAAGCGTCCACCCTGCGCCCGGGGGTACGACGTCTATGTGACCATTGAAATGAAGCGTGGGATGAAAACGCGAGCCGTGTAGATGACCGATGACGTTAGTTCGCGGGTGTTTTGGCGTGCACTCGGGACGACCGGTTGCGTCGATGAAGCTGACTTCATAGCCAAACTCTCGAAGCTTATCGCCGACGAAGTACGAGCAGTCTTTGTAGTTCTCGCCGGGCGGGTTGACGGTAGGAACTCGTACGAGCTGCCGAAGCCACTCGACCATCTCATCCGCGAGTTCATCGACGCGGTCAAGAACCTTTGCTTCGGTGGAGCTGAGCATGAAGCCTCCCAAATTTTGGCAGTCCCAAATGTTCGTAGTCCGGCCTTCATCAGGCGGAAGCCCGTATCATGTTCGTTATACTCTCGCTCTATGATACGAACTTCTGCCTGAAGGCCGGACTACGAGCGCTACGAACGCGCTACCAACGCTTGCTATGAACACTCACGCCGCCAGCCCCGAGCGGATTGTCTTCTCGACCGCGTCGCAAAACGTGTCGATATCCGACAGCGTTGTGTAAACGTTTGGCGTGACCCTGATCCCCTTAAATTCGTCGTGGGCAATCGGCGTACAGATGATCCGATACTTCTCCCACAGCAGAGCGCCGAGCTTACCGTGATCGACTGCTTCGACGCTGAAGTTCGCCAGCCCGCACGACTGTTGAGGATCATACGGAGTAAGAATCCGCACTCCCTTTATACCTTCGAGCCGCCGGGCCCAGCGGTCCTTCAGATAACGGAGCCGCGCCGCTTTGCGCTCGCTGCCGATGCCCTCGTGAAAGGTGAGCGCTTCTGAGATCGCGTTATGATTGGCCGCAGGGTGTGTGCCGATCTCTTCGAACTTGCGAATGTCGTTGTCCTGCTTTTTGTCAGCCGCCATCAACGGCCAAAGCTTCCCGATCTTCGATTTCCTGACGTACAAGAAACCGGTGCCGTGCGGGGCGAGCAGCCATTTGTGCAAGCTGGTGCCGTAGTAGTCACAGTCGAGATCGGCGTGTTTGAACGGGAAGTGAGCAAACGCGTGCGCGCCATCAACGATCACCTCGATGCCGCGCTCGCGTCCCAGTTGGCAGATTCGTTTTATCGGAAAAATCTGCCCGGTGAGATTGGTGATGTGACAAACGAGGATGACTCTGGTCTTGGGAGTGATGGCGCGCTCGAACCGTTCATACAGATCATCCATCGACGGCGGTGGAACCGGAAACGAAATGAACTTCAGCTTGATGCCATCGCGTCGCTCGCGTTGCTGCCACGAGGTGAGCATTCGCCCGTAGTCTTGAGTGGTGGTGAGCACTTCATCGCCGGGCTTGAGGTCCAGACCAAAGATGCAGATCTCGAGTGACTCGCTTGCGTTCCGCGTTATCGCCATCTCCTCGGGGTCGCATCCGAATGCGGCGGCCAGCCGCCGGCGCACGCCTTCGACCTCCGGCTCGAGGACCTGCCACATAGTTATGGTCGGAGCCTGGTTCGAGAACTCGAGATAACGCCGCATCGCATCCTGGACAACCCGAGGCGAAGGGCTTACTCCGCCGTTATTGAGGTTTATCAGCGAGCGATCGACGGTGAACGCCTGCTGGATCTCGCGCCAGAAATCCTCATCGGCGGCGATCTTGTCAGGGGAGGCTTCGCCCGTGGATCGCGAGGCCGCGAGTATGCGCTCGATGCCGCCTTCGCGCAGAGAAGCGAGGCTTGCCATTGCCGTTGCCCTGCCCACCGATCTCAAGAACCTTCGTCGTGTGAACATTGGTTTCCATCCTTTCGCCGATACTCGCGGCGCTCTAACGTTCTTTCTCGTGCTCCAAAGCTTCCGAAGACGTTGACATTGCTTCTGCCCTCATTTGTCGATTTATATTGCGTGGGCAGCAGTGTCTGAGCGGCCGAGGAGCAAACCATCAGTGTAAGAAGGACAGACGCGCAGAAATACTTCATCGCGCAATCTCCTTTTTCAAATCGACCAGACTGGAATTCAACTGGCGGCGATTTTATCACAGGAACGACCTCACCGAAACAAGTCTAGCTCCGGCACCCGGATCAATTCGCGGCTTGAAGATTCCTCGGTTTTGTATTTGACCCCTCGAATAATCGCCACCGGAATCCCCGCGCTCTTCGTCATCACGAGCTCGGCTGCCGATGCAAGCTCATCGGCGATCGCTATCACCGTAACCTTCAGAGCATTCCCGTGAGAATCCTTCTGTCCGCGATAGTCGATCAACGGCGCGATGCCGGAGACTCCCAGCGCGACGTTGACAAGCCCTTCACGCCATGGCCGGCCGAATGTGTCAGATACAATCACAGCAACTTGAACGCCGAATGCCGTTTCAAGCGCCGCTCGAATCTTCTGAGCTGACGCGTCAGGGTCCCTCGGCAACAGAGTCACGGTGCCCTTAGCGACGTTTGAAGTATCCACGCCGGCGTTCGCGCATACGAAGCCGTGCTCGGTGGCTGAGATCAGCACGCCTCCCTCCATCCGAACGATTCGCTTTGATTCCCGCAGCACAACCTCGACCACCCGAGCGTCCTTGTCATAAGCGGCAGCCCACTCCCGCGCGCGAGGCGAGGGATCTACCGATTCAAGCTGAACGATGCGGCCTTCGGCTTTGGAGACTATTTTCTGCGCGACCACGAAGAGATCGCCTTCTGCGACATCGATCGCGGCATCGCGCAGGGCGGCGGTAATCAGCGCCGCGACATCTTCGCCTTCGGCTATTTCAGGAATGCCCGGTAGTCCAATGATTTCAATCTTAGTATTCACAACGCCTTATTCTTTGCGGCTTTGCGGCTTTGCGTCTTCACGGGAATTGCTCTCTGTCGGGCAAGGCGCAGAGACGCGCAAAGACGCACAGCGCTTCAATTTCTCGCCTTTATCCGTTCGACTCTTTCGAAAAAACCCATCTCACTCAACGCGGCGAACGCCCGAGTGCCCTGGCCTTCTTCGAGCAACAGCTCCACATCCGCCGGTTCGTCGATGTCCAGAGCGATGCGAGCGTTGTTCCTGATCACGCAATCGACTCCAACAAGCGCCGCTACCTCCTTATGTAACGCAAATGATATTTCGACAGCGAAAATATGCTTGCATT
>CAZOOE010000024.1:14806-26660 GCA_964581275.1 uncultured Clostridia bacterium
GGCGGCGTGCGAATGATCGCGTTAGTGCCGGTGCCTTCACGCGACGGAACAAGAATGGCCCCCCTCGAATCAAGCTCGATCGCCAGAAGCTCGTCGATGTCTTCGGCTCGCACAAGCGGAAGATCGGCCGGCAGCCTCATCACCGTGTCGAACCCGCGGGCGCTGAGGATACCCGAGGCCCAGTCAACCGACGTGCTCTCGGAGCGCTGTGACGCTTCGAGCAACACATCCCAACCGAGACTGCGCGCGCGTTCGAGAGCCGGCACAAAGCTGCTGACGATAATCACGCGGTCGGGCTTGCGGGCAGTCGAGATCGCCTCGCTGAGATCCTCGAACATCGCCCAAGCGAACCGGCCCCGCTCCTCTTCTGAAAGCAACTCGGCGAGACGGGTCTTCGCGTTCGTTGGGTCTTTGACCGGGATGAGAAGCGCTTTCATATCGTGCGTGATTCACTGACCTCAATGTCGTGAGGCGTTGCGAGCGTTTCGAGAACCCAGTGCGCGAGACGTCTCTTATCTTCGATTGAGCTCATGACCGTGTTTGTGCTCAGCACTCGCATACCGAGCGCCTGGATGTCGGATGCGCTCCCCGCGTCCGTTACGTCAAGGATGAAAACATCGACGAGATCGCTATACATTCGCGCGACCCCGCGAGCAGAGACTTCGTGACCGAGATCACGCAGCATATCAGCCGCCGGACCCTTCAGCGCCTTGCCGCCAACGATCGGAGTGATCGCAATGACCATCGCCCGCGTTTTACACAAAGCTTTTCGAATGCCGGGCACTGCCAGAATCGGGCCGATGCTGATGAATGGATTGCTTGGACAGATGACCACGGCGTCCGCTTCAAGTATGGCGTCCAGCACACCGGGCGCAGGCGAGGCCGATTCGAAGTTGTCAAAGCGAATCGCGCGCACCCGCGGCTCACACCTTCGACGCACGAAGTATTCCTGAAAATGCATTTCGCCCTCATCGGTGATGACTCGAGTGGGCGTGTAAGCATCTGTCATCGGCAGAATTGTTGAGCGAAGCCCGAGCGCGCGACCGACAGCGTCCGTTACCTGGCTTAGCGAGCGGCCCCTTCGAAGTTCGTTCGTTCGGAAGATATGAGTAGCCAGGTCGCGATCCCCAAGGTTGAACCACGAGGCTTCCCCATAGCTCTCAAGCCATTTGAGGCATTCGAACGTGTCGCCCTTCAAGCCCCAACCGGTCTCTTGGTTGATGACTCCAGCGAGCGTATAAGTAACGGTGTCGATGTCAGGGCAGATGCGCAGGCCGAACAGTTCGATGTCGTCACCGGTGTTGGCGATGATGGTGATGTCGCAGGGCGGCATCACGTTCGCGAGCCCGACCAGGAACTTCGAGGCGCCGATGCCGCCGGCAAGCGCGGTGATCTTCGGCCGGGAAGGTAGGTTGACGCTTGGGGGTTGGGGATAAGCCTCACTCGCTTCGGTTCCTCGTTGCTCTCCGTCTTCCACCGGCTCTTTCATAGTGACACTGTAACGGCACCCGCGACGCCCGCCCCTTGGTCACAAGCCCGCAACCCGATACCGCGCGCTATTGATCTTGTATCGCCGGTTGATTCCGATGGCGAGCACGGTCATTCGCTCAAGCGCGCGGGCGCTGTAGAGCGTACCGGCGTCGACCGCTCGCAGACCCGTAATGAAGCCTATGGCCTCCATCACTCGCGCTTTCGCTTCTTTCGAGTCGCTGGCGACAAACGAATCGCAGTCGAGAGACTCATCGATTTCAGCCAGCAGGTGAGCTGGTTCGGTCTTGAAGGCGCCGACAAGCGGGACGGTTTCCGGGAGCCGGGCCTTTAGATGCTCGCTCGCCGAGCCTTCTGGCAATTCGAGGTAGCGGACCCGGCCCTGCTCAAAGGAAACCGGCACGGTTATGTCGATCAAGATCGAACCCTCGCGAAAATCCTGGCGGTGAGTCTCGAGCGTTGAAGCGGCGTGTGCGAACGGCACCGTCCGGAGCACCAGCTCGGACCCTTCAATGACATCCCGATTCCCACCGTTAACAAACGGCTGCGACGATTGTCCGGCGCGCCCCGACAGCAACTGACTCAGCTCATCCGCGGTAGCCTTCGCGCGATCGAGTGTGCGCGATCCGATCGACACTCGCGCTCCGGCGATCGCCCACCTTAGCGCTAATCCGCGACCTTCTTCGCCGGTTCCGCCGATGAGTCCTACGTTGAGCTCCTTGATGTTCATTCTGGTCAAAACTCTCCCTCGATTTCTGCCCAAAAACGTCTGGTCAAGGTTGCCATCTGACAGAGTGAGTGTCAAACGCAACAAAATCTTGACTGTGCCATTTACAGGCAGGTATGATCAGTTTGAGGTTTCCAGTACGACCCGTGGCGTAGCTGTCAGCGAACGTTAGCTCAGTCGAAAATGGAACTTTTCCGAGCCCCGTTTTAACAGGAACCACCTATGAAGCATGTTCTCTCCGCGCTCTGCATCCTAGCCGTCCTCACGGTTGTGGCGCTGGCTACCGAATCAACACCAAACCCAAAACTGATGCCGCTTGATCAGGTTCGCCCAGGGATGAAGGGCTACGGCATGTCGGTCTTTCAAGGCTCGAAGCCTGAGCGCTTTGAGGTCGAAGTCCTTGGAACTCTCGAAGGCGTGCCTAATCCCAAGCAAAGCTTAGTGATCGCTCGGTTGAGTGGGGCGCTGGTCGATCGCACCGGCGTGTTCGCGGGTATGAGCGGAAGCCCGGTATACATCGACGGCAAGCTCGTCGGCGCGGTGGCATATGCATTCCCGTTCGCTAAAGAGTCTATTGCCGGCATCACCCCGATCAAGTATATGATCGACATTTTCGAGCAGGGTCAGAAAGAAGAGCCGCGCTCGAGCCAACACATTAGCTTCAAGACGCTGATCGGGCAGAGCGCGAGCACTTCGTTTGATTCATTGCCTGCCTTGCCTTCCGCACAGCTCGGGGCTCGAGCTGCCACCAACAATGCGCTCGTGCCATACGTCGGTCAGACGATCATCCCCATAGCCACGCCGGTCACTTTCACCGGGATACCGCAAAGCGTCCTAGACACATTCGCAGGAGATCTGAGAAAGATTGGCATTCAACCGATTGCGGGAGTTGGCGGAGGGTCGAGTCTCGGGCCGATGGTTCCGGCAAACGAAAACACGCTGGCCGCCGGATCATCAGTCAGCGTGCAACTGGTGCGCGGAGACTTCACAATCGACGCTGCAGGCACGGTGACGTACAGGGACGAAGGTCGTATTTACGCGTTCGGCCATCCGTTCCTCAGCTCGGGGACAACCAGCTGGCCGATGGCCGAGTCCTCGATCGTCACAGTCGTGCCGAATCTGAACAATTCATTCAAGCTGTCTGCGGCCGGCGATCTAGTTGGCTCGATCAATCAAGATCGCGCTACTGGAGTCTACGGCCAGTTAGGCGACAAGCCGCGAATGGTTCCCGTGCACCTGACGGTGCACACCAGTCGGAACAAGACCGAGACCTACAGTTTCGAGATCGTCTCCGATCCTTTTCTGAGTCCGCTGCTGGCCAGGATAACGCTGTTTTCGGCTATCGCCGCCACCGAACGGCAGGTTGGAAGTCAGACCCTAAAGCTCAGCGGCACGATCGGGATTAACGGACAATCCGACATCAGGCTCGACAACAGCTTCACATCGCCAAACGGTGCGGCGCTGTTCGCGGTAAATGCCGTTGCCCAGCCGCTTGCGGTACTGTTTAACAGCGGGTTCAATGCGCTTGATTTGCGCGGAATCGACGTGGATGTCACCTCAACCGACAGCCGCTCGAGCGGCAGCCTGAACCGGCTATGGATCGACAAAACCGAAGTTCGTCGCGGCGAGAGCATCGAGATGCAAGCATTTGCTCGCAATGAAAACGGCAGCGAATTCGTTGAGCGCATACCTTTGGTGATTCCGGCCGACGCCCCAATAGGGCCGCTGGTGATTACGGTCGGCGACGGAGCTGCGCTGAATCTAGCCGATCGCTCGCAGCCCTCCGCGGATTTCACGCCTAGGGATCTGGGCCAGCTTGTGCGCGCCATCAACAAGCTCAAGAGAAACAACCGGCTGTACGTCAGGGTGATGCGCGCCGGGACCGGCGCCATAGTCAACAACGAAGAGATGCCGGTACTGCCGCCGTCGATGCTGGCGACGCTGGGATCGAGCCGCACGTCTGGCGGCTATACGCCGCTATCGGTTGCCACACTCGCTGAACACGAGCTTCCGCCTTCGCAGTTCATCATCAGTGGTCAGCAGACCATAACGATCAACGTGGTCAAATAGCGGCGATTGGAACGAAAAGCTTGACTGGTTTTTCCATTCGCCTTGGTGGTGGGAGTTAGCGGTTTTTGAAAAAGGCCCGCGCAGTCTGCGGGCTTTTAATTTTTGGATCGAGTCATCTGAAATCTAGAATCGCGAATCTCGTTTTCACACTCGTACTAAACAGCTGAAACCTAAACATAAGTCATTTGTATGAAAGGTTCTTAAAATGCACAAATCAACAGCCCTGATCAAGACGGCTTTGACATCAATCATGCTTGCTTTAACTGTGCTTGCCTTGCTGTGCGGCTCTGCGATTGCCGTAGGTCCGGTCTTTTGGGAGATCTCGAAGCAGGATGACGTGATCAAAGGAGATGCACGCGGAGTGTCGATAGCCGAGAACGGAACGATCACCCTCGCTCCTGCCTACACGCTCGTGTACGACACCAAGGAAGCATACATCTGGTCGAGTGCAACTGATGCCGCCGGGAACATCTATCTGGGCACCGGGCACGAAGGACGCATCTTCAAGATCACCCCCACCGGCGAGGGCCGATTGTTGTATGATGCCCCTGAGCTTGACGTCACGGCGCTCGCTACCGACCCGCAGGGCGATCTCTACGCAGCGACATCGCCAGAGGGCAAGGTCTACAAGATCTCTCCCGAGGGCAAGGAGTCGGTGTTTTATGATCCGCCTGACAAGTACATCTGGTCTCTTGCGTTCGACACCGCTACCTCGACTCTGTACGCGGGCACCGGTGACAAAGGGGTGATCTATAAGATCGACTCCGCGGGCAAGGGGGCGGTGCTCGTTGACACCAACGAGACAAACATCGTATCGCTTGCTCTGGACAAGAGCGGAAATCTGTTGGCGGGCACCGACCCGTCAGGCCTCTTGTTACGCGTTTCTCCCAACGGGAAGCCGTTCGCATTGTTCGATTCTCCAATGCAGGAGATTCATAGTCTTGCCGTGACAGCCGACGGATCAATCTACGCGCTGGGCATCAGCGCGCAGGGCGGCGCCGCACAGCGAACTCCCTCAATCGGCGTTTCGAGCACTACCTCTCTATCCAGCGAAGGAGTGGTAACGATCTCGACCGGTGAAGAGCAGGAGGAGAACCCGCGTGTCGAAGTCTCTTCCTCGCCAACCCAGGGGCAGAGCCGCACCAAGACCGACGGAGCCAAAAGCGCTTTGTTTCGCGTTTTACCCGACGGAGGCAGCGAGGTCTGTTGGCGCTCAAGCGACACAGTCGGTTTCGCGCTCAGGCCGCTCTCGGATGGACGAGTGCTTGTAGGAACGGGAAACAAGGGCCGTATTTATCAGATCGCTGCCGGCCGCTCGCAGACGCTGCTGATTCAATCGCCCGAGGATCAGACATCGACCATCATCGCGGTCGGCGACAACCTCTATGCTACGTCGAGCAATCTCGGAAGGCTGTATCGAGTCGGACGTAATTCGGTGAGCGAAGGCATATACGTTTCGCCGGTGCGCGACACCAGGTTCGCTGGTAAGTGGGGCGTGATCAACTGGCGCGGCTCTGCTGGAGTCGAACTTCAGACCCGCAGTGGCAACACTGAGACCCCAGATGCCACATGGAGCGATTGGTCTTCTGCCTACCGGAACGCGTCCGGGGATCAGATAACCAGTCCGCGGGCTCGCTTTATTCAATGGCGCGCTGTGCTTCGAAGCGCAGCCGCCGTCTCGGCCCCCAACGTTCGCGCCGCAAACGACACCAAGCCCGGCGTTACCGCACAACTCCAGTCGGTGGTTGTCGCGTACCTCCCCCGCAATCAAGCTCCTGATATTACTTCGGTGAGCGTCATGGCTCCGGGCGTGGCGTTTCAGGAGATGCCGCTTGCGGTCGATCCCTCGATCGCGTCTTCCGGCCTGGATCCGCAATTGTTCGGAGTCGTGATGAATGTGCCACCGCGGCGGTTCTTTCAGAAGGGCGCGAGGACGCTCACCTGGCAGGCAACTGATCCAAATGACGACACGATGAACTACAAAGTGTTCTATCGAACTCTGGGCGAGACCGAATGGCACTCGTTGGCAGAGAGTCTCACACAAACCTACTACACGATCGATGGCAACCGGCTTCCCGACGGAACCTACCTGTTCAAGATCATCGCGACCGATGAGCCGGGCAACACGAAAGAACTCGCACTCACCGATGAACAAATCACCGACGCAATTGAGATCGACAACACGCCGCCGGCCATTAAGGTGACCGGTCCCTCCATCTCGGGGCAGACCGCGGAGGTGGTCTTTGACGCAACCGACCTGACGAGCCGAATTGTGCGGGGCGAATACAGCGTCGACGGAGGCACGTGGCAGTTGATTTTTCCGGCGGACGGGATAGCCGATTCCGCGCACGAAAGCTTCAAGGTGAAAGTGAGATTCGATAAGCCGGGCGAGCACTTGATCGCATTTCGCTGCGCAGACTCGAGCTCGAACGTCGGGACGGCGAAGGTCACGGCAACTGTGCGGTAGAAGAGAAACCTGAGGCGCGAACAGTGATGCGTGAACCGTGATGAGTGATGCGTAAACTCGATTGGGGTCGGATCGCTCGGCAGGTTCGCCGCAGGCCTCGCGGCCTCTCGGTCAACCGACGCGCAGGATCATGCACTTGAGATAGTGGGTCTCGGGCATCGAGATCAACACCGGATGATCTCGGGACTGAGTGCGCTTCTCGATAAGCTGTACGCCACGGCCAGCGTCCGCGGCAGCGCCGGCAAGCACGTTTAAGAACGACTCTTCGTTCATATGATACGAGCAGCTGGAGGTGATGAGCGCGCCGCCGGGCTTGAGCATCTTCATCGCGCGCAGATTGATCTCCTTGTAGCCCCGCGCCGCGCCGTCAACGGCAGCGCGGTTTTTTGCGAAGGCCGGCGGATCGAGATTGATCACATCGAAACGCTCACCTGACTGCCCCATTTCTCGCAACAAATCGAAGACGTTCGCCTCGATGAACTCGATATTGCGCGCCTCGTTTAACTCAGCATTTCCCCTGGCCTGCGCGATCGCCGGCGCCGAGACATCGACCGCGATCACCTGTTCGGCTCCGCGCGCGAGGTGAAGAGCGAAGGCGCCTTGATAAGTGAAGCAGTCGAGCACTCGTCCGCGAGCGTAGCTGCCGGCGGCGATCCGATTCTCGCGCTGATCCAGAAACGCCCCGGTCTTCTGTCCTTCAACAAGGTTGACCGCGAGTCGCACCCCACTCTCTTCGATCACAAACTCGCCCGGGTCAGGGCCGTACACAGGTCCCGCCGTCCGAGCCAGGCCTTCCAGGTCGCGAACCCGGGCCTCGTTGCGCTCGACGATGGCGCGAGGGCTGAATCGCTCGGCTAGCAGCTCTATCCACATCTGCTTGAGCGAGTCCATTCCCTGCGAAAGCGTTTGAATCACAAAGCAGTCGTTGTAGCGATCTATGATCAGGGATGGCAGCTGATCGCTCTCGCCATAGACCAACCGGTAAGCCGTCGCGTCGCGCACGACTTGGTCGCGCAACTGCTCCGCCGAAGCAAGTCTCGAGAGCCAGAAGCTTCGATTGATCTCAACGTCTTCGAACGAGACCGTTCGAAGCGCAATCTGTGAACGCGAGCTGTAGAGCGCCCATCCCAACATCCGCCCGCGCGAGTCCACAACCCGGACGATTTCTCCCGCCTGGGCGCCGCCCTGATCCTTGAGGTCGCTGCGATAGATCCAGCAGTGACGCGCGTGCACTCGCTCGGCGCCTCGCTTTGTTATGGTAACCGTTGCCGCCATCGAAGTGTGACTCTATGATAACCGGTGAACAATGACAAACAGCGAAGGCACGCGAGAATCGGAGATCACGGTCTATCTCGGGCTCGGCTCGAACGTCGGAGATCGCGAGGCGAATCTTCGCGAGGCAGTCGCGCGCATAGAGAAACTCGGGATCGAGATCGCCCGCCGCTCCTCGATTTACGAAACCGAGCCCGTCGGCTTCACTGACCAGTCCTGGTTTCTGAATCAGGTGATCGAAACGAAGATTCGTGCGGGACTTACTTCGGAGCGCGGGCCGGTTCTCGAGGATCAGGAGACAATCGCCACTGTTCACGCCGAGGCTTTTCTTTCCGAACTGATCAAGATCGAGCACGCAATGGGCCGCGAGCGCACCGTCATCAACGGACCCCGAGTGATCGACATTGATTTACTTCTATTCGGGGACGCTATCATCGCGCATTCGAAGTATGGCCAAGAGACGGAGTGGTCGGTCATCGACCGGACCGATGTGTTCGTGCCGCACCCGCGCATGCACCTGCGGCGCTTCGTACTCGAGCCGCTTTGCGAGATCGCTTCGGATTTGACGCACCCGGTGCTGAAAAGGTCCTTCCGTGAGATCCTTGCATCTCTCGATGATCGTTCGACGGTGCGGTTGTTTGACAATGGACTGACCGAGTGACCGCCGCGGCCCCGAGCTACGGTCTTGGGATAGGGATCATATGGTGGAGCATCGGAATGGTCCTGGCGCTTTGCTACTTCTTCTATCTCTATCGGTCGTTCACAGGAAAAGTGGGTCTCGAACGAGAAGGTTATTGACGCGCGGTCGACCGCTTGATGTGCTAACTAGTAAACTACGGGCTGAAGTCTGTCGCGGGAGGATTGCAAGTGTACTTCAAACAGTTTTATCTCGGGTGTCTCGCCCACGCCTCTTATATGATCGGTTCCGAGGGCGAAGCGGCGGTAGTTGATCCTCAACGTGACGTCGATCAGTATATTGCGGAGGCCGATGCTCAGGGTTTTAAGATCAAGCATGTCATCGAGACGCATCTGCACGCGGATTTTGTCAGCGGACATCGCGAGCTTGCTTCGCGCACCGGCGCCGAAATAATTTTCGGCGCCAGCTCCGGAGCCACGTTCCCTCATCGAGCGATCAATGACGGCGAACAGATCACGCTTGGCCGAGTTACGCTTTGCTTTCTCGAGACTCCGGGTCACACCCCTGAGAGCATTTCAATTTTGGTGATCGACAACGACGTCTCGTCACAGCCTCAGAAGGTGTTGACCGGTGATGCGCTGTTCATCGGCGACGTAGGCCGGCCGGACCTCGCGGGGGGTCGCGGGTATACTGCCGAGCAGATGGCTGCTACTCTTTACGACAGCTTGCACAGCAAACTATTGAGACTCGACGATGCCGTCGAAGTATATCCGGCGCACGGAGCCGGCTCGATGTGCGGGCGCAACATTTCAAAAGAGACTTCATCGACGATCGGCGAGCAGCGGCGTTTCAACTATGCGTTGAGGCCCATGTCTCAAGCCGAGTTTGTTCGGATGATGACTGCCGACTTGCCAGAAGCACCGGCCTACTTTCCTCGCGATGCGGAGATCAACCGCACCGGCGCCCCGGCCCTCGAAGAGTTGCCAAGGCCGAACGAGCTTACACCCGGAAATGTGAACAATCTTTCAAAATTGGGCCATTTGGTTCTCGACGTTCGACCATCGGCCGCATTCGGGAATGCCCATGTTCCGGGGGCGCTGAACATCGGGCTGAGCGGGCAGTTTGCCACCTGGTGCGGCACGCTGATCCGGATGGGAACACCGATCGTTCTGATCGCCGACGACATTGCGGCGGTTGATGAAGCGGTGATGCGGCTTGCACGGGTAGGCATTGACAGTGTTGTGGGGTATTTGGGCGGTGGTATGCGCGCATGGGACCGGGCGGGACTCAAAATCTCAGCGATTCCTCAGATGCCGGTCGATGAGCTTCACTATCGCATCTTGGAAGGCGCACAACTTCAACTGGTGGATGTGCGACGGCCCGGCGAATACGACAACGGTCACGTTCCGGGCGCGATCAATGTGACGCTGGCGCACCTTGAACAAGAAGTTTCAAGCTTGAATTCAAATCGTCCAACGGCAGTCATATGCGCAAGCGGTTATCGCTCGAGCGCCGCGACCAGCATTCTTCAACGCCATCGGTTCGCCGAGGTCTACAACGTAGTCGGCGGAACCAACGGCTGGGTGAACGCGGGCTTTCAGGTCGAGAACCCAGACGGCCTTGCGAGCGACTGATCCCGGGGTTATCAGCGTTGGTTTGCTCGTTCGGCTCGCGTCGCAGTAGCCTTCAACTTATCAAGCGCCCGTAAGGTGTTTTGCCAATCCTCCTTGTCTCGCTTTGTGGCATTCGGCGCGTTCAAATCGTTGTAAAACGCAACCAGGTTTTGACGCAACTCGGAGCTTACGCTATCGAAATCGCGCCTCGCCAACTTGTCCAACAGCTTCGCATAGGTGTCATCTGCGAGCTTGTATTCGCCGGCTCGCGTCGGCTCCCCGGTGTCGAAGTCCTTGTTTTGAAGGTTCAGCTTCCCGTTGCGCGCCTGCAGAAGCAGGGTGTTATAACCCTTGACTGTTGCGTTGAAGCTTTCGATAAACCACCGCTCAGCCTCCGGGGTAGGTGGCTTAAACGCAAGCGGAGCGAAAGGCCCGACCTTCGGAACAACGCGTAGGAATAACGCGAGAGTCTTATCAAGCGGTCCGGGTTTGTCGTATTTGTTGCCCCATTCTTTCTCGTACTCCGAGCGAGACACCCGGTAGATGAATTTGTCGCGAGTGACGCCCGGCGTGGTCTTTTCAATCTCATCCTTTTTCGTCTCCCACGCCACTTTGGTTAATTCGGGAATCACAGCGCTGACTGCGCGTCGGTAGGTCCCAAGAGCCAGATCAAGATTTGCGAATACGTCTGTAATCTCGATGCCGTAGGTCTTCTTGAATGCGCGCTCAAGCACCGGCTTCGACACCTTGAACCCGATGAAATCGTGATATGACTGACTTGCGTAGCTTCCGCGCGCCAGCTGAACGACGTCGAAACCAAACTCAGTCCTGAGGTGCGCTGTCGGGTCTTCGACGTATGTAACTCTGTCGCCGTACCGCGCTCGCAGCTTCGGATAAAGGACCGGAACAGTGCGATTGACTGCGATGGCGTGACCGTTGTTGTCTGCAGCGTAGTGCGCCAGCGCTCCCAGGGCGAATGCGTATTCGTCTAGATCTTGGGACTCGCCAAGCAGTGCTTCAATGAAATCGCCGCTTCGAACGTAGTGCACGAGGTCGGTGAAGAACTTGCTCCCGAAGGGGTAGTAACCCATGTCTTGAATGATCGCGCCCCCGTAAACGTAGGCATGAGCCTCGCGCAACTGCACGGCGGTCGCGCGCGGAAATCGCTTCATTAAGATCGGCTTGATCGAATCATTCCACGCTGAGTCAACTATCGCTTCGTGTGTAAGAACTGAATAGCCTGGTGTAGGGTGTGTGATCGAAAGCAGAAGAGTTGCGATCGCAACTAGGCTCAGACCGTTACGAATAAGACAGTGTTTCATAGCATCCTCCCTGAACAATGTACTCACGATGTGCATGACGAACCCGCAGCCGTATCGAATCAATACGTAGCCACGCTGGTTTGGAGTCCGAATCAGTGATAGGCAAGCTCAGTACCCAGACGACAAGAGGACGAAGCGAAAACGAGTCGAAAGGGTCGGGGTAAGGCTTGAAATAGGTGGGATTGCCCCGCTCAGTTCGACTAGCCAGATTCAAGGTCAGGAAGGTGGGCTTGCGCCCCGCTCTTGTCTATCGCATTC
>CAZOOE010000025.1:0-26244 GCA_964581275.1 uncultured Clostridia bacterium
CTTCGGAAATCTCAATCGTCGGCCGGTTTGCCGCAAGGCTGTACTTCTCCATGAAGTGATGGACAAGTTCTGGAATGTCGGTCCTTCGAGCGCGCAACGGCGGCATCTCCATTGGGATCACGCTAATGCGATAGTAGAGATCATTACGGAAGGCACCATCCTCGACCATTTGCGATAGGTCGCGATTGGTTGCGGCGACGACGCGCACGTCAACCGCGATCTCTTCCAGGCCGCCGACGCGCCGAATGCCGCGCTCTTGCAGTACGCGCAGCAGCTTCACTTGCATCGCCGGCGTCGTCTCGCCAATCTCGTCGAGAAAAATGGTTCCGCCCTCGGCCGCCTCGAATAGACCCTTGCGATTTGAATTTGCGCCGGTGAACGATCCTTTCATATAACCGAATAGTTCCGATTCGAGCAGCGTTTCGGTGAAGGCGCCGCAGTTGATTGACACGAACGGAGCGGCGGCCCGATCCGACGTGCTATGTATGGCTCGGGCGACGAGTTCTTTACCGGTGCCCGACTCACCGGTTATCAGCACGGTCGAGGTAGTGACGGCCACCGTTTCAATCATCTGGTAGATGGCCTGCATCTGCGGCGAGCGCCCGATTATGTTGTCGAGCGAGTTGCGCTGGCGCAACTCGCGCTTGAGCAAAACGTTTTCCTGGCGAAGGTGTTTCTTTTCGAGCACCTTTCCGACTGATACCTTCAACTCTTCGACATCGAAGCCGGCGTCTTTTATGACCAGGTCCTCGGCCCCAAGCTTGAAAGCCCTCCGAGCGGTATCAACCGTGGCGAAAGCGGTGATCATGATGACCATAGTCTCGGGTGAGATTTCGCGCACCCGCGCCAGCAAGTCGATGCCGTTGATATCGGGCATCTTCACGTCAGATATAATCAGGTCATACACATTTTGCCGGATCAGCTCGAGCGCGCGAGTGCCGTTCTCGGCCGTATGCACGCCATAGCCTTCGCGCTTCAAGACGAGCTCGAGCAGCTCGCGCATGCTTCGCTCGTCGTCGACAACTAGCAGCTTTTCCATTACTACGTCTCCCAGTTCACTTCATCAAACATTCGCCATAATTGATGGTGGGGCTGAATCTGCGCGGGAAGCATCATGGGAACTGGCGCTCTGTTATGCAACTCGGCTGCCGGCAGGCAGTTTACTGGCCATTCGCGTGCCCTTGCCAGCTTCGCTCTCAACAACTATCTTGCCGCTGTGGTCTCGCACCAGTTGATACACTATTGCCATTCCGAGCCCGGTGCCGCCGCTGGAAGAGTTGAACGGTTCAAACAATCTCTCCTTCTGTTCGCGGCTCATCCCCTGCCCGGTATCGCTAAACGCAATCGTCACATCTCGGTTTGGTCTCGCCTCAAGCACGACGTTTAGCTCGCCGCCTTGGGGCATTGCTTGAATTGCATTCCGCGCAAGGTTCCAGAATATCTGGCGCATCTGGTTAGGGTCACCCTGATACAGCAGCGGCTCGTCGGGATACTTCTCTCTTATCAAATGGTCTGGCCGCAGCTCCGGGCTGTTGCGCAACAGCGCAATTGTCTCCGACAGCAAGCTAGCCAATTCGATCACGGTGCGTTCGATCTTCGGTGGTCTTGCATAGGTGAGAAAGTCGGAAACTATTCGATTCAGCCGGTCCGATTCTCGGAGAACTATCTGCATCAATTGCGACTGATCCTGCGAGAAGCTCAATTCGCTCGCAAGCACCTGCACCGAGCCACGCATCGAAGCAAGCGGGTTGCGAATCTCGTGTGCCAACCCGGCCGCCATCTTCCCAAGCGCTGCCAGCCGCTCCTGACGCCGTACCTCGCGCTCCAATTCCATCACTTCAGTTAGATCCTGGAAGGTGAGCACGTAACCGCGCGAGCTGTCAGCTTCGTCGACCAGCGGCGCGACGGAGAATCCAAGGTGGATTTCGCCGCCGTCGGCGGTCCGGCACCCGATGTCGAAGCGCGGCAGCCGCGTACGCGTTCGAATCGATTCCAGTCCCGCTTCGATCTGCTTTTCAATGTCTCCGAAGATGGTAAAGATCTTTTTGCCGCGTACATCGGTTGCCCGGTAGCCGGTGATTTCTTCCGCGGCTCGGTTGAAGGTGATGATGTGTCCGAGCAGATCCGTTGTAACCAGGCCGCTCCGCATGCTCTCAATGATGCGGTCGTTAAACAACCTGTAGTCGGCCAGGTCTCTGGTCGCGCTGGCAAGCTCGATCTCGCTGCGTCGAATCCGCTCTGCGAGCTGGCTGGACAGGATCGCGACCGCAAAGATCGCGACCAGGTTTAGCGAGAACATGAACTGAGTCCAGGACAGCTCGACGCCTTCGTATGGCGGCCACCCTACCGCTCGCGGCAGAAGTCTGCTCATCGTAAGAACGCCCACTACCACGTACAACGCCCCGCCCAGGGCGCCCACCAAAGAGACCCCGGTCCTTCCCAACAGGGCACACGCTGCAAAAATGATCACAAGATAGAGTGCGAGGAAGGGAGATTCCACGTCGCCAGTGCGATAAACCAGCCAGGTGACTACGCAGATGTCCATCGAGAACTGAATGTAGCCCTGTACCCTGTGTCCGAGACCGGTTCGAAGCGCTGCTAGATAAAATGCGGAAAGGACTACCGTGACGGCCGCCACTGCGGTGAGCACCGGGATGAAGGAGCGCGGCGTATTGTCTCGCTCGGTAAGGCCAACAATCGCCAACAGCACCGCCGCCATGGCGAGCCGCGAAATCAACAGCCAATGAAGCTTTCTGCGCATATCTAATCACCGAGCGCCGACTCGACCGGGCCAGGCGAGCTTCCGAATCCGAGATTACTTTTCAAGTGTGACCGTTCGCTCATTTCCGGTTCTGATCCGGCAATTACTCCGAAAAGCTCCAGCGTTCATGGGGATGCGCACTGACGAGATTCAAACATTCGCTTGCGATTAAGTCGGTTTAGAGGCACTCAGGAGGCGTGACGGAATATACCACGCGCACCGACTGCGCTCAAGGGTATCTTTTCGAACCAATTCGCCGTCACCGACGAAAGGTCGTTGCGCGAAAGACCCTTGGAATGTATGATGTCTTCGTAGGATTTGACTCTCGCCCAGTCCGGCATAAAAACGACTGACCTCACGTATCTCTTCCGCGGAAAAACATTGGAAAGGACACGCGCATTATGAGGACGGTCCTTGTCGTAGAAGACGATTTTGATACCTTGCATCCCCTTGCTGAGTTGCTTCAGCTGAAAGGCTATACCGTTAGCACCGCGACCGAGGCAGAACAAGGTCTGGCGGTCGCCCGTCAGCAGCAGCCCGATTTGATAATCACCGACATCGCTCTGCCCGGTCGGAGCGGTCTTCATTTTATCGGTTCGGTTCGTAAGGACGAGCGAATCAAATCGACGCCCATAATAGTCATAAGCGGTTGCGGTCCGATGATCCTGGTTGAGGCAGAGGCGGCTGGGGCAAACTGCTGTCTGGAAAAACCCATCCGCATTGAATTGTTTTGGGCGGCGATCGATCGGGTCTTCGGAGCCGCCCCCGAAACAGAGCCACCCAAGCCAACGGATTGGGCCGAGGACCCTGGGCGAGCGTTGGCCGGAGAGATCGATGGTCTCGTGGAAACCCTCCGTCACTGCACAACCAGGATCGAGCGGGAAGAGGTACTGAAGCGGTTGAAGGAGAGGATACTCAAGCTGCAGGCGCGAAACGCGACTTGCGCGTAACGCCGTTGCGGTGACCGTGATCACCGCTCGATAAAGCCCGGCAGTGCGGTGTCGAACTTCAGCGCGACTCCAGATTTGGTGCTGGCCTGTTCTACTCGGACGACCTGCGCTTCGTACGTGATCCAGCTATTCCGTTTAAACGGTATCCTGACTCGTAGCTCGAGCCTCTCACCCAGATTTACGAACTTGGTCATTTGCAAGAACGCGCCAAGCGAGCTCAGATCCGCGAGCGTTCCGGCCTCGTCGAAGCTTGCGCCGGTGTGGTTCATTCCCCTGACCGCTACTTCCCAACTGACCGGAAACCTGCGTGCGCTTCTGCGGTCCCAATAGTCGCTTCCTTTGTCCATGTCGGCGCAACTCGCTATTACGCCTGACCGAAATTGCGAATCGCTCTCCGGTTCCTTGATGCTTGAATAAAATGGTTTTTCTTACCCGGATGTGGAGGCGATCTGGCACAAGCTCTTTTGTCGCATCTACGCGATAAGGTCGCTCGTGCGCGAATCCATCCCCATCATCTCGTCTACCGAGCCGCCGCCCAGATCCGAGAGTTGAAGAAGCAGGTTCTGGCGGTTTGTCGAGTAGGCCAAGCCCTCGCTCATCGTTATGATTCCTGTACGAACCATGCGCTCCAATTCGCCATCGAACACCTGCATTCCATCGAGGTTGCCATCCCGCATAGCGTCGTAAAGCGATTTGCCTTCTCGTTCTCCCTTCTCCACATAGTCACGGGTTCGCGCGGTTGATTTTAGTATTTCAATAGCCGCAACTCGGCCTCGGCCGTCTGCTCGCGGCATGAGCCGCTGAGAAACGATGAAACGGAACGCTCCGGCTAGCCTCATTCGAATGATGTGCTCCTGACTCTTGGGAAACATCCCGATTAGGCGCTCGACCGTCTTGACCGCGTCGGTAGTGTGTAGAGTCGACAATACGAGGTGACCGGTCTCTGACGCTTCAAGAGCAACCTCGCAGGTTTCAAGATCGCGGATCTCGCCCACCAGGATTACTTTGGGCGCCTGACGAAGCGCGGCCCTCAACGCGTATGCGAAGCTGGAGGTGTCCGAATGCAACTCTCGCTGGTGAACCGTGCAGTTCTTGTGGCGGTGCATGAACTCGACGGGATCTTCGATGGTCACGATGTGGTAGTGCTTAGTCTCATTTATCAAGTCTATGATGGCGGCCAGCGTCGAGGACTTGCCTGAGCCGGTGGGTCCTGTCAGCAGCACGATGCCGTTCTTCATCTCCGCAACTTCTTTTAAGACGGGCGGCACCCCAAGCTGCTCGAAGGACGGTATGTCATTAGGCACAACGCGCATCACGATGGCATGAGTACCCCGCTGTTTGAATATGTTGACCCGGAACCGCGACAGCCCGGTAAGGCTGAATGACAGATCGGCCGATCCGTGCTTCTCAAGCGACTCTTCCGCAGTCTTGTTGCTGCCGACCAGCGCCTTCGCAATCCCCGCTGTGTGAGCCGGGGTTAGCACCTCCATACCAGGCAGGTTCACTGGAGTCAGTTTCCCGATTAACTCTACCTGAGGCGGCCGGCCCGGTGAGAAGATCAAATCCGATATTTTGTCCGAAACCGCAAGCATTGTCTGGACTACTTGCGAAAAGTTGATCGTCGACATCGTGAGGAATCCTTTGCGTGTCTCTGCTCTACCGATTTGCTGTCCACCAGTTTGATGAGGGCACTTCAGAATCTGACAGGGCAAATGATGAGAAGCTCAAAACGAGCTTGAGGGGCACAGTGCCGTCGACAGCTCACGGACTACGCCGATATTAACGAGCATCCACTCAAAGTCAACAGTTCTGTTCCTTTATGGATAGGCAAAAGAAAGAAATCCTACGGAAGGATGGGGTTCTTACTTGACCGTCAAGCGCTCGAAAATGTAGAAGACCTCTCCTCGATGAACGCTGCCAAGATAGCGCCACTTGGTCTTGATAATATCACCCCGCTTGATGCCTTTTATCACGCTTGTTCCATCTTCGATCAACTGGTCCAGCCCTGAAGCAACAACCACGTGGAGCTCGGGAACGTTGTCCTCGCCGGTCTGCTTGACCAAATCGAGGACCGTTTTACGATGAATCGAGATTTGCGTCTTTGATCGAAGGTAGTCCAGCCGTGATATCTCGTTGTGCTTGATCTGAAACTCGAGCTCGTCCTCTTCGTGACGCATCAAGTCAAGGAACGACTTTACCTCGGGCCCATACTGATTGGACTGAGCGCTGCGGCCGCTGACCTGGAACGAAACCATCAGCGGCAGGATTAGCAAGGACAGTCGAATTGCAAGCCTTTCTGGCATCGAATCAAAACCCAAAAGCCAAGTGCGCCCTTGCGGATCAATGTTTCGGCTACCTCTCGTATGCCGCGTCAAGGAGCTCGATCGGATGTATGACCGCCACCCGAAGGCCGCTCAGGAGAAGCCCCGCGCCAATCTGCATAATGCACCCGGGATTGCCCGTCGCAACGGTGTCGGCGCCGGCTTCCTTTATGCTCGCAATCTTGTCGCGGAGAATATCGGTGCTTAGTTCCGGATGTTGAAGATTATAGATGCCGGCGCCTCCGCAGCAACTCTCGGAGCCTCGCAGCGGAACAAGCGTGATGCCCGGAATTGCTCGCAGCAGATCGACGGGCGCCTGACTGATTTGCTGCGCGTGGATCAAGTGGCACGGCGCATCATACGCCACTCGCCGCTCGGTGCGGCCGGCGGGCTGGAGAATGCCTGCTTCAAGCAAGAATTCAGAAGCGTCTCTGACCCTGGCACTGAACTCGCGGGCTCGATCCGCAAATAACGGATCATCAGCAAGCAGACTCCTATATTCCTTCATCGCCGCTCCACAGCCGGCGGCGTTGACGATTATTCTATCGGCCCCGCTTTCAAGAAAAGCCGCAATGTTTATTCGAGCGAGATCCTTTGCGACCTCGAGCTGTCCGGCGTGTGCGTGAATCGCGCCACAGCACCCCTGCCCGTCAGCATCCGCGAGTTCGTATCCGTTCCGAGCGATTACACGACTGGTCGCCCGATTGGTTTCCCGGAAAAGGCCCTCCATAACGCAACCCTTGAGCAACGCGACCCGCGTCGCGCCAGTCGTTTGCACCTTCTCCGTTGAGTTCGTGCGGGATCTTACTCTGGCGAAGCTCGAACGGCTCGCGAGCAGAAGCGCCAAAGCGAAGCGAGGTCTCCCGCGAACCAGGGGGCCGCTGAATACTGCCCGGGCCAATCCACTATCTCGAAACCAGCGAGCCAACGCCATCGCTGCTCGAAGCAGCCAGGTTCGCGTGAACACCTGGTTGAGGACGACCCGCTGCAGAGTTTCAGACGAGCTGCCGCGCGCCGATTTTTCCTTTGCTACTTCGACGCGCGCCGCTTCGAGCAGGTGGCCATAAGGGACACCCGACGGGCAAACAGTCTCGCAACCACGACAACCCAGACATAGATCGATGTGTGAGATGAATGCCTCACCCAGCCCAATGTTTCCTTCGACGACTCCTCGCATCAGGTAAATGCGTCCGCGCGGGGAATCGTTCTCATTGCCAAGCTGTCGATAGGTGGGGCAAGCGGGCAGGCATAGGCCACAATGAACACATGTGAGCAGCTTTTCCGTGTTCGATTCGAGCAGCGAAGCAAGTGTTCCTCGAGGCTCGATTTTATGGCCGGTGGTTACCATCACAAACCTAATACAAACTTGCCGGGGTTCAACAACGATTGGGGATCGAACCTGGCTTTTATTGATCGCATAAGATCCGCCGTCGAGCCAACATCGTCCCAGGCGTCCCCCGCACGCTTTACCGCTGCCGATGCTTTTTCAATCACCAGCGAGCCCCGGTGCGCGGCAGCGCTCGCGCGAAGCGACTCGATCTGGCCGACAGCAGATCGCTCATCCGCGTCGAACGCCAATCGGATTATACCAGTGCCGATGTCGACCGAAGCAACGCAGTCAAAATGACTCCGGAGCGCGCTCTCGAACACCGCCGGCGCATCCGATAACCGCAAACTAAGTCTGAGTCGTATCGCGTGGTTATCGAAGTCTGCAACCTCTGCCCAGACCGCCTGAGCTTCCTGCTCAGCCAACACCTTCGTGTGGTAGTTGTGGTCGATCGATCTGATCACCCAGTCCACCTGATGGTCGACCGCCGCCTCGCTGCCGATGAATCGAATCATCAGCGCATCCTCAGGCAGACGAGACGACGCCGAGTCCCTGAGTCGCCGCGTGAGAACGACCGATGCCGGTTGAAGCTCCGAGCCCAAGACCCGTCCGGCAAGTTCAAAGAGCGAACCGCGGTCCTTCGAAGTGACCTCCACGGTCGAACTGAGATCGGGCAGCGGCCGAAGCTTGAGGGTAAGCTCCGTTATGATCGCCAACGTGCCGTGGCTGCCGACATAGAGCTTGTTCATGTCGTAGCCGGCGACGTTTTTAGCTACCTTGCCGCCCGACTTGCTTTCGGTTCCGTCAGCGTGAACAAGCTTCAAACCGATTACGTAATCGCGAGGCGACCCGAATCCCAATCTGAGTGCGCCGCTCGAATTGCACGCTGCGATTGCTCCGAGCGACCCGGATCTGAAGCCCGGTGGGTCAAGCGGTAACCACTGGCGTTGCGGCAAAGTTACCGCATTGAAGTCGCTTAGCCTCAACCCTGCTTCTACGGTGGCGGTTAAATCGGGTGGGCTATAGTCTGTTATGCGCACCATCCGCTCGAGGCTCAGTATGAGTTCAGGACGTTTTGTTGGATTGCCGCAGTCGAGCCACGTCATCCGCCCAGCCGGAAACACCGTGGCGCCAGACTCCGAGCAGACCCTGATACACGCCGCGACTTCTTCGGCGGACGCGGGTCGAGCAAGGAGCTTTTGGCGAAAACCATCGATGTACAACTCAGGTTCGATTGTAACGTGATCGTCGCCGATTATGGAGGAGATGGATCTGGCTAGCGTTATTTCTGCCATCATTCGAAGTTCAAAGGCTCCAGTCGGTGGTTTCGCGCGAGAGCAGACGAATCCGCGGGCGGGGCCGGTCGGTCGGAGGAGCGCCCTCGTTGTCACCTTCGATCAGTTCGGTGAAGAAGCCTCTAAACTGGCGAGAGAAGTCATTCAGATCGAGGGACATCAGGAACGAAGGCAGTCGCTCCAGCTTGTCTACTACGTTTGCATACATTCCTCGTGCTCCCCGCGGATTGCCACGCTCGTAGTGATGTAAACCGACTGCCGCCTGAATGAGCATCTGATAGAAAGTTTTTGTATCGCCGGAAGATCGGAGCCAGATTTCTTCCCATACCTCGTGTGCGTCGAAGTACCTCCCGGCATTGAAGTGTTCGATGCCCTGGAGGTAGTGACTGGGGTGGATTCCAGATTGGGTCGTGTCGAGAGAGGGCGACTCTGTATACTCGGCGCTCGGTTGTGCGCCCGCTTCGGCCGATTCGGCGAACGGCTGTTCTCCGTCCGCGATCTGAAAAACGAGCGTGAACGGGCCAGCTTGAATCCTGTCACCCTCATTGAGTTCGACCCACGAAACCCGCTCGCCGTTTGCGTGAGTGCCATTCTCACTTCCCCGATCAACCAGGAAGAGCTTTCCATTGTTGCGCTCAACGATGAAGTGCTCTCGAGAAACGGTCGGATGAGCGATCACACAATCAGAAGACTTGGCCCGGCCAAACGTAACCTTGTCCTTATCGAGAAGGATCATCTCGCCGGTTCGGGGTCCTGAGACAAATCTGAGAGAAGCCATCATCCAACTCGTCAAGCAGCACTTATCCCGTGAGGCGCCAGCAGCCTGTGATTGAAGTCCTCCATCCCGAATCCACAATATCGGCAGGTCTTGAATGTGGGAATCACCTTGCCCGGATTGCACAGGCCCAGCGGATTGAATACATCTCTCACCGCGAGCATCCGCTGCATGTCGCTCTCCGAGAAGATCAGCCGCATGGATTCAATCTTATCCATCCCGACGCCGTGTTCACCGGTGATCGACCCGCCTACGCCGACGCAGAGCTCCATTATCTCCCTCGAAGCGGCCGCCACGCTCCGCACCTGATCCGGATCCCGACCGTCAAAGCTGATGTTCGGGTGTAAGTTGCCGTCGCCCGCGTGAAACACATTAGCGACCGTCAGCTTGTGGCGACCTGCGATTCGATAGATCTCATCGAGCACCTCGGGCAAACGAGAGCGGGGAATCACTGCATCCTGGACCATCAGGTCGGCTCGGATCCTTCCCATCGCCCCAAAGGCCCGCTTGCGAGCCGCCCACAATCGCTCCCGCTCGGCGGCATCCTTCGCGACTCTGACCGCTCTCGCGTTGTTGCGTCGGCAGATCTCAACCACTCGAGCCGCAGTCTCCTCAAGCCCTGCCGCCAGGCCGTCAACCTCGATGATCAGCAGTGCGGCGACGTCTGTTGGAAACCCACCTGCGAAGATCGAATTCTCGATCGCCTGTATGGTGGCCCGATCGATCATCTCGAGCGCCGCGGGTAGAATGCCGCCAGCGATGATCTGGGAAACGCTGCGGCTCGCGTCGGTCACTGTCATGAATTCCGCGAGCAGCGTCTTCACCATTTGAGGCATACGGGTCAGCTTCAAGGTTGCTTTGGTCGCGATTCCGAACGTGCCCTCCGAGCCGACAAATGTTCCCAACAGGTCGTAGCCCGGCAGGTCGACTCCGCCGCCGCCGAGCGTCACAATCTTTCCTGACGGTAAGACGACTTCGACCGCGAGCACGTGATTGACGGTCATCCCATACTTCAAGCAGTGAGGGCCACCTGAGTTCTCGGCGACGTTCCCTCCAATCGTGCAGGCCATTTGACTCGAAGGATCGGGCGCGTAGTGAAATCCGAAGGGCGCTGTCGCCTGAGAAAGATGAATGTTGATAACGCCCGTTTCGACGACAGCCAGGCGGTTCTCATAGTCGATCTTCAGAATCTTATTGAGTCGGGCAAGTTCGAAGATCACCGCGCCTTGAAGCGAGAGCGCCCCTCCGGAGAGTCCGGTGCCGGCGCCGCGCGGCGTGAAGGGAATCTTTGCCTCCGCAAGGATTTTCACCAGTGCGGCTACTTCTTCAGCGGTGCCGGGAATGACCACCGCGGATGGTATGTGCTTGTGAATCGTGAGTGCGTCGGCTTCGTAGACGAATAACTCGTCGGGGTCGGTGAGAACATGCTTGTCGCTTATCGCGGCCTTCAGTCTTTCGATGACCGGTTTTGGCAGTGGGTGGGGTTGTTCTTTCTCCGTTGATGCGCGCATGACGAGGCTGTAGCGTCGCCCTCCGCGGCCGACTTTGTTGGACCGAGTCGCAGTATTGCCAAGGTAAGGGCGGCCACGGGGCGCCGCCCCTACAAGCTCAATCAGTACTTTGGCACGGTCGGATCAACATCATCAGACCAGCGCAGAATCCCGCCGACCAGATTTTTCACTTTGCGATAGCCCGCCTGCTTCATGAACTCGACGGCCCCGCCGCTGCGCACGCCGCTGCGACAGTGGACGACGATTTCGTCCGCGCTTGAAAGCTCGTGCAAGCGCTCCGGCAATGTAGCGCGAGGGATCAGCTTCGAGCCCGGTATCCGGCATATCGCATATTCTTCAGGTTCGCGCACATCAACCAGCACGAAATTGTCGCCGCGATCCATCTTGGCTTTGAGTTCGAACGGCGTTATCTCGAAGTCCTCACCGACCTCGACCTGCGGCTGGTGCGTGATCCCGCAAAACTCGTTGTAGTCGATAAGCTCGTGAATAGACGGATTCGCTCCGCAGATCGGACATTCGGGATTCTTCCTCAGCTTCAGCTCGCGGAACTTCATTTTCAACGCGTCGAACAACATCAACCGACCGATCAGTGAATCCCCCTTACCGAGTATGAGCTTTACGGTTTCGATCGCTTGGATGACGCCAATCACGCCGGGCAAGACTCCGAGCACGCCGCCTTCGGCGCAGCTCGGCACAAGCCCGGGCGGAGGCGGCTCAGGATATAGACAGCGGTAGCAGGGTCCTTCTTTTGCGTAAAACACCGTCGCCTGTCCCTCGAACCTGAAAATCGAACCGTAGACATTCGGTTTGCCCATCAGCACGCACGCATCGTTTACCAGATAGCGCGTCGGGAAGTTGTCAGTACCGTCTACGACGATGTCGTAATCCGCAAACAGCTCGAACGCATTCGAGGAAGTTAGCGGGACTTCATATGTGTCCACCTGAACATAAGGATTGATCTCGGCGAGGCGCTCCTTCGCGGAGTCAAGCTTCAGTCGTCCGACGTTTGCGGTCGAGTGGATGATTTGCCTCTGGAGGTTTGTGAAATCGACCACGTCAAAGTCAACGATACCCAGCCTGCCTACGCCGGCCGCCGCCAGATACATCGCCAGCGGCGAGCCTAGCCCACCCGCTCCGATGCATAATACCTTCGCCGCCTTGATCTTTTTCTGCCCTTCCAATGCGACTTCGGGCATGATCAAGTGCCGGCTGTAACGAAGTATCTCATCACGGTCCAACTCAACCGCTCTCGCGGCTTCCTCCTGGATCACCGCAACGCCGCCGGCAATCGATGGGACTATGCTCAAGGCGTCGCCTTCTTTGACCGGCGTCGCTCCCTTCTCAGCGTAGCGAATGTCCTCGTCGTTGATATAGATGTTGACGAAGTGTCGCAGTTGGCCTTCGTCGTTATAAAGATGCCTTTTAAGTTCGGGATACTTACTGGTCAGTGCGTTCAGGGCATCGCCTACGGTACTGGCCTCGACCGCTACCGAGTCGCTGCCGCCGGCGTAGTTGCGCAGCGCGGTCGGGATCAGGATGTTCACAGACATGGGGGTCTCCTTCCAGCCTTTCTCACTATCTCTCCGTAAGTTTGATTGTAGAGTCGAGCCGTAGAAAAGCAAGCTGGGAGCGCAGGCATCCTGGGAGCGCCCCATCGCTGCCTGCTGCTGTCGCCGAGAGGCACAGTAAAAACGGATAATCGATTAACCGACAAGCAGGCAGGGATGCCTGCGCTCCCAGCGCTAATCTTCGATCAAAACCTCTTCTTGCTCGAAGTGCGTATAGTCGGGCTTGGTGAACGAGTTCAGCGCGCCAGCCTTTCCCCTCTCGACGGTGACGATGATGTACGACTCACCCGGCCAACACGAATGATCGAGATCGTAGCCCGATGGCGCCGCCGGATGATCCGGATGGGAGTGATAGTAGCCGATCACGCCAAGTCCCCGACTCCGTGCGTATGCGTCAGCGCGTTTGGATTGCGCCGGCGTGATCAAATAGCGTGTCTCGCGAGACTCCTGACATTCGTTCTCTGCGGGATAGGCTTCGTCGAGAAGATTTGTCTCGCCCGCGCGAGTCCCGATCAAAAAGCCGCAGCATTCATAAGGGTAGGTCTGCTCGCCGTGTTTCCGTATTTGATCGAGCTGTTCGTGTTTAGCTCTTATTGCCACTTCGTCCTTGATCTTCTCTTAGAACATCACCTCATCGCCGGGCTTCACGGTAATGGCGTAGGGGCCCGCGTCAAAGCCATCCAACAGAGCGTTGTGATGGGCGATGATCTGCGCTGCCGTCAGCAGCTTGTTGTCGATCGTCGTGTGCGCGTCACTAACCAGGGTTACATCGTAGCCGATGCTGATTGCCCGGCGTGAAGTAGTATCGACGCAGTATTCAGTCATGCATCCGGCGACGATGAGATGGTCGACGCCTCTCGCTTCAAGCTCGTGTTGGAGGGTGGTCTCAAAGAAAGAATCCGAAGCTCGTTTGCGGACGATCAGGTCTTGAGGGTGAGGCTTGATCGCCGGATGAATCTGCCATCCTTCAGTGCCGACCTCGAGAGGATGGCGCTTCTCACCATCGTGCTGAACGTAGATAATCGGCGTGCCTGAAGTGCGCGCTTTCGTGAGCAGATTGTTGATTTGCTCCAGAACTTCGCGCCCTCGGTAGGCTCGCATGGCTTCGATGATGCCGACTTGAACGTCGATTACCAATAGCGCTCTGTTTGTATTCGCCATCGCCTACCTCCGGCAAAGACTAGCCTTCATCCCAGAATCTTTCGCTCAGGTACTTGTCCCCTGCATCCGGAAAAACCGTCACAATCACAGCCGACTCTACCTTCCCCGCCACTTTCAGTGCGCACGCGAGCGCGGCTCCTGACGACACTCCAACCAGCAAGCCTTCTCGCCTGCCGAGTCTGCGGGTGTATTCCTGTGCTTGCTCGGTCTCGATCTCGTAGTTCTCGTCCGCAATCGTCGAATCGTAGATGCCCGGCACGATGGCTGACTCCATGTGCTTCAAACCTTCGAGTCCGTGAAAAGGCGAGTCGGGTTGAAACGATATCGCTTTGATCTCGGGTCTAAGTTCCTTCAGGCGGCGGCTGGTCCCAACAAAAGTTCCGCTAGTGCCGAGACCCGCGATGAAGTGGGTCACCCGGCCTGAGGTCTGCTCCCAAATCTCGAGCGCGGTCGTCTCGTAGTGAGCCTGCCAGTTTGCCGGGTTGTTGTACTGATCTGGGTAAAAATAGAGACCAGGATTCTCAGCATAAAGCCTACGGGCTTGGCGAATAGCGCCATCTGATCCCTCGAGCGGACTCGTTAAGACAAGCTCCGCGCCGTAACTCCTCAAGATTCGTTTCCGCTCTTCGCTGGCGTTCTGGGGCAGAGCGAGCCTCACTTTGTAGCCGCGCGCGGCTCCGAGCCAGGCGTACGCGATGCCTGTGTTGCCGGAAGTCGCATCCAGAATGATCTTCCCGGCGGTCAGCTTGCCGGCACGTTCGCCATCCAAGATCATGCTGAGCGCGGGCCGATCTTTGACCGAACCGCCAGGGTTGAACCACTCAGCTTTTGCATAGATCTCGACTCGACTCGACGGAGCGGTGATGTTGCGAAGCTTAAGCAGAGGAGTGTTGCCGACTAACTCCCAGGCCTCCGTCGGCGCTTGCCCCCGGCGCAAAATAGAGTCGGTTGTTTTGGTCTTCACTTTAGCTTTCATTCATTTTTGGTGACTCGTCGGCTCGGTTTCGAGGATAGCATTGCGTTGTTTGGAACTCCAAGGTGGGCTGTCCAAGAGGGACTGTATAGCGTGGACGATTCTGTGTATGCGCAAGCAGAATGAGGCCTCATGTTTTAGGCTGCGAGTGACTTGTTGCGACGGGCGATGATAGACTCTCCGGGCTGGTTGTTGACAATCCCCGCGGAATTCAAATCGAGGAATCATGGACTATACCGACAACATTCTGGGCCTCATCGGACACACTCCTCTGGTCAAGCTGAGCAAACTGTCGAGAGGCATCGACGCCACAGTGCTGGCCAAGATGGAATCGCTCAACCCCGGCGGCTCTGTAAAAGATCGAATAGGCGTTTCGATGATCGATGCCGCCGAACGCGATGGTCGTCTCAAGCCCGGCGGCACGGTGGTCGAAGCAACCAGCGGCAACACCGGCATCGGTATCGCACTCGTTTGCGCCGTGCGTGGCTACAAGGCTGTTTTTGTGATGACCGACAAGTGCTCCGTCGAAAAGGTGCGCTATCTGAAGGCACTCGGCGCCGACGTCGTTGTCGTTCCGGTCGCGGCCAAGCCCGACTCGCCCGACCACTACGTCAATACCGCGCGCCGGATCGCAAAGGAGACCCCCAACTCTTTGTTCGTGTTTCAATACGGCAATCCGGCGAATCCAGAAGCACACTACCGGACCACCGGACCGGAGCTCTGGGAACAGACTCAGGGGAAGCTCTCGCATTTTGTTGCCGGCGTAGGCACCGGGGGAACGATCAGCGGGACCGGCCGCTACCTGAAAGAAAAGAACCCAAAGATTTGCGTGATCGGTGCCGATCCTTACGGCTCTGTGTTCAAGACCTTTAAAGAAACCGGCAAGCTGATGCAGGCGACACCGTATCTGGTCGAAGGCATCGGGCAGGAGATCATCCCTGAGAACGTTCACTTCAAGTACATCGACCAAATCATCAACGTCACCGATAGAGACTCATTCCAGATGGCGCGCCGCCTGGGCCGCGAAGAGGGAATTTTCTGCGGCGGCTCGACAGGAACAAATGCGGTAGCCGCGCTTCAGGTTGCGAGAGATCTCGGCAAGGATGATGTCGTTGTGTTTCTGGTGGCCGACACTGGGGAAAGGTATTTGTCGAAATTCCACTCAGACGAGTGGATGAAGGAGAAGCGAATGTTGGGCGTCGAGAAGATGACCGTCGGTCTGATCAATCAGCTAAAAGCGGATGATTTGACTCCGCATCTGGTCTCTGTGGGCCCGGCACATAAGGTTGCCGACGCGCTGCACATGATGAAAACTTACGGGCTGTCGCAGTTGCCGGTGCTCGAGGAAGGCAGGTCTGTAGGAAGTCTGCGCGAGGGAAGATTGATGGGAAAGCTCCTCGACAACCGCGAGCTCATGCAGTCGCCGGTTTCTGATGTGATGGACCGAGCCTTGCCGGTAGTGAATGAGGACATAAGCGTACAGACCGCAGTGAAATACTTGAAGAGTTCGCCTGCGTTGCTCGTTGAAGAGTATGGCCGTATCGTCGGGATCGTGACCCGCCAGGACGTCGTCGACGTTCAAGGCTAAAACAAGTTTGCTGAAGGAGCCGGTTCTACTTCGCGATCGTTAATCGGGCTATGATCGAAGGGTAAGAGTGGTTCGGGAGTCGATGGCTCGTCGCCGCTGCTGGGTTCCTTGCCTAACCGATCCCGCACAACTAGCACCCTCGATAGAGCGCAAACACGATCAGCAAGGCCAATAGAAACAGCGCGCCGATCTGCTGCGAGCGAGTAAATCGCATGTCGGGAAGAGAAGGGAAGCCCGGACTCGACTTTCTATCGGGTCATCCCTTCGCCGCGTGATGGCAGACGTAGTTGATCAATGTTCGGATCGCGACTCCAGTTGGGCCTTTTGCCGCATAAGGCTTACGTTCGTTTTCCCAGGCGGTGCCGGCGATGTCCAGGTGCACCCACGGCGTATCTTCCGCGAACTCACGTAGAAAGTAGGCCGCGGTGATCGTGCCCGCATTTCGGCCCGCCGAGTTTTTGATGTCGGCGATGTCGCTCTTGATCATCTCGCGATAGTCGTCGTCCATCGGGAGCTCCCAGAAGCGTTCTCCCACTTCGCGAGCCGCATCGCGTACTTCGTCGGTAAACGCCTGGTTATTACCGAGTATCGCGACATTGATCGTGCCGAGCGCGATCGAGACGGCGCCGGTCAGCGTCGCCAGATCAATTAATTTCGTCGCTCCAAGCTTGCGCGCATAGCTGATCGCGTCCGCCAGAATCAAACGTCCTTCGGCGTCGGTGTTGATAACTTCGATGGTCTTCCCGCTCATCGCGCGGAGCACGTCGCCCGGCTTGTAGGCGCGGCCCGACGGCATGTTCTCAGTAGTAGGCATAACGCCAATCACGTTAACCTTTGGCTTGAGCTGAGCGATCGCCCTCATTGCAGCGAGGGTCGCCGCCGCGCCGGACATGTCATACTTCATTTTCTCCATGCCCTCGGCCGGCTTGATCGAGATTCCGCCCGAGTCAAAGGTTATTCCTTTTCCGACGATCGCAACTACGTCGAGGTCAGCTTCGTCGGCGGTGTAGCGAAGCACAATCAGCTTTGCAGGCTCGTCTGACCCGCGTGCGACTCCAAGGAGCGCCCCCATTCCCAGCTCTTTCATCCGCCCTTCGTCCAGGACTTCGATGTCCAAACCGAACTTTCCCGCTGTTTCCTTAGCCCGTTCCGCAAGCTCCGAAGGGGTCAACGTTGAGCTGGGCTCGTTTGAAAGTTCGCGAGCAAGGTTGACCGCCTCACCGATGATGCGCCCACGCTCGACACCGCTCGCGAGTTCGCTCTCCGAGCCGGCAGCGGCCGCAACCAGGACCAATTCATCGATCCTCCGTTCTTCCTTGTTCTCGGTCTTGTACATGTCGGGCTCGAATAAACCCAGGAGCACCCCTTCAACCGCAGCCTGCGCGCTCTTGCCAATATCGAGTTGAGACCGTCGAAGCGCCGCCATAGATCGCGCGCCCTTGCCGCGAAGGAACCTCGCGGCCGAGCCGGTGACTTTGCGAATCGTGTCCAGCGAGAAGTCTTCGCGCTTGCCGGCGCCGACCAGCAGCAGGCGCCCGGCTCGTAGATTCCCCGGTCGATGGATATAAACCATGTCACCCTGTTTACCGTGCATCTCATCGGTGCCTAGCATCTCGCCGACGATTCCTCCGGTGCGTTCGTCCAACTCTTTCAATGCGCCGTCGTTTGTCTTCTCGCCTTCGTAAATGGTCACGACCAACGCGTCAGCCTCGACATCGTAGAACTTCCCGAACTCAGCTCTTACTTCCATCTTTAGATTTGAGATTGCTGATTGCCGATTGTCGATTACGAATCTGGGAAGAGGCGTTCGTATTGCGTGGCCCAGAATCGGCAATCGGCAATCGGCAAATCAGCAGTCACCTGCTCCTTTCTTTCATCATCTTCTGCGCTTCCCGGTCCGCTTCACGCCGCTTTTCGGTCTCGCGCTTGTCGTAAAGTTTCTTTCCCTTGGCAACAGCAAGCTCGATCTTGATCCGCCCATTCTTGAGGTACATCTTTGTCGGAACAAGCGTAAGACCTTTCTCCTGAACTTTGCCCGCGAGCTTGTCGATTTCAGAGCGGTGCAGCAGCAGCTTTCGCGCGCGCGTCGGCTCGTGGTTGTCGCGGTTACCGTGACTGTACGGGCTGATGTGTACGTTCATCAGCCACGCTTCCTGCAATCTTATTTGCGCGTACCCGTCCTTGAGGTTGCAGCGACCATCGCGAGCCGATTTCACTTCGGTGCCGGTCAACGCTACGCCGCATTCGTGAGTCTCGAGTATATGGAAGTTATGGTATGCTTCGCGATTCGTCGCCACAACTTTGTCAGTAGTCATAAGAAGGAAGAGAGTGCGCTAAAGAACGATCAGCAAGCTCCCACTCGAATCGCAGAAGAATATATCTGATGGAGCGACTACGCGCAACGCCTGCCGTAACCGGCTTCTGCCATTCCTATCAGCAGTGTAGAATCAAGGGGGCCTCGATGTGCTGAGGGCCGGTTGGCGGTAGAAGGCAGATGGCAAACGACGACCGATATTCCCGACAAGTGCTTTTCGAAGGCATCGGCGAACAGGGTCAGGGCCGACTCGCGCAGTCGAAGGTTGTAATCATCGGCTGTGGCGCGCTTGGCGGGGTTCACGCCGAAACGCTCGCACGCGCGGGCGTGGGCCATCTGGTGTTGGTTGACCGCGACTTTGTCGAGGAATCAAACCTTCAACGTCAGATCACGTTCGATGAAAGTGACGCGCTGAACCGCTTACCAAAGGCGGTCGCCGCCGCGGCACGAATCTCCCGAGTCAATTCGAACATTGTGGCCGAGCCGCTGGTTGTCGATGTGAACTTCGAAAACATCGAAGAGATCATCGCTGGGGCGAACGTGATCATGGATGGGACGGACAACTTCGAGACTCGGTTTCTGATAAACGACGCTTGTATCAAATCACGAACGAGTTGGGTGTACGGCGCCGCGGTTGGCTCTTACGGATTGACAATGACGATTGTGCCGGGCAGTTCGCCCTGCATCCGCTGCGTGCTCGAGGCTATGCCTGAGCCGGCGTCGGGTCCGACGTGCGACACCGCTGGTGTGATCATGCCAATTGTCGCAACAATCGCCTCGATTCAAGCGGCTGAAGCGCTAAAGCTGTTGTCCGGTGAAACGGATAAGCTTCACCGCTCGCTCATTCGAATTGACGTGTGGAATTTTCAGTTCAACAGACTCGATCTGTCAGAATTCGCACCGGTGTCGGAGTGCCCGGCGTGCGGTCGCGGCGAGTTCGAGTTCTTGCGAGGCGCGGGAAGGCAAGTGACGACCACGTTGTGCGGACGCAATGCCGTTCAAATCGCGCGGTCGGGTCGCGGGGCAGTCGATTTTGGGGCACTGGCAGAGCGATTGCAGCCGGCGGGTGAAGTTGCTTTCAACGACTTCTTGCTGCGCTTTCGAGTTGACGGCTACGACATCACCGTGTTCCGAGACGCTCGCAGCATCATTCGAGGGACGAATGATCCGACGGTCGCGAGAGGGCTGTACGCGCGTTATATTGGAGCTTGACAAAGCATGCAGGCTGGGCTCGCAAGTTTGATTGCCACTGCAGGAGAAGTCTTTGAACGCGACTTCATGGGCGCGAGTGAAGTCATCGTTCAACGTGTCGGACATAGCCGGGTGCAGCACGTCTTCACCGTGAATGGCCGCACAATTGCCCGACTCCGATGGCGCGGATGGCGCCGCGCAGTCTACGAAGCCGAAGGCGCGAGATGGGATATTAATGTCGGAGCGCTGGACAAACGAGTATCGATCATCTCGGAGGATGGGAGCGAATCATGCCTGGTCGAGCGGTCTCGCGCAAATCCAAACAAAGAAGAGCTTCGGATCGAGATGGCCGAGGGTGACAACTTTTGCCTGATGCGATCGTGGGACAGCCGTTTCCGGGCCGAAGCCTCGTTTATCGTGCACAAGCAGTTCTATTGTTCTACGCTATTGGTGTTTCACTTCAACATGCGGCGCCGCACGCAAACAACGGCGCGAGTTGTGATCAACCCGGTGATGAAGTGGGAAGCGCGATTCGTACATCGCTTGCTTGCGTTAAGCGTGTGCCGGATAATCCTTGAGCGCCGCCACTCGGGCGCCCGACCCCTGCGGGTCAAAGAGATGAAACTCAGACACTTCGTGAGCAGCGCCCGGGTACGCGAGCGCAAGCGAATCTGAAAAGCTGCAACGTCGCGTCGTTTCGTGGTAAGCTAGGCGGAACGATTGGCAGGAACTTGGAGCGAGGGGCTATGGCACGAACTAGAAACAACGAGAAGCGAGGAAAAAGAACGCCGGTGGTGATCGGTCTGGTGTTAGTCGTTGCGGTCATGGTGGTGGGCGGCGCGATGATGGCCGGCGGCGGCAATCGTGGGGGAAAACCTATTGCGGTATCACCGATACCCGGTGTGACCGATGACGTTCAACAAAGCCTTGCGGAATTTCGTGGCAAGGTCGTGATACTTGACTTTTGGGCAACCTGGTGCGGCCCCTGCCGCATGGAGATACCGAGCTTCATAGCGCTTCAGAACAAGTACCGCGATCAAGGTTTGGAAGTGGTCGGCGTGTCTATCGACCCGATCGCGCCGCGGGGAAATCCGGGCGGCGCACCGGCGGTGGCTCCGTTCATTCAGAACAACGGCATAAACTACACCATACTAATGATTAACACCCCAACCGCGCTACGAGGTTACGACGTGAGCCAGGGGATCCCGACGACCTATGTGCTGGATCGCAGTGGCAAGATTTTCAGAACCTATATCGGTGTACGACCGCAATCCGTGTTTGAGAGTGATATAAACTCGCTTTTGTGACTTGGATCATCCGCGCTCACGGCGCAGTGCGATCGCGCTCATCGCTCAGCTCGAGGGCGGCACGCGATAGAGCAATGCCATCAGTTCTCCTAAACGCAACACAAGTGTCCTTGAGACCTGGTTCAGGTTCATCTCACTCATAACCGTACCTGATCGACTGAGCAACCTCAAAGCCAAAGATGAAGCCGGTCACCGAACAGATCAATCCGAACACTAAGGACTTAGACCGCCGTTCAACGCTTGATATCGTCACCCTGATCAACCAGGAAGACAAGATCGTAGCGGAGGCCGTCTCGCGTGTGCTCGGTAGTGTTGCCGAAGCCGTTGACCTGACTGTTGGACGGCTCGAATCGGGCGGGCGGCTGATCTATGTTGGCACCGGCACGAGCGGGCGGCTGGGTGTGCTCGATGCCTCCGAGTGCCCGCCGACGTTCGGAGTTTCGCCCGATTTGGTTCGCGGCGTGATTGCCGGCGGCTACGACGCGCTGCATCGGTCCGTTGAAGCCGCAGAGGACGATCCTGTGCAAGCAGCACGCGACCTTGATTCTCACAACGTTTCGTCACGGGACGTAGTCGTCGGGATCTCGGCGAGCGGCAACACCCCCTTCACGCTTGGCGCAATAGAGTACGCAAAAGAGATCGGGGCGGCATCGATAGCCGTCACCTGCAATCCAGACTCGCGGATGGCGACCGTAGCCGGCGTTGCGATCGCACCTGTGGTTGGACCAGAAGCGATCGCCGGCTCATCGAGGATGAAAGCGGGAACCGCTCAGAAGATGATTCTAAATATGCTCTCGACCGGCACAATGATAAGGCTGGGACTGGTCTACGGCAATTTGATGTCGAACCTGCGGGCGACCAACGAAAAGCTCAGCCGACGCGCACGAGCTATTCTCGCTGAAGAAACTGGAATCAGCTCCGGAGAGGCCGGGCGCGTTTTCGAGGCTGCGGGTGAAGACCTGCGAGTTGCGCTGTTGATGGTGCACTCCGGCTTGCCCCAATCGGATGCACAGGGTCTTCTTGAGGCCCACGGGAACTCTGTCCGCCGAGCTCTCGATAGTCTCGATTAGTTTTTCATGCTCGCGGTCGGGTTGGCGGATTGCCCCCGCCCTCCTCGATAGGTCTGGCCGGCCTTAGCAACAAGCAATGGGGCAACCCCTTTTCCCGACAGCGAGCGTAACGAGGAGACAACGCCTCCCGACCGGGAGCTTTGCTCGTGACCTATGGACCAACTACTTTTTCACAATGCAAGAGTGATCGGCGACGGTGTTCAGCCTGGAGGTGTGCTGATTCGCGATGGGCGAATCGCTTTGGTGTTCGCCCACGGCCAAACGCCGGTCGGTCTGAGCACCAGCGAATCGATTGATCTCGGTGGCGCATACCTTGCTCCGGGCCTGATCGACATTCACATTCACGGGTCGGCCGGAGTCGACGTTCAGGCCACCGACGCCGGAGGGCTTGCGAGGCTTTCAGAATTTCTCCTCGCTGAAGGGGTAACCGGTTACTTTGCCACGCTAGTGCCGGACGACGAACGCGGGTACCGAGATTCAATTGCTGGGATCGGCTCGTACATACACCAGCAAAACGAAACAGATCGAACCGGCAAACCCCAGCCTGGCGCTCGCATCCTGGGGATTCATTTCGAGGGGCCGTTCTTAAGCGAGCATCGCTGTGGAGCTCTGCATCGCGAGTTCTTCAGGAACTACGACGGTGACATTCGGTCATTAGGTCAGTTTATTAGCGGACCATCGGACGCCCCGCGCCTGATGACGTTAGCGCCGGAAATTCCGGGCGGCCTCGACCTCACGAGGAATCTCACCGAAAACGGCGTCCGGGTTTTCACCGGTCATTCGCAAGCCGAGCCGGCACTACTCGATCTGGCGTTCGAAGCCGGCGCACGTCACATAACCCATTTTCCAAACGCGCTCGATCCACTCCATCACCGCAAGCCGGGTGCGGTTGCCTGGGCCCTGTTGCGTAATGATGTGACGCTCGACTGCATAGCTGACCTTCATCACGTGCATCCGTTGATGCTCAAGTTGATCTATCAATCAAAGAACGCAGATCGGATGGCATTGATCAGTGATGCTATCAAGCCCGCCGGACTCGGCGACGGGGAGTTTTCGGTCTGGGGCGACGACATTACTGTCGAAAACGGAAGGACGGCTCTGTCTGGCCATCACGGGGAAGGCACGATCGCAGGTTCGGTGATAACAATGCGCGAGGCGCTGATGAACATTGTTGATCTAGGCGTGCCGCTTCATGAGGCGGTCAAGATGGCGTCACTCGTTCCAGCCCGCGTCGCTGGCATCGAAGCTGAGCGCGGATCGATCAAGCAAGGTCTCCTCGCTGATCTGATCGTTTTTGACGACGAATTCGCCCTGCGCTTGGCGACCAACAGAGGCGTGCCGGTCTATCAACCCGCTTGAGACGTGCTGTTTCATCCGCTGCTGTCAACTCTGTCAATGACCGGAGCTCTGTCCGGAGCCGAAAACTGTGACCCAGTCTCAAAGAAGCCAATTGACTGCCCCTTCCAGGCCAGCACGGCACTGACATTGCTGACGTTGCGAGGCTTTGCGTGCGCGTTGAACCTGGTCGCGTCCGCTGCTGATGCTGAGTGGAACGCTCTCCGGGCATCCTCCCTAATTCGGGGCCGAATTTGGTTTCTGCTGCAATCTGGCGTTGAAGCATTTTCCGACGCGTTACTCGCTGCTCTTCAATGGCACAATCATTGCTCGTGAGGGCGAGAAGTTCTCCGGCTGCGGATGAGAGGGTTTGAGGGAGACTTGAGGGAGACCCGGATGAGAAGAGAACAAGGGTTTTCACTAATCGAGCTGCTAATCGTCGTAGTCGTCATCGGGGTGATTGCGGCGATAGCGATACCGGCACTCGAGAAAGCTCGCAGAACCGCACAGGCGGGCTCGGCAATTCAGTCACTCAGAACGATATCCACGGCCGAGAACCTGTATGAGCGAAGGTTTAGGGTTTATGCGACGTTAGCTGAACTTGTCCCGGAAGGCTCGATTGATACCACTCTCCAGAATGGTGCCAAGAGCGGGTACCTGTTTGCCATTACAATTCCTGTCGGCGCCAAACATTTCTCCGCTAACGCTAACCCACAAGCGGATCCCACTACGGGACTTTATTTTTTCATCGACGATACCGCTGTGATTCGCTTTAACGAGGGCGCTCCCGCGGATGCAACCAGCTCGCCAATACCTCGCTAACTCTTTTTCTCTGACAAAAAGTGGCAAGCACGAACTATCCTTTTTTGTTAAGAACCCGGCGTAAACACGTCTGCAATTTATCCTTGGGATCAGTATTGCCCTTTCCTGACAAGTACTTCGCTTGACGGGGTCTCCGATGAGCCAGCTGGCACGGTCTTTGATTTAGATAATCCTGCAATCTGTCGTAGATTGGCCGCTAGGAAAACTGACCTACGGCAAAACTGAAAAGGAGCACACAGCAAATGAAGAATGAGAAAGGATTTTCGCTGATCGAGTTGCTGATAGTTGTGGCGATTATCGGTATCATCGCGGCTATCGCAATACCCAACCTGCTCAAGTCCCGTCAAGCGGCCAACGAGGCTTCGGCCATCGGATCTGTTCGCACAATCGGCACGGCGCAGGCAACCTATCAATCGACGCGTGGCAAAGGCAAGAACTTCTGTGACACGCTCGCGAATCTGGGAGCTGATGGCGGAGTGGACAACACTCTGGGCGGTGGTCTGAAGAGCGGGTTTAACTTCACAAGCGCAGGGGTTGACGCCACATCTACCGGAGTTCCGTCGTATTTCAACACGACCGCGGCTCCGCAGAGCACCGGTCCGTTTGGCACCGGCAACCGTTATTTCTACTCTAACGAGTCGTTCGTGATCTATCAGGATACGGCCGCGATTGCTGCATTTGCATTCCCGCGTACCCTGGCAGAAGCCGCCGCACATACACCGATCGAATAGTATTGCTAAGCTGCATCGTTCGATAACTACAACAACGGGTGAGTCCTTTCAGGGCTCACCCGTTTGTGTTATAGTCCCACCGTCAAAACATAAAATTGAACCTCGCGGGGAATGCCGCGTTCGATTTCGCAAGAACACAAAAGCCATTCCTTTACGGATGGCGACACTCAGAGGTGGGGGAAAGCCATGAATCGAAATAAGCAGAAAGGGTTCTCGCTGATCGAGTTGCTGATCGTAGTGGCGATCATCGGTATAATTGCAGCAATCGCAATCCCGAATCTAATAAAGTCTCAGCAGGCAGCTCACGAGACTGCGGCGCTCACGGAAGTGCAAACCATTGGAAAACAACAGGTCCTTTACTCAATTACCAAGGGCCACGGTAAATTCGCGGACCTCGCCACCCTCGGGTCAATGGGTTACGTCGACTCGAACATGGCCACAGGAAACAAAGGCGGCTACGTGTTTTCGACAACGCCGATAAACGCTGACGGAATGCCCGCAATGTTCGACTCCACCGCGCATCCAAGCGCGGTCGGGAACTTCGGCACCGGTAATCGCTCCTACTATTCAAATGAAACAATGGTCGTATTCGAGACCGATGGCATCGCGCCGCCAACCGCTACGCCGCAAGACCGAGTGCCCAAGGACGGCACGCCGATTCAGTAGTTATCGTGAATGGCCGGCCGCGCCCACCGGGCTTCGGCCGGCCCCACTAGGCTGTAAACACTGGTTCATCCGCTAGGAATCGCCCCCGTTAGTTGCATCCCGGCAGCAGCGAGAGACACTTTTCGGCCTCTCGGGTCACCAACGCTGGCCCCTTCTCATTCACAGTTTCTGAGCTCTTCTGCACCCAGTGCGCTCGGGGATTTGCAACACAGAGTGGGCTGAGGACGCAGGAGGGCCTAACTTGTCGTACCCGCTCTCCGGCGGGCTCTCTAAGAACATCAAAGGCGCAGTGCCGACGACAAAACGCAAAAAAACCGTTAGAGCAAAGATGGAATCTAGGCAGCCGGCGGCTTCACCTGAAAACAAACACGGATTCCTAGAAACTTTGGAGGACCTTCGTTCGTCGCGCGCGATATTCCTGATCTGTCTCTTGTCCTTCCTCGCTTACGCTAACTCACTCGGCGGTGAGTTTGTCTTCGACGACACAGACCAGATCGTCGAGAATCAAAATATTCGCTCTTGGGACAACCTCGGCAGGGCTTTTACCACACATGTATGGGCATTCCGCGAGCGGCCCG
>CAZOOE010000026.1:0-25274 GCA_964581275.1 uncultured Clostridia bacterium
GCGCCAGGCCTGAAGCCAACAGCAGAGGGCGCCAACTCAACCGACGACTGAGTAATCCGGAGACACCGTGATGCCTTACAGCAGAGACTCCCCACCGCGAGCAAGGAATAGGGGCCGGCATCTCATTCATTCTCGTTTCTCCATTTACTGTTTGAAAAGGGCTCAATGCGATTTTCGATTTGTAGGGTCCACGGCGGCTCGACGCCGAAATTCGAACGCGTCAATGATTCAGGACAGACTCTATCTCATCGTCAGTTGTCGATTGTACGCGAGAAGGCCGCTCGGCGAGTCCGCCGCCACAAACCGCCAACTGCGCAATCACTGACGCTTCTTCGCCCGGAAGCTGACGTGCGAGAGCCAGCGCTCCGTCGAAGTCAGCCTTGGCGAGCACCTCCAGCGTACTCTCGAAGCTCGCGGCGTATAGCTCATCCAGTGGGAACCCTTGAGCAGCCTTTGCTCGTGTTCCGGGCACGGATAGCTCGTCCTTCGATTCCTCCTGCTGTTGCTTCGTCATGTCGTTAATCGCTTTTACTGCCGATTGAAGAACCTCGAAGCTTCGTGCGGTGTCGAATGCGGAGAAGCTGCTGGCGATCATTAGAAGGGATCGGGCACGTTCGAGCGAGGGCCGTGCCTTCAATGAGCAGGTTCCAGCTTCGTTGAGCAGCTCGGCCGCCCGCACGTTGTCCTTTGATGCTCGGGTCGCAGCGCTAAGCATAACAAGCAGCTCGACGCGAGCAGTTTCGTCGGTGATGCGCCGAGTCAAACCAATCGCGTCTTCGATCCGCTTCTCGTAGGAGTGCCGCCGCACGACTTGAACGAGCACGCGGTCGCGCGTCGCGGCATCCGAGATCTTCAACGCGGAAGCCTGCGCCTCTTTCACCTCACCGTGTGCGAGCCACGCAAGCGCCGCTCGTGCATAAAGCGAATCACGTTCGGTCGGGTCCGTCGCATCGATCGCGTCGCGGGCAATATCGCCCGGGGCGTTGACTCTGAACGCACCTGCATCGATCGCCTCGTCGTGGGAGCCGGCGTCGTCACTCACATAGCGCCGCAACTGATCGAGTCGGTAGGGCAGATATCGCGCAAACAGATCAGTGAGCTGCCGCCCGATAAAGTAGAGCGCTGCTGAATCGTCGGGTCCGACGGCTCTTGCCGGAGCGGGTTCGCGTCTCGCAATCTGACCGAAAGCGAAGTTCAAGAACCGCAGGATGAGCTGCTTGCTCAATGGTTCCTTCGAGCCGGAGTTAACCACCGAAACCACGTACGAGCCCAGGGTGTGAACCTCTGTGAGATCGACTTGGGGCGACCGCTCGAGCCGCTCCATCGCGTTCGCGAAGAGCAAATCGGCTCGCTCCGCATCTACCGTTCGCATGAGCGTGAGGAGACGCGACAGATTTGACGACAATCCCAATGCGACGCTCATCTGTGCAAACGCCATGGCTTGCTGGGGGTCGCGATCGACCACCTGTAGCGCCGCGCTCATTAACAATTCGCAGTGTTCGGCGTCCTCTCGGGCCTTGTTTGTTACAGGGCCAAGAGAGGCCCGAGGCAAGGAACCGGCGTCCGAAACGCAATCGCTAGACGCACCGTCAGCGCAACCTGTTTTTGCACTCTCGGCCGAGTCGGCCAGGTTGCGGGCAAGCTCCTCGGCAAGTTGCGGGTCGCGAGCGGCTATCTGGTTAAGCAACTCGGCGCGAAGTTGCAGCTTTTCGACAAATGAGGATCGGCTAGTCGAGGTTTGGGGCGCATCCACAGTGTCCGCACCATCTCGGGCTTTCGTTGAGGGAACCGGCGCGAGCGACTTGAAGGCCCGCTGATAGATTGCGCGTGCACGGTCGGGGTCTTGCGCCCAGAGCAATTTCGCTGCTTGTGTCTGTGCTCGGACGGCAAACGACAGATTGTCCGAAGCGCGCGCCTGATCGGCTAACTGCTCGAGCAGGGACACTATCCTCGTATTCTGTTGTGCGACCGCTTCAGAGTCTTGTCCGGCAGGAGTGGCGGCCGGCCGTTTCTGGGCATGCACAACGCCACCTGCGAGGGCCAGGGCGATGGATACCGCGCAGCCTCTAACTACCATCCACGCCATGAAGCGAATTTAACACGGAGCGGGAATCGGACAAAGCGAAAGTGGCTTGCGGCAGACCTCCGTTTTCCTGGATTGCATTGCGCTCTCGGGCAAGCGGGAAGCTGAGGTTGGCGGGAGGCAAAGAAGTACTATCAAATTATCGTGCGTGGTAGGCCGCGCTCTTGGGAACAAGCTGCCCCCAAGAGCGCCGACCCCTCGCCGCTGCTTGCGATCATTTCTCTCTTCTACGGTATTCGGTCTTCTCCTCGCTGACGCTGAAATCCGACGGTGCTTCAAACAGCGAGTGCGGCTGCTCGCTTCGATTGATGTTGCCCAGACGATATATCATCTCGCCCTCCCTGGGATCGTTGCGCTTGACCATTACAACCATCTGCAGCTCAGGCGAGTACCACCGTTCGGTAACGATATCGAAAGGCCGGTCGTTTCCTTGCATACCCGCGGGAACAGTCACTGTGAATCGTTTGACGTCTGCCTGCACGCCCTCGAACGTCTGCTGACCAAGCGACTCGACTCTGCGTTGCGGTTCCGTCTCGTGTCTTTCGGCTGTTATACGCTCGGCACCCTGTGCTTTAGCTTTCTCCATCTGCTCGCGTTCTTCGTTCTCACGATTGGCGCGCGCCTGCAACTCCCGGGCTTGATTCCCTCGTGCTTCGCTGACCGTGACCTTGCGCAGCGTGTGTTGAAACATATGGAGGTTGTAGAGGACTCCAGCTATGTTGTCGTTGATAAGCACTATTTCAGGCGCGCCCTCACGCGGCATTTCTTGACGCGTTCGCCCCTCGCTGTCGCGATACAAAGCGCCGGTCAATTTGTGAGACAGGTGAACGCCGTTGGCTAGCGTCTGCGAGCTTTCGAGAAATACCTGCGCGGAAAAGGGAGCGCCCTTTACGGGTGTCTCTCCGAAGGGATGCTCTATCGCAGCCCCGAACTCGAATCTCTCCCCCTCGTTGGCGACGACGTTTGGCCGAGAGTAAATGCCGGCGCCCACGGCCACCAGGGCAAAAAGGCAAGCGGACATAGCCGTCGATGTGGTTCTGATCATGATGGTCTCCTTCCTCTGAGTCGGTAATCGATCGCCGAAAACGATCTGCACCCGAATCATAGTCAAGATCGCATGTCAGGTGGTTCAGTTGAGGTAAACTGTTTGTAAAGTTTGTAAAAAGAACATTTGCCCGCGTTCCGTTTCCATCAACTTACGTGGGATCAAATCGGATTTCTTTGCACAGTTTTGCACGTTCTTGTGACCCAACTTGTGACCCAGGTTTGGGAGCGGCGGTGACCTGATCTGTATGTTGAGTCGAAACGAAGGAAAGTTTCTTTCGAGACTCCTCGACTGGAGTGGCCGAGAGAGTGGCGCTTTGCGATTCGTGTGGCAAGTGCTGACCTCGCGTCCCGCGATTGCCGGTGTTTATCAGCCGACCAATTGGCGAGTACCTTCGGCGACCACGGAAGGCCGGTTCTACGAAGTCGATATTGAGTGGCGGTGGTGCAATTGTATTGGCTTTGCGTTCAGACACCGTTGCTCTCATCTGGAAGTTGCCGACCGTGCTGCCTGGCTTAGCTACCAACTCGTGCACGAGGCTACCGGCGCTTTTCTACAGCCGCCCCTGGCGATGCGTGATAGAGTAGGATTGCGTGAGAAGGCTTGCGGCGTCGATGACGGCGCTGGGCCGGACCTCAAATCAAAACGCGCGGCATACGCGCTCTGGCATTCCTTCCAAAAGCCGGTTAATTCTCGGCCCTGAGCAGCGCAAACGAAAAGACGGGAGCTCTACCATGGTCAACCTTCTCCTACTTGTAGAAGGCATTGAGCGGCTGACAGCCGAGATCCGAGAGGCCGATGCCCGCGCGAAGCGCGTCGCCGAAACAGCGGCTGCCCGGTTTGATCGGGTGTTTTGTGATCTGGCGCGCAGCACCTCTATTGAGGACCAAAACGCTGCCAAGGCGATGCGTTCCTGGGCTGCGCGACTCGCGAGCTACTAGCTCAGGACGAGAACTATCGGGCGATGATCGCAGAGCGACACGAAGCTGATCTTGTTCTCGCTCAGTTGCGCGATAAGCTGGAGGTAAAACGCTGGGAGTTGATGGCTGCGATCGCGGTACAGATACCGCTAGCGTTGACACCCCTGGAAAACGAGATTGCGCTAACTGGCGTCATCGGTCATTAACGGAGGTGAGAGCTAATGATAGGTGACTACCTCGAGATGCGCTAGGAGTAACGACAATGTCTATGGGTCTGCCCTTCAATCCGCTACTGCTTGCGGCATTCGCAAGGCGACCGCAGCAACCGGATGGCTTACTGCCTGACGGCGCTCCGGGCGCTGCGCCTGCTGACTTGCCATCAGTCAGGCGACTGTTGAGCCCACCAACAACTATTGAAGCCGGCGCACCAGATCCTTGGCTGATGCGGCCGATGAGCGGCGCGGACTTGATAGGGGAACAGAATCAGGATTGGCTGCAATCGTCCGACCCCTACAAGCGGCACGCTGCCTGGAGCCAGGTCGCAGGTCCGGGTGTGGCCTATCCCGGCGACGAGCTTCCGGAGGAAGCGCGCGCGCGAGAGATGCGCGCTGGAGGTCCGACGCAGCACTCCGGGGGATTTCTGGGCCGATTGAAGGACGCGGCGATTATGGCGGGGGCAGCTGGTCCCCTCGGTTTTGTCGCGGGCCTTATCAATCCGCAGCTGGCGCACAATTTCCGCTACCGTCAACTCGAATTGCCACAGGTCGAGCACCAAGCGCAGCTTGCTCGACAGCAGGCGGATCAGCGGGCGCAGCAGGCTGACCGCTACGCCGCGATGAGCGGGATCAACCCCTACACCGGACAGCCCACATTAGCAGGCCAATATCGCAACTACACAATCAACGCCGGAAACCGGCGACTCGACCAGGGTGATACGCGATTGGCTCAGGGAGACACTCGCCTAGGCATCGCGCAGGAGCAGAATGACATTCGCAGACAGCGTCTCGCGCAACAGTTTGCTCACTGGAGCAACGGGGACTTCATTCAGGCTTATCGGGATGGCGCGCTGAACGGCAATCCTGATGCGCTTCGAGCCTATGCGGATCGTCTCGGCATTCCGGGCGATGTGCCGGATCGTTTCCTCGCGGGCGCGGTGAAACAGACCGTCGACGCGGGGGGAAACTACGGAACACAGAACCTTCAGACCGGGGAGACCACGACCACGGGCGTCAAGTCCTACAAGACGACCGAAGAAGCGGGACGCAACACGCGCTTCCAGCAGGGTGAGGCGGGCAGGAACCAGCGTCAAGCAATCTCCGAAGCGGAACAGAATAGGCGGTTTGTCGAGGCCGAGAGGGGTAGAAATCAACGGGCGCGGATGAGTCGCAAGAAGCTGAATGAAGTGCCCTGGTATTTGCAGAACGAGACAAACTATCGGGGAGATGAAACGAGCGAGCCCGGGCTAGACGCTAGGCGCCAGGCATTCAAACAACAAATGAGGCGCGCGAGGCAGTCGCCCAACTGGTCGAGGTTGAGTCCTGCAGAACAACAGCAATTCGTTGACCGGTTAAGGGAACGGTTGATAGGAGGTGAATGATGAGTGAAGAGAAACCGCAGGTGCTGGAGCAGTATGAACGTGGTGATAAGCCTGAGTGCTACTCCGAACTGCGCGAGAACGAATGGCGCGAGCTGCGGGATGCGCGCACGTACTTGTCGGCGCGGATCGCCGAGCTTGAGTGCGAGCTCACTAGTACCCTGGCCAAAGTCCAGAAAGTCTCACGTCTGAATGATGTCGATGCGGTTCAGGCATTCATTAGCCGGCGAGCCGCTATCGAAGTGGTGCTTCCGGCTCGAAGGGAACTTGCACGCGAACTCGATCAACGTTTCGCACAGGTCGACGAAGAGGTAGAGCGCCTGCGGGGTCAACTCGACCAGGTTCGTCAGCGCGCCGAGGACTCGAGGACCAAGCTGTTGCGTCTTTTTGGTGGACTCAGCCTATTGAGAGAGAAGCTCGCTCGATATGAGGCGGGCGACTTTACGGGGGCCGTGCGCGACCGATCCTACCAGATTGCCAGCTCGCCAATCGCCAGAGCGATCGTATCTCTCCCCTATGCCACTGACGAGGAGCTTGTAGCAGGTGTTCGGCGAGACCTCGCCCAGACCGAGAGCGATTTGACTGACGAAGCCGCGAAGCTGGTCAATGCCCTCGGTGAAGCAAGAGAAATAACAGATCGCCTTCGATGGCTCGGCGTGGAAGATGTCAGCGAGATAACAGTGCACCTGCGCGAGAACCTCCTTTCCGAAATCGAGACCATTCGGCCTCGTGTACAGCAGTGGCGTGCGGCAGAGCGCGCCAAACAAGACGAGCTGTATAAGGAGGCAATGGCGAGGGCGGCGCGCGAAGCAGAAGAGAAGCGAAAGCGACGCGAAGCTGCGGAGCGAGAGGACTATCTGAGGCTCGATCCGAGAGTTCGTCAAATGCGAGAGGAAAAACAAGCCAGGCTTGAGAAGTTAGGAGTAGGTCGATGAAAAGGGACAACCAGAGGACGAGAGGGGAAAGAGCCGAACCGGAGACGCTTACTGAAACCCTGCGGCGGGTTCTCAGGGAGACGGGACCCGATGGTAAGACGAACGCAGAAGCGGTCGTGGAAGCAATGATTGGAGGCGCTAAGGGTGGCCAGCTGGAAGCGATCAGTACCGTGCTCCGTCGTGCGGGCGCACGCATCAAGGTCGTTGTTGAGTTTTAGGAAGTGGCTTGAGTATGGAGTCAAGCATAAAGCGGTCGAGAGCGGGCAGACCTGAGACGTTTACCGAAACCCTGAGGCGAGTTCTGCAAGAGACAGAGGCAAGTGACGAGGGCAACTCTGAGGCGAATCGCCTGCGCGCTAATCAGATCGGCCAGACGGGGAAACAGAAAAGCTATCCGCATCGTGCTACTCGCACTTCTCAACGTGATTCGAGACTATGCGCATTTTGGAGACCATCAGCATTTGATTAGTCCTGGAGACAATGGGGCCGAATGTCCGGTCTGCATTGACCAACGGAAGGCATCCGAGGCGTTACGGGAGCTCCGCACGCTGCTGAAAGGGAACGTTAAAGTTAAGAAGTTAGGGGCGCGACCCGATGCCAATTAACGCTCAGAAGCAGCGCAAAAGGCCGCGAGGCAGGCCGTTCGCGCTGGGAAACGAGTACGCTTTCAAGCCTGGGACCAGTGGAAACCCATCTGGCGTTCCTCGCGATACGCCACGTTTAGGGACTGCGTATCAAAAATTGCTGCGTGCAGAGAGCTTGAAAGAGGCCAGGGCGATGGTTGAGAACCTCGCGGATGTGATTGCTTTGGGAATCATCCAAAAGGCAGCCGCGGGCGACGTGCGCGCAGCGCGAGAAGTCGGCGACCGGACTGAGGGCAGAGCGCCAATTAGGATCGAGCGCGGCGCAGGGGAGCCGATGAAGGTTGTGTTCGAGTGGGTAGACAAAGGACTCGGGGGTGAGCACGAGGAGCTTCGCACGTAGAGTGGCCTTTCGCGGCGTGTGCTCACTGCGCACACGGCGAGCCGAAGTGGATGCAGGGCACAGGCTCGGCAGGCTCCGGTTCCTTCGTCAGGGCCAAGGAGATCATTACGTCGATTAAGAACTTCGACCCTCAGGTACGAATCGAGATGATCAGCTCGAGGTTTGAATAAAGGTGTCCGACGAACCCAAACCGCAATCGCACGACCCGTCGATTGCGTGGTATGAAACGAATGCTTGCAACTGTAAAACCCGGCCGCACAAGAAAGAGTGCAACGCCGCTTGGCTTAACGATCACTACCCGGACAGAGAGGTCCCGGTCGAAGTCGTCGAGTCCAAGTGAGCGCAACCCCTACTCTTGTTGAACTGTTCGGGCCTGACCGCGAACCCGGCCAGTGTGCCAAGCGGGTGCGGAGCGCGCTCGTAAACGGTTGCGCACCCGCAAGGAGGAACGAGAATGAACCAACACGCCCCGATGCAGCATAACCCGCAGCCTGAGACAACTACCGTGCAGGCGAACACAAAGGGCAAAGGCGGAACCCGTCACAGTCGTGCGAAAGAACTCGCCGCGGATCGAGGCCCGGTTGAGTCCGGGAAGCGGCGAGCGCAAAAGCGCCTGCGGACGCCACGGGAGGAACGGTGAAATAGCGAAGCTAACACGCCCAGCCTGAGAGTTACCCCGGCGATGGAGTCTGGCATAACCGATCACATTTGGAAGTTGAATGAACTCCTCGGAAGTTAGATAGGTCTCGCGGCCTTTCCAAGTCAACATACTGCTCTACGGGTTCACTGTTCATTAGGAATGTTACATGGAGCAGGTGTTGCCCGTTGTTGGCCGCACGCATCAGAATGGACAGTTCGCTGGGAATGGGCTGTTGACCCCTCCACGTCTGATGCCTAACATCAACGACACCATTCGGCGGTATTCGCTCTGGTGCCATAAGATCGATGCGTCTAGCGTCCTCGTTTTGCTTATCGCGGGTTGGTAAGTATACTGACTCGATGTCTATACCGTTGAGTTCCTCTTGGCTGGCGTTATCCGCAGGACGGACTAACACAAGATTCCTTGGGCGTTGCGGGTGATATGCGTACCATTAGGGACGGGGTCAGCGATCTCCTAGGAGTGCAAGAAGTGAAACAAGAAATCACAAAAAGTACTGACCGTGTGATGTCGGTCTGGCAATCCCTAATACTCGCAGTGTGGTGCATTTCGGTTATCTGGCTGTTTCTCGCGCTCGTCTATATGACATATCTTCTCATCCAGTGGGCGTTGTTGAAGGGAGATCCGTTGCGTTATGAAACCGCTATCGTATCAGCGTATGCAGCACTTTTTTCGATTCCAGCAGGCCTAGGTGTTATCATCGCTGGTCTCTTACCGCGCACTAGGATTTCAATTCATAAAAGAGTGTTGGGAATCGCACTGCTTTTACTCTGTTTCGGCGTAACGACGCTGCATGACTATCTTCAGGCTAAATATCGTTAACAGGTTCCTTCTTGGTATCGGATTCAACTGCTGTCAAGCTGTCCTCTTGTCCTTAATCACTCCTAAGCGCAGATTGAACTCACACAGCACGCCCCTGATGTGTTAATGCCCAATAATGCGCTTCGAAACGACTCAGCTTAACCCACACGCATTATCATGAATTTACTGGGCCAGTTTCAGACTTTTTGGGCAAACCTGCCCAAAAAGTACGTCTGCCCAAAAAGTCAGAAGCGGTGTTTCCGAAGGCAACAATTCTCAGTACTTTTTGGGCAAAGCCAATGCAATCGTATCCCTTTCTCGGCAGGTACGTGAATGGAGAGCGTGCCTATCTTGATCTTTTGGGCGTCCGAGAATACCGGGCGATCAGGCCGCAATCTCAACATCCTCAGTGCGGTCAGCGCGCTTCAGTAGCCTTTCAACGGTGCAAGCATGAAATCTTTTCGCGCGGCGCGTTCGATGACCGTTTGTATTCAGCTTCTTCGCGATCGCCCCATAACTTAGTCCGCGCTCACGGTAGAGTAGGGCGAGTTCGGTAGCCCGCCGATTCGCCGGGTCTTCAAGAGCTCGCCGGTGCCGCGCTGCGGCGGCCCTGATCGTTGCTTCTTTGGTCAGGTTCTGAGGCGTGCCAAGAACGCAGCCACGTTTCTTCTTCGCGGCGAGGGCAGCCTTTGTTCGTTCGGAGATCAACTCGCGCTCGTGCTGAGCCAGGGCTGCAAGCAGACCGATGGTGAGCGTATTCGCCTCGGGCATATCGCAGGCGATGAACCTGACGCCGCTGTCTCTCAGGGCAAAGATAAAGGCGACACTGCGCGCGAGCCGATCCAGTTTTGCAATTATGAGGGTCGCGCCCTCTCGACTGGCGTGTGCAATCGCTTGAGCGAGCTCGGGCCGGTCGTTGCGCTTGCCGCTCTCGATTTCGACATACTCCGCTAAGATCTTCCCGTCCTTGACGTAGGCTCGCACGCTGGCGCGTTGCGCCTCCAGCCCGAGACCGCTGCGTCCCTGTTTGGCGGTCGATACTCGATAGTAGCCGATGAACTTCATTGCGGGGCTCCCCCTTTGATTGTATCAACTTCCAAACGAGCGTTTAGAAGATGATATGCAGTCTGTTCAAAGAAAGGGGCGTCCCAGACACGGAGCGCCCCGGTATCAAGTCACACACCTGCGATTCGCTCGCTTCCGCCCGCGCGCCCATCCTCGATCCCGAGCTGGTAGTAGAAGCACTCTTTCTTGGCAGGCACGCCGACGTGAAACTCATGAAGCTCGTCCTCGAAGCCCTCATTACCACAGGACGGGCAGCGGTAGAAGGGCGGGCGCTCGGCGGTGAGCTCGTCGGTGAGCTCGTTCGCCATCCACATGAGCTTGTTTGCGATCTGCTGGCGGGTCGTAGCGTCTTGTTTCGCTGTTGATGTCATTTCGGTCCTCTTTCTCCGCGTTGCGGTGTCGCGGCCACCTGTTCGAAGTTCCTAGCTGATACTAACGAAAACGTGAATATCTGTCAAGCACGATTGCGTTAGTAACTATGAATATGATAAAAGAACCGTCTATGGATAGCTTTCTAACCACACAAGAAGCTGCGGACTTGCTGGGAGTGAAGGACTCTCGCGTGCGTCAGTTGATACTAGACGGTACGCTGACGGCGGTAAAAAAGGGTCGCCATCTCTGGCTTATCAAAGCATCGGATTTGAAGGCAGCGGAGAAGCGGAAGACCAAACCCGGTCCGGCAGCGAAGGCCACAACCGGCCGAAGAGCGAAGAATGCTCCAAGTGGTTCGCGCAAGAAGGGAGCCCGCCAACGGTGAACGAAAAGAGTCGAGGCAAAAGATTCGTCAGCGCGAACACGATCGCCGCGATGCTCGAAGTACATCCCGAAAGTGTCCGCCAGGCCAAAGGCCGATTTGCTTCTCTGACGCGGTACAAACTCGGTCGGCGTGTTCGATATGATCTGGCCGAAGTCGAGGCGCTGATTGAGGTCGAGAGGGACGAAGGCCATGCGCGCGCTCAGGCCCGCGCCGTCAAGCAGCGAAGGTTGATTGATCGGAGGCGTAGAGGACGGCTTCAGATCGCCAAGATTCGGCCCGCCTAACGTTTGCTTGATCAGCGAGCGGACAGTCGCGTTTTCTCTGGCGCGGTTGGCGAGCCGATACAAACCAGAGACTCCAGCAGAGAGGGGCAATGGGTAAGGCGAAGCGTTGTGCGAAATGCAATTCCAAGTTTGAAGACGCGGCTGTCACAGGCAAAAGAGCTACGCTTATTCAGGCCCGCGTCATCTCCGGTCGCACAAAGTACCTTTGCAATTGGTGCCTCTGCCCCAATGATCCGATACTCTTCCTTGAACCTCGGTCAATATCTGCGGAAAGCGGAAGAATTTTTTCGGGCAAGCTCCCGCGGGATCGCGAATGGTACAGGCTCCTCGAGATAGATCGATACAACAATACTGATTACCTCTTTGAATGCCGGGGCCCCGTGGTTCTGGAATCAGATAACCCTGATCTGGATAATGGGTGGTTCTTTGGTCGCGATGATGATCCGGCCAAGAAGTTTGAGCTTGTAGTTATACGTATATACTATCGTTTTTCGCTCGCTTTTTTAGAAATCTACCCACAAAGACCTCACCCCACAATTGACCTGCGCAACATTGGGTACGTCCGCTCGCTGCAAGAATTAGAAAAGGTTTGGAACGGGCGTGCCCTGTTTGTCGCGCTAAATTGCCGGCGTGCGGGGTCGGAAACTCGGAAGAGCTTTTTGAGGAAATCCGTTGGTGCTGCCGTTGGAGGGAAAGCCACACTGACGGCCATTGCTAAAGAGATGGGCATACCCAGGTCGCAGTGGTATAGAACCGCGCGGTCATTCAGCCCGCGCGTGACCGCAGAGGAGGTTCGTAAATTGGCCGAGGCGCGCGAGGCAAATGCTGACGTTAAACCTTCCGAGCAAGACGACATGACGATCCTCTCATCAGCCGATCAGCACATAATTGAGATGATGAGGCGTAATGGATCCGACGAAGAAGACATTCGGGAGGTACTTCGCAATCGGCGCTCAGGGCGTCGCTCTGCCAGTCTTGAGTATTAAGAAACTCGCCCATCTTGTTATTTATCTGTAGAATACTTCTATTTATCTGTAGACACTTCGTACACTTTCTCTAAACCCAACTCACTAAACGCGGTTCGGGTGATTACGCGAACTTCCAACGTGTGCGTCCACATCTGTAGACACTCCGAACAAAACAAAAATGCTACCATCGCTCCGGTTGAAGGTACATCACTCGAGATCGGGGGCTGAATGAGCGCCAATCTTCTTTCCACATCAGATGCGGCGCGCCTTCTTAACTGCACGCCCGAGAACGTGCGTAAGCTGAACCGGCTCGGGAGGCTGACGGCGCAGCGAACCCTTGGCGGACAACGGATATTCCAGCTATCGGAAATTGAGCGGCTACTCGCGGAGCGTGCGCAGAAGAGTCAAGCTCGATCAGTGGGCGTCGAGGCAAAAAGAGAAACCCAGAGGCGGGCGTGACGGCCCGCCTCTGGGTTTTGGCTTACAACCTTAAAATAGTTATTCGACGTGAGCACTATACCACATTCTGACACCGGGACAACCGGCTCCTTCCTTTTGAGGATCCGCAGAACGCAGTCCGAACAACTCCACGTCTTGCTGCTGAAATCGTTGTCGAGGGGGTCGCCGCGTGAATAAGTCGCCAGCGTTCCAACTGTACGCCGCTGACTTCCTTGCCGATGAGGACGTGATGGTGATGTCGCTCGCCGCACGAGGAGCGTATATCACCCTGCTGTGCTTTAACTGGCGCGAGGGTTCGATACCTGCCGACCTTGACCGGATAGGCAGGCTATGCGGTTGTGATGGCTCGGTCATTCGTGAGCTATGGGAGGAGATCGGACGTTGCTTTGAAGAGAGCGAGGGTGATCCGTCCCGCCTGGTCAATCCGCGATTGAAAGAGGAGCGGAAACGCCAAGAAGAGCACCGGGCGAAGCAGGTTGCTGCCGGGCATAAGGGTGCTAACTCACGCTGGGAGAGATCGAAAAGGGGCAGGCATTCCACAAATGGGGTGGCTAAAGCCACACCTATGGCTACCCCAATGGCGAACGATAGCTCTTCTCCTTCATCTTCATCTTCAAATAAAGGCTCCGCTAACGCGGGCGCTGGCGCGCCGTCGGTAATCTGGGACGTTGGCCTTGCGCTGTTGACCGCAGCTGGAAGAACCGAAAGGGACGCTCGGGGCTTTCTGGGCAAACAGATCAAAATATACAGTGAGCAGGCCGTTGCTGATGTGATTGCCGCAGCCTCGCTGAAGAGGCCGGCCGACCCGGTTCCCTATATCGTCGCCGCTCTCAAAAATAAGTTCTCTGGAAACAAACCGCGAGAGGATGATGTCAACTACCCGCCCCCAACGAGGTGCACAGACGAAGAGGAGGCAGAAATTGTCGCTAGTTACCTGCGCGACGGGATGCCGATCGGCAACTACCCGGCCTACGTGATTGAGCGCATCGACGCGATGGGGCTTGATCGAACCCCGAGACCAAGAAAGCAACGGAGTGTTTTGGATGAATCCGACGGTGGACCCTACAGTGAGCCTTCCTCAGTGCATTGAGGCTGAACAGACGATTCTTGGCAGCATATTGCTTAACGCCAGCGTGGTTGATGATCTCGCCGGCGAACTGGACCCCGCCCACTTCCATTTGGGTGGCCATCGATCGTTGTTTTCGGCGATGGTGGAAATCCGCACGGACGCAAAACCGATTAACCTCGTGACGCTGTCGGAGACCCTACGCAGGGCCGGTAAGTTCGAGCAGGTGGGCGGAGCCACTTACATTGCGAGCTTGATCGATCACGGCACCCACCCTGACACGATTCCGCACTACACAAAACTCGTGAAGGAGAAGGCGCAACTTCGTAGACTAATTGCTGCCGCTAACACAATCACGAGCCGTGCGCTCGAGCAGGACGAACCCGTTGAAACGATTCAGGAACAAGCGGAAAGACTGATCGCTGAAGTGCGTTCCGAGGAAAACGCTGGCGGATTTCAATCGGCAGGCGAGCTCGCTTATTCGTATCTCGAAGATCTTGAGCAGGCAGACGGGCGAGGACCCTCCGGGATCAAGACAGGACTGCGCGACGTTGATCGCGATCTCGTAAGCCTTGAGCCAGGGACGGTCACCATCATCGGCGCGAGACCAAGCCAAGGGAAGACCGCAATGGGCCTCACCATCCTACTCAACGCAGCTGCGGCCGGCGGAATCGGCGCATTCTTCAGCCTGGAGATGTCGTCTGCCCAGATTATGCAACGGCTCCTGGCGATGTTTGGGCGGATTGAACTCGGGCTTCTGCGCGGGCACCACAAGCTGAACCGAGAGGACTGGGCAAAGCTCAGCGATGCCCAACGCGGAATCGCGAAACTCGGAATCAATATCGACGCGACGCGCGGGTTGACCGCGTCCCAGGTGTGCGCTCGTCTTCGTCGGCTGCATCACCGAAAGCCGGTCAGCTTTGCAATTGTAGATTTTCTTACAAGGCTCAGGTTTAACTCGAAGCGTGATCTTCGGCACGAGCTCGGCGATTCAGTGAAAGCGTTTAAGGACCTGGCAGGGGAGCTCGGCATCCCCATTGTTGCGCTCTCGCAGCTCTCGCGAGCGAATGTTGCCGGAGGCCGTATTCGTCCACCACAGCTTTCCGATCTAAGAGAGTCGGGCAACCTTGAGGAAGATAGCGACTGCGTCCTGTTCATTCACAGAGAGGAAGCATACGGACGAACAGATTCTAACGAGGGCAAAGCGTCTATCATTATCGCCAAACAGCGGCAGGGCCCAGCGCCTGAATCGATCGAAGTTTCATTCCTCGGGAGCTTTGTTAAGTTTGAGAACCTTTGGAGGTATTGAATGAAAACGAGAGAGCATTCTTTCGATGAAAAAACTGGAGCTCATTGGGTACACGCTTGCGGCGAGTGCCAAAAGCGATTTGGGCAAATGACAAATGCGGACGAGGTGACGTTCATAAACGAGCAATCGGTCGTAACGAGAAACGCGCGGGTTTTGGCACCCGAGGGGTGTGATCACCAGGAAGCGGACGAGGCAGCCTGATCGTTGATACCGGCGAGTTTTTGTGGAGGTTGATAATGTCAGCAACGAATCTGGCACCGATTGGAAAGTTCAGAAAGCACCCAAGAACTTGGGGGCAAGTTCGGCTGGTGTCTGAGCTTGCCTCGTTTTTTCTTCAACCCCGCGCTTTGCCGCGCGGGCAGGGTGCCACAACCTACAACAGTGCGATTCGTAGCACGGGTGGCAAATGAGTACAGGCGTGGAAAGGGAGCGGGTCCTCAGATCGGCACCGATGTCGCAGCAGTTCTGGCAGGACATACCCCTGCTCGAGTTGCCGGCGCCGCGAATCTGGAAGCCTAAGGACTTGGCTCAATTCCTCGGCGTGAGCATCAGCTGGATTTACAAGCGAACCGAGGCTGGTGCGGGAGACCCGATCCCGCGTGTAGTTGGTGTCGGTCGATTGCGATTCGACACTCACTCGCCGTTGTTTCAATCCTGGATGCGGCGACAACTCGGCTACGTTGACGATGATGGAAACCCCGAATAAACTAGCGCCGGAAGCGGAACGCGGGCCACAGCAAAGGAGACTTGCTATGACCCGCACCCGAAGAAGTTATCAGCGCGGATACCTCCAATGGCACCGCGGTAGTTGGACTTTACGTTACCGGGAGCGCGACCGTCAAACCGGCGAGTGGAGACCGCGCCGCACGAAGCTCGAGGGCTTTGACGATCCGACCAAGAAGAAAGCCGCTCAGAAGGCTGCCGATGATCTGATCGCGCAGGTGAACGAGCGAAACAATGTACCCATCAAGAAGCAAAAGTCTAAACCGGATGACATTACGTTCAGGCAGTTCGCTGAAGGTCGCTGGAAGGCTTATATGATTTCCGCAAACCACCAACCCTCTACGATCGACCAGCGCAATAGTCTGCTCAAAAATCATCTGTCGCCGTTCTTCGGTGAGATGAAGATGGGCGAGATTTCTCGCTCGAACGTCAGCGACTTCTTTGAGAGTATCCAAGGCAAGGTATCGGGTAACACAGCACACAACCTCTACGGTCTGCTCGGTTCAATGTTCGTCGTTGCCGCCGAGCACGGATTGTGTAAGAGGAGTCCGGTTCGGTCGAAGATCCACAGACCGAGAATCGGAAAGGCGGAAAAACCGGTATTGACCGCAGCGCAGATTCAGGCAGTGCTATTCGGTTTGCCAACCGAGCTGGAGCGTCTCTTCTCCATCGTGATTGCTGTCACGGGAATGCGGATGGGTGAGGCTCTTGCGCTTCGACGTAAGGACTTCGATTCAGGCGCTCGTGAGCTCAGTGTGGTTCACACGTTGTATCGTGGTCGATTGAAGCAACCTAAAACTGAGACCAGCCGGCGCAAGATCAAGCTGCCCCCAGCGATCGCTGGATTAATCGAATCACACTTGGCCGCATCGACGTTCAAGGATCTAAGCGACTTCATTTTCTGTCGCGAGGACGGACGCCCTGGCAACCCAATAGCATTGCGGACTCACCTGTATAAGGCGATGGACCGAGCCGGGATAAAACGAGTCCGCGGTCAGTACGGGTTCCATTGTCTGAGGCACAGTGCGGGTACGCTGGTGTACCTGACTTCGCGCGATCTTCGGATGGTTCAGGAGCTGCTCGGACACTCCGATATTAGCACGACGTCAGACGTGTATGTGCACCCCGGTGACCGCATTGTGACTGAGGCGTCGGAGATTTTGGCGCGTGAGATTCTCGGAAATTGTGACCCAGTTGTGACCCACGAGAGCGATCTCGTGAACTAAAGGTTAGCACCAAAAAGGTTCTTTGAATCGTGTGTTTGTAAAGTTTGTAAAATATGATTGCGGCGGGGCTGCAAGGCAAATCAGTTATGGTAGATTAGACGACGCGCGATGAGAATCAAATCGCTAAAGCCATCGCTCACGCTGCTGCTAATCGCGTCTCTGGTGGCGCTTCTTGCGCTGTTGGCGTTTCTGCAGTACCGCTGGTTGGGTCAGATCAGCGTCGCTGAACGCCAGACTATGCAGACTAACCTGCGAAATCAGGCGCGAGGTCTTCAGGAGGAAATCAACAAGGAGTTTGATGGCGCCTGCTCTCGGTTGCGGATCAGCACAGAGAACTATGGCAAAGAGTCGTGGGGCGAGCTGATCGAGCGCTATGAACGCTGGAAGGCGAACGCGACCTATCCAGGCTTGATCAGCGACGTTTTTCTGGCCCGCATTGACCGCGATCAACAATTCGCTTTAATGCAGCTTGATAGGTCAGTGAAACGATTCGAGCCGGCATCCTGGCCCGAGCGCCTTGCATCAATTCGCAAGCGCTTCGGGCAGCAGTTACAACCGGGTCGCGGCGAGGCAGTGCGAAGGGAGCGGGAGCAAAGAGAAGAGCGCAGCATCGGTCCGTTTATCGAACACGGCTACATTGCAGAGGAGATTCCCGCGATCGTTCGATTCGCGGTCGAATTCGAGAGAGTGGAAGAGCCAAGAGAGCCGGCAGAGCGGGAGAGGAAGAGATTTGAAACGCTAAACATGCTCCGGCAGTCCCCGCTGGCAATTGTGGTCCTCGATATCGATTATATCAAACGAGTGTTGGTCCCGGCTCTGTTCAAGCGACGGTTCACTGACGATGGAGCTCTCGATTATGAGGTGGCCGTCGTTTTTCGAAGGGGAACCGAGGAGCGAACTGAGAAGAGCCTTCGCGAGCCGGTTCAATCGCCCTCTGCTGGCGATTGGGCAGGGAACCTGTTCATCGCGGGCCCCAGCTCCGCCGAATCCGACCGCGGAGAGCGCTGGCAAATTCTGATCAACCACCGCGCCGGCTCACTGGACGCGGCGGTTGCGCAAGCTCGACGCCGAAACCTGATCGGAAGCTTTGGCATTCTCTCGCTGCTGGCAGTGAGTTTGATCATCGTCATCGTCAGCTCTCGTCGCGCGCAGCAATTGGCAAGAAAGCAGATGGAGTTCGTCGCCGGTGTCTCTCACGAGTTCCGCACGCCTCTTGCGGTGATACACGCAGTCAGCGAGAACCTCGCCGATGGACTGATTACCGACCAGCGGCAGGTCGAGGAGTGCGGCGCGGTCATTCGAACCGACGTGCGCCGGCTGGCGGGAATGGTCGAGCAGGTGTTGGAGTTCGCCGGCGCGTCTCGCGGGAAGAGTCTCAACCAGCCTCATGCGGTCGATGTGACCGAGGTAATAGAGGACGTGCTTGCGCGCTATTCGGCGCTGGAATCGAACAAAGGACTCCGCGTGGAGAAAGAGTTCGAGTCGAATCTGCCGGAGGTACTCGTCGATCGCGGGGCGCTCGAATGCGCGGTTCGAAACATTCTCGACAACGCGGTCAAATATGGCGGCGAACGCGACTGTTGGGTTGGTATCAAGGCTCACACCGAAGCCACTAATAACGGCGGCAGCGTTCAGGTCACAGTGGAAGACAAGGGCATTGGCATCCCGGCTTCTGAGCTGACGCAGATATTCGAACCGTTCTATCGAGGCCGCGACGTGGTTGCGGCCCAGATTCACGGCAACGGATTGGGCCTGAGCCTGGTGAAGAACGCAATCGAGGCCAACGGCGGCTCAATCGCGGTCAAGAGCAGCCCTGGCGAGGGCAGTGCTTTCACGTTGAGCCTGCCTATAGCAAACGGTCACGGGCAGTTCCTCAAGGGTTCTTCTTAAGGTTATGCGGCGAGTGTTGGTTATAGAGGACGAGCCCGGCTTGGTGATGGCCTTGACGCAACGCTTCACCAGTGAAGGTTACGCAATCGAAACGGCAAGCGACGGCGAGAAGGGTCTTGCTTTGGGTTTGAGCGAGCCATTCGACGCGATCGTGCTTGATCTCATGCTGCCGCGCAGGAACGGCGTCGACGTATGCCGTGATTTGCGTCAGCAGGGAATCGAAACGCCGATCATAATGCTCACCGCTCGCGGGCAGGTGGTAGACAAAGTCGTCGGCTTGAAGTTGGGCGCGGATGACTATTTGACGAAACCGTTCGCGATGATGGAACTCCTCGCGCGTGTTGAAGCATTACTCCGCCGTTCGGCTGCTTCTGGGCCAACAAAGCAGCCCGCATCAGCAGAAGCGCGGGCTCGCGGTGCAGACGTCTATCAATTCGGAACGTTGCGAGTAGATTTCCGTAGAACCGCAGTCAGTCGAAACAACAAACCGGTTAACGTTTCGGCGCGAGAGTTCAAGCTGCTTTGTTATTTGATCGAGCACTCGGGCGCTACCGTTTCGCGCGATGAGCTGTTGAATGAAGTGTGGGGTTACAACTCGATGACCACGACGCGAACGGTTGACGTTCACATATCCTCGTTGAGGCAGAAAATCGAAGAGGATCCGCGTCATCCAAAGTCAATCGTCACGATTCATGGGTTTGGGTATAAGTTCGTGAGTCCTTCGTGATGAGCAATCTTTCGCCAGCGTCGCCCGGTCTAACCAAAAGCTGCCGATCGAAATGTTGTGAAGAACGATTTCTTAGAAGCTGCCATAGTAGTTTAGAGGAGTGGCCGGCGTCCCAATTCAAGTGCGGTCCGGAGCCGAGTTTCGGAAGACTGGAACCCTATTCGCCGGAGTACAGCGATTCGATTAAAGCGCCATACTTTTCTTCAACTACTCGGCGCTTAACCTTCAGGGTGGGCGTTAGCTCCCCCCCATCAATGCTGAATTCGTCTGCGAGGAGCGCGATTCGTTTCACCTTTTCATAGTCCGCAAGCTCGCGAGTTGCGCGGTTCACTTCTGCCTTGATCAGATCAACAACTCGTCGGTCGGCGACCAGTTCTTGTTTGTTGGAAGTCGCGATCCCTTGCTCTCTTGCCCACGCGCGCAAGCGTTCGAAGTCTGGCACGATCAACGCGCTGACATACTTGCGCTTGTCTCCAACGATCACCGCCTGCTCAACGAACTCGCATTGATTGATTATGCCCTCGATCATCTGAGGCGCGACGTATTTCCCGCCAGAGGTCTTGATCAGGTCTTTCTTGCGATCGGTGATGAACAGAAAGCCATCCTGATCGAAGAGTCCGATGTCGCCGGTCTTGAACCACCGCTCTGCTGCGACAGGTTCGTCGGTGAATGCGGCCGCGGTCTCGTCCGTCTTTTTGAAGTAGCCTTGAAAGCCGTGCGGCCCTCGAGTGAATATCTCGCCGTCTTCTGCGATCCTTATTTCAATGCCAGGCAGGGGACGTCCTACCGAGCCGACGCGATTGTGTTCGAGCGTGTTGACCGCGATCACCGGCGACGTCTCGGTCAAGCCGTATCCTTGAAGCACCGGGATGCCCGCTCCGGTGAACACCAGCGCAAGCTCCGATGGAAGCGCGGCGCCTCCAGACACCATCCGTCTTATTCTGCCGCCCACTGCCTCGCGAAGCTTTGCAAACACCAGGTGGTCGGCAACCTCGCGTTGAAACTGCAACAACGGCGGCAAAGGCTTGCCTGTTGTGGATAACCGCGCGGACAGCCGAGCGACTCCCAGTGACCAATCGAAGATTCGCTTGTTTAGTCGCCCGTCGGCCGCGTTCTTCTGCATCCGAGCGTAGATCTTTTCCAGCAATCTCGGCACCGTCGACATCAGCGTTGGATGCACGTCCTGTATGTCGGCCCCGACGGTCTCTACGCCGGTCGCGTAGTTTATCTGCACTCCGCGGTGCAAACACAAATAGAGGACCATGCGCTCAAAAATATGAGATAAGGGCAGGAACGACAGCATCACGCCACCGGGTTCTATCTGAAGAAACGCGCCGGAGGCCAACGCGTTAAAGGTGACGTTAGAGTGTGAAAGCATCGCGCCCTTAGGCTCACCCGTTGTACCCGACGTATAAATGATCGATGCAAGATCCCCGGCAACCACTTCGGATGAGATCGCCTCGTACAACTCTGGGTGCTCGGCGTCGAGCTGCGCTCCCTTTTCCTCAACTGAGCTGAACGGAATGAAATTCTCGCCATCGGCTATCGGTTGAAAGGGAATAATGCGAAGGTCCGGAAATTTCTTGAGCGCGCCGTCCACTCTTTTCATCTGGCGTGCGGACGAGACAAATAGGAGCTTGGGTTCGGACTCCCGCAGGATGTACTCGACTTGTTGCGGGGACTGCGTCGGATAGATTGGTACGTTGACCGCGCCGTTCGACAAGACGGCATAGTCGGTGATCGACCATAGCGGACCGCTCTCAGCGAGGATCGCGATTCGGTCTCCCTTGCGAATACCGAGACTATGGAGCCCCAAGGCAACATCGCGGACCCGGTCAAGCAATCGCTCGGCTGTCATGCCAACCCAGGCTTTATCTTGTTTGAACCGCAAAGCCTCTCTATCTGGGCCACCTTCGACTGAGAGCTTGAGCAGTTCAACAAGCGTCTGCGGCTTGTGATTTTCCATCTCTTTTTTTTTTTACTGAGATTGAATAGCTGAAAAGCGCGCTCATTGTAATTCGAGGGCCGGGCGTTGTAAATCCGAATGGCGCGCCCCGCGTGTGAACCGGCGCGGCTTGAAAGGAGAGTGTTTCCAGGCTCGCCGGGCAATCCAATGGCACAACGATCATTACGGATCATCAGTTCCTTCCCGGACCAAGTGTCGCCCCTTCGAATTCTTCTTCAATCATTTCCGCTGGCCCAACGGCGATCATCCCGTGCCGAACGAGATAGACGCCGGCGAAGATCACAATTGCACCTCCGAGTTGGCCCAATGTCGGCGTCTCGCTAAGGGCGATCCCGGCTACAAGCAGTGCTACGATTGGCGTGATGTTCGAATAGATCGCCGTGCGAGTCGAGCCGATCTTGCGGACCCCATAACCCCAGATGAGGTACGCGAGCGCGATAGCAAACAACCCACTATACACAAGCCCCGCCCATGCAATGGGGCGGACCCGCGACCATTCCTGCCTGAGCAACGACGGCGCACATACCAGCAGCAAGAATGGAGTCCCGCTGGTCATCATTATGGTTGTCGCTTTCATCGAGCCATACTTGTGCACCAGCCGCTTCGACCCTACTGTGTACAAAGACCAGCACACCGTGGAAGCCAGGAGTAAGCAGTCACCCAACACAGTTTCGCCAAGAGAAATGTCTCCGCGGCCGCTTACTACAATCATCACGATACCTCCGAAGGCGAGCAGCAGCCCAGTCACGGCGCGCCCGGTGAAATACTCGTGTTTGCGAATGCGCCCGAGAATGGCAGTAAACAGCGGTGTAATAGCTAGAATCAGCGCCGCGTTTCCGGCCTGCGTGTGAGCCATCCCGGTAATGAAGAGCGACTGGTAGAAAGTGTTTCCGAGCAGTCCCAAGAGGAACAGACGCCATACATCACTCGCTTCAAGCCTTGGACCAGTGCGCGACAAGAGAGCGACGATCAACATCGCGATTGATGCAAGTGTGAATCGCAGCGCATTGAAGCTGAGAGGCAGGAGGTCTTCGAGCGAGTATTTTATCACCGTGAAGTTTGAGCCCCAGATCAGCGTCATCAGCACCAACAGCAAGTCGGTCGCACCAACGCCTGAATCCGGTTGCTCACTTCCGGGGGCGGGCAGATCGATCTTACGCTCAGTGGATTCTGACATGAAGTTTCGCTGGGTGTCCTCCCGCGCGTCCGAGCGTGCTCCAACCTGCGCGGAAGTCCGTGTCTTCCATCATCCATTGCTGAGAAGGCCTCAGAATAAACGGGTCGTCGACACGAGACGTCCTTACGCCTCTACGCTGATGGGGCGTTCAATCAAGCCACCGTTACGAATTTCGGATTCGTCCGTCGAAGGTAGCAAGCATCATAGACACACGTCAAACCGGACAAGCGGTCTTTCTTTGAGGTTTGGGCGTACCTGGTGGAGCTCGACGGATCGTTGTCAGGGTCGGCGCCTGAAAGGATGCTTCCCCCCGGGCACGAGTTGCGGAGCTTCCTCCATTCGTCGCTGGAGGTGAATCGTGACGAAGGTCCGCGGGGATGTGGTGACGGCTGTCTGGGAGTTGCGCAGGCCGCCTCCAGGGCCTAACGCGGCGACGCGGATGGTGTGACCGGCCGCCAGACCGCATCGCAGCCAGCGTCCTTTTGGGCCAGTAAAGCCGCCGACGCGAGCCGAAGGACCTCCGCCGGCGGACTCATCCATTAAGCCGACTTTCACGCCTGCAGCTGGCTGACCATCTGCGTCTAAGACGCTAACGGCCACGCACACTTCGCCCGGGAGCGAGCCAGCGCGCTCCGGTTCAGTAGCTGCGGCAGGCGGCGGAGTTGGCACTACTCGCTGTGTAACCGCCGGAGCGGCCGGTTGCGATGAGGTCTCTTTCTTCTCTACTTTGCCTCTTACCTCCGCAGTTTTCTTTTGAGCATCAATGGCCGTGGCGTCTTGTTCCGCTTGGCGGTGCGCATCAGCAGCCTTTTTCTTGTCGTCGCTTGTGTGTGGATCGGCGGTTGCGCTCGATTCGAGCGTGACTGCAGATGATCCCTGATCGGATTGGCCGGGATTTTGCGTCGGTGCGACTGTGACCGATTCAACTTGGCTGCGATTTCGATTGGGTCCTCGAAAGACAAAGTAGGCGGCGGTCGCCAGCGCCAGAAAGAGGATTACGACGACGGCTGCCGCAACTTGTCTGCCTCTTCGCGATGCCGGACTATTCACAGGCAACGCCTCGCCCCTCACTGTAGGTTGTGTGAGCGGCAAAGTCATAGTCATGAGACTGGCGGCATCGTGTGCGGTAACGGTGACTCGCTGTTTTCCGATGCCGCCAGTCGGAGTTGCGGCTCGAATTTCGTACTCACCAGGGCTCAGCCTGAGAGTCGCTCGGCCGTCTTCCCCGGCGCTCCCGACCGCCTGGGAACCGATGAATAGTGCGGTGCCGGCTGGCAACCTCTCAACGGTAAGCAAGGCAGTTTTGACGTCATCCGCGCCTTCCAGCTTTAGAGTTTTGAGACCGCCCGCAGCGGTATTGTCCGCTGGCGGCATAGCCACGGTGGCGCGAGCGGGAATGGCGACTTGCAGGTCGGTCTGCCGTCCCTCCTCGAGCGATACGTTGATCTTATATTCGTTGAACCCTTCTTTCAGAACGCGCACGCTGTGCAAACCAGCCGACAGTCCGTCGACGAGCAGCCTTCCTCGGATTGCGTCCGATATGCCGCGAAGCACATCGTCGACATAAACGTCGGCGGCGCCCGGCGTAGTGCTCACGAGCAGCCGCGAGTTGCATAAGACAACGGTCGGTGCGTTTGCGCCCGTGTCGCTTAGTCCCCTGAGCTCTTCAAGCATTTCGTCTGCAGACTGGTAGCGATCCTCGAGACGTTTTGCAGTTGCGCGAGCGGCCAGGTGTTCGATCTCCGCTGAGACGCCAAAAGGCCCGAGTGCCGGGAGAGGTTCGCGTTGATGAAGCTCGCGCATCTCGACCCAATACAACGCGGGATCACTAGCCTTCGACTCGAACGGCGCTTTGCCTGTGAGCATCTCGAACAGAATTATCCCCGCAGCGTAGAGATCCATTCGCGGGTCGTCGCCGGCGGCTCCGGTCATACGCTCGGGGGCCATATAAGTCGGTGTGCCGAAGCCCTCTCCCGCGAGTGTTAAACTCTCCCCTCCGATCATCCGTGCTATGCCGAAATCGAGTACCTTGATCCTCAGCGAGCTCCCGTCACCAACAAGAATGATGTTGTCGGGTTTCAGGTCGCGATGAATTATTCCGTTGTGATGTGCGTAGTTAACGGCGTCCAGCACCTGTGTAAGAACGCTGACGGCGCGCTCAGGACGCATCGGGCCGTTCTCGGGTATCTCGTCGCTGAGCAGCTTGCCCGAGATGAACTCCATAACCAGATAATAAGATCCGTTCTCTTCACCAAACGTGTAAAACCGTGGCAGTTTAGGTTGTTCGAGCCTGTGCTAGGCCAACGCTTTCTGGAAAAAGCGCGTTTTTTTGACTTGGTTAGGGGTGTGCTTTTTGTGAAGCTCTTTTATGGCGACAACGCGGCCCGGAGTGTTGACGTCCTCGGCCTTAAAGACGGAACCGAACCCGCCGCTACCTATGTAATCCGTGATCTGATAATTCCCAATACGTCTGCTGCTCATATTTGCTCCGCGTTGAGTGCGGTATTGATAAAAAACGGCTTCCTGGCGGAAGGTATGTTACCGCCCTTGCAGCGGTACTGTCACATATTCCCCAACCTTAGTAAATCCACGCACCCTTCAACGTTTCTTAGACTACCCCTGGCGCATCGGAGGTTT
>CAZOOE010000027.1:0-16531 GCA_964581275.1 uncultured Clostridia bacterium
CGCTCTTGATGTTAGTATGGCGGAGTGAGTGGTGGTAACTACCACGGTCACTTTGCTGGTTTCGGCTCCATTGGTGCTTAGCCGGCAATGAATCCGTGTGAATCCGTCAAATCTAATCCGTGGTCCAGGGCAGTTCGCTCGCTGATCCAACATCGCGATGACACACCAAACGCGGCGGGCTGTTTCCCGATGGAGGTGACCCATGAATCAATCACGGTTCTTCGCACTCTTATTTCTGGCGGGCCTACTTGCTGTAACCGGGCTGGCTCAGCAGCGACGAATGCAGCTCGACGATCTGGGACGCATCGTTCGCGTCTCCGATCCGCAGATCGCGCCCGACGGTAAGTCGATCGTCATCGTTGTAGGGCGCGCCAACTATGACGAGAACCGTTATGATGCCGACCTGGTGCTCGTGGACATCGCGACTGGAAATCAGCGCACGCTGACCAGCGAACGTCGGAGCGTGAGTCATCCCCGGTTCTCACTCCGCGGCGACAGACTGGCGTTTCTTTCGAACGTCGCGGTGGCGAGCGGTCAGCAGCCCCGGCCACAGATTTTCGTGATGCCAATGGGAGGCGGCGACGTGCGTCGGATCACAAGCGCCCCAAAAGGCGTTCAGCAGTTTGCGTGGTCACCGGACGGGCGCACGATCGCATATGCGACTGAGGACGAAGCCGAGAAGAGGCCAGGGCCTGAACGCTTCAACGATTCGTTCGAGGTGGGCAACGACGATTTCTTGATCCAGTCACAAGCCCTCCCGACCCACGCGTGGCTCGTGCCCGCCGAAGGTGGCGAGGCGCGACGGCTGACGTCCGGCTCGTGGAGTATTCCAATCAATCATCCACCCGGCGCGCCCGCTTCGCCGTTGAATTGGTCGCCTGACGGAAAGACAATCGCTCTTGTACGGCTTGCGACGCCGCACTCGGGGGATGCTCGCGACGCAACGATTCAAGTGGTCGATGTTGCGACCGGACGAATGCGCGCGCTCACCGGTCGTGATCGCCTCGAAGGCCAGCCGTCGTATTCTCCTGACGGCTCTCAGGTCGCCTACTGGCAACCACGCGATGGTGACTCAGGAAATGTTAACGAGATTCACATTGCGCCTTCAGCAGGGGGTGCTGGCAGAAGCATCACGAGAACCCTGGATCGGAACATCGCCAGATCCATCTGGATGCCCGATGGCAAGTCTATGCTCATCGGCGGAAATGACGGCACGCGAGTCTCGCTATGGCTGCAGCCTCTCGACGGCCCGGCGCACAAGCTAGATCTCGGGAGACTGAGCCCGTCGTCCTCGTTCTGGGTTGACGCTGTGGTCGGAAAGGACGGCTCGATCGCGTTCACGGCGACCGATCCGTCCCAACCGGCGGAACTGTACTATATGTCATCGGCGACCGCGTCACCAAAGCGTTTGACGAGCCTGAACGCCGAGGTTGCCGGGCTCGCGCTTGGGCGAACCGAGGTGATCTCGTGGCAAACGGACGGCTTTGCCCACAACGGTACAGTGACCTATCCGCCGGACTTTTCAAATAGCCAGAAGTATCCTCTGGTGCTGGTCATCCATGGGGGTCCGACTGCCGCGTCGCTCCAAACGTTTGGATCGCAAGCGCAGTTGATGGCGGCGGAGGGCTGGGTGGTCTTTCAGCCGAATTACGCAGGCAGCGATCAGATCGGCAACGCCTATCAACGGGCTATCGTCAACGACGCCGGCGCCGGGCCGGGACAGGATGTGATGGCCGGCGTTGAGGTTTTGAAACAGGGCGGCTTCGTTGACACGACCCGAATCGCGGTTTCCGGGTGGTCTTACGGCGGCTACATGACTTCCTGGCTGCTTGGGAACTATCAGGGATGGCGCGTAGCGGTGGCGGGCGCTGCGGTAACTGACTGGATTGACCAGTACAATCTCGGCGATGCGAACGTGCGGCGTGGCGCGGGCTTCGGCGGCTCGCCTTGGACTGATCCGAAGCGGATGCAGGCCTACATCGAGCAGTCGCCAATCACCTACGCTTCGAAGATCCACACGCCGACCCTTATTATGACCAATACTCAAGACTTCCGCGTAACGCCTACGCAATCGTTCAAGCTCTATCACGCGCTCAGGGACAACGGAGTACCGACTAAGTTTATCGCCTATCCGATCTACGGTCACAATGCGGGTGATCCGGTGCGACAACGTGATGTTCAGCGGCGGTGGATCGAATGGATCGAACAGCATTTTCGCGAGGCGCCGTCGAGCGGAAAATAATATGAAGGATAGTTCGTCCCTCGAATGTAGGTTTTGTGGGAAGCGCCTACTGGTCGAGCGTCGCGTCCTGCGTTAATCTTGCCGCGCCGGTTTGATGTGGATTTTGAATGTGATCAGGCGCTCCACTTTCCCGCTGCAGGCCTTTACATTGAGAATGACCGAGTATTTGCCCGCGTCGCCAACTTGCGGAGTAATATACACCACGCCGAGCCCTTCGGTGTAACCAAACGCCCGATTCTCTTTGCGATAGGTGTCTGATACGTGGATAAAGCCCGGGGCCGAAGGCAGCAGTTCGAACTGAGTCTCGCTGTCGTCTTCGAGAAGACAGGTTGCAGTGACCGTCACCACAAACGGATCGCCCTCGCGGGTGACAAACAAATCCTTCCCCGGAGCGGCGTAGGGCGGGGCGATGGAAGAGTAGGTTCCCACCCGGTCATCGACTGGAGCGCTATTACTTTGACCTGCTGCATTCGGGTTGCCGTTTGCAAACAAACCCCAAAATGCCAGGAAAACGATAAAGAAGACCTGTCTGACCATATTCTCTCCCTGTTTGATTCTATGGCTATATATGAAATGCGCGGAGGATTCCGCAGCGACGCGGGCTGTCCGCTTGTAGGAAGCGGACCAATCGTGGCAAGCTCCTTTGGCGCGACCTCAATCGGTCAGACGGCCTACTTTTCGAAACACGCACGTATCAATGCTAAATCACAAGAAAGTAGTCGTAGTGATGCCGGCATACAACGCCGCCCTGACATTGCAGCGCACCTACGGCGAAGTTCCGCTCGATATTGTTGATGAGATCATCCTGGTAGATGACGGCAGCACCGATGCGACGGTTGAGGTGGCTCGCGCGATCGGGCTGACAGTCTTCCGTCACACGCAGAATCTCGGCTATGGGAAAAACCAGAAGACCTGCTATCGCGAGGCGCTCAAGCGAGGCGCGGACATTGTGGTCATGCTTCACCCCGACTATCAATATTCGCCGAAGCTCATCGTGTCGCTCGCGGGAATGATAGCCTATGGCGAATTCGACATTGCATTGGGTTCAAGAATCCTTGGCGTAGGAGCTCTGCAAGGGGGCATGCCGCTCTATAAGTACATCGCCAATCGATTGCTGACCGCGCTGCAAAACCTCCTGCTCAACTACAAGCTCTCCGAATACCACACTGGGTACCGGGCATTTCATCGTCGTGTGCTGGAGACATTGCCGTTGGAAGAAAACGCCGATGACTTCGTATTCGATAACGAAATCCTAACTCAGGCTGTGTATTTCAAATGCCGAATCGGGGAAGTCTCATGCCCCGCTCGATACTTTGCGGAAGCTTCGTCAATCGGGTTCTCGCCGAGTGTGAAATATGGCTTTGGGGTGCTCAAGACCTCCATAAAGTTTCGCCTTCAACAGATGGGGATTTGGAACTTCGCGTTGTTCAATCCCATTGGTGCTAAACTCGTTCCCAACCATACCGAGCCGGCGGCGAAGTAGTGCGCTTTCTTGTTGCATCCGCCACCTCTAGTGATAGAATCGCGCAAGCAGTCGCATTGCCAATTTGCCTTTTGACCGATTCGGCAAAGATTGGACCGCTAATCATAAATCCAGGCGCGCACATCAAATCAATAGATATGGAAACACCCTCGACCGATGGGAAGAGACAACGGTAATATCACGGCTCCGTCCACACGCACGAGAATCGCGAAATGAAGCTAAGCAACCGGAACTTCGGCCTTCCTATGTCCGCGCTTGTGGTCGGGATGTTCGTCTACACTGGCGCGCAACGTCTCGGGACAGTACCGGTACCCGACAGCGGTGATGAGTCGATGATTCTCCAGGTCCCCTACGAGATTCTCAACAGGGGACTGTTCGCGTGGCCGATGTATCGATACCTCGGCGGAAACATCGAGAATCTATGGCATTCGTTCAGGCCGGTCTACTACCTTGTGCTGACCGGCTTCTTCAAGGTATTCGGATGGGGGTTGGCACAGGGACGCGCAGTCACCCTCATTGCCGCCTCGATGGGTCTTGCAGGCGTGTTTCTGATAGGTCGCAGGCTGTTTGACTGGCGGGTCGGGCTGATCGCCGTGGTCTTGCTGGTATCCGACAATTCGTTCATCGAACGGAGCCGGATGGTGAGGAACGAGTACCTTGCGGTGATGTTCGCGCTTGTTGCCTTTTATCTTTTCGATCTGGCCGAGGATCGCAAGCGTGGCTGGCTGTACTGTGCCTCGGGGCTTGCTGCGGGCGCCGGCGTCATGACGCATACGAACATCGCTTACATTTTGGGCTCCATTGTTCTGTTGATGTTGTTGAAGGACGGGTGGCGGATGTTGTTGAGACCTCCGCTCTACTGGTTTTGCGGCGGCGCGTTTTTCGTAATGTCTTACGAAATCGTCTACGACATCATCGACTACAAGAACGTCCGCCTGCAATACAGCGGAGACCGAGCGCACTTTTCTCTTGTTTCGTCTTCAGGATTCTGGCAGAACTTGCTTGACGAGCCTTTGCGTTACCGAGACTGGGTTTCAGGGGGACTGCTGTTCCCGGAGGTGCCGCGGACGCTGCAACACGTCTTTCAGGCGTTCACTGTTGTTGCACTAGTTTATTTGGTGATCATCTTCGTACGCCGGTTCAGGCGCACCCGGACCACCGATCCTGGGGCTCAGATCCTTGTCGTGACTCTGTCTGCAATTGCATTCCTAGCGATCGTCACGGGTCGGAGACGCAAGTATGCGATATACATGGCGTACCTGAGTCCATGGTTTGCCCTCTGCGCCGGCATACTAATTCGGGAGGCAAGCGAGTTTATAGGGCGCCTGCGATCGAAGCCCTGGCCGGCTGCTGCACGCCTGTACAGAGTGGCGGTCGCTCTGGCCATTCTCGCCGTCGGCGCGTACTGCGCTCTCCTGGCCAGACAGGAGTTCAGGTATGTACAAGCAGTTGAGAATCCCGAGTTGGCAAGCTTTACGGAATTCGGCGAGGTCCTCAGAGATATTGTGCCCCCAGACCTGTGTCCCGCGTCAATTGAACGCCCGGTCATCTGGCTTGCGTTCCCGGAGTCAGACCGTTGCTATGTCAGCATAGAGCGGCGGATGGTGGATAACATCGACATAGACGGGAAGGACTATGCATTGTTAATACCGACCAAGAAGAACCCGGCATACATAAAAGACCCGGACGAGAATTACGTGTTGCTCGGCACGATGGAGAACACGCCCTACGGCAACATTCGTGTCTACTACACTGGAACAGATCCCCGCTATCGCGCGATGGCTCCGCAGCACTATCGATTCTTTGAAAAGTGGCGCGGTCATGTGACCGATCACCAAGTAACCGCGGCCCGAGAAATCTGGTCCGCGGACGCCGGCGAGTTGAGCGCCAGGTCGAGCTCGGCAAATCTTGTCACGACAGACGACGGACTGTCGATCACTCCACCGCGGAGAGGGGTATCGGGCGAGGTGGACTTGTGCTCACTAGAGCTTACACCGAATGCCGCGTATACGCTTTTAGTAGACGTGACCTCCGGAGATGCCGGATGGCAATTGGGGATCGTCGATGCGGAGATGGGCCGATGGTCCAATCGGATCGCGATACCCGATCAGCCTGGTTTGCAAAGAATTGAAGGGTTGTTTAGAACCTTCGCCGGTCATCGCGTCAAGATTGTGGCTCACGCAGTTAACCAAAGCGTGGGCGGCCATCTGTCGCTTACTCGCATCGCCATTCGCAAAGTAGCGGAACTTACACTAGACAACTAACCGGGTGTGTACGATACAGCTTATGTTCGCAGATAGTGGCGCGCCGGGACACACAGAATCGCTTATGGAAAGCGAAGCGGTAACAGACCGGGACGGTAGACCCGCCGCGAGGTGGCTGGAACTGCTCCAACGACTCGATGGGCGAACCTTTGCGATCATCGCCTTTCTGTCCGGCGTGGCGGTGATGTTGTCATATCGGCCCTGGAAGCAGATCGAAGTCGGCGACCCGGCAGTCTACGATTACATCGCTCAGTCAATCTTACGAGGCCAAATACCCTACAAAGATGTCGTGGATATCAAGGGTCCGGGCGCAGCTTACATCAGCGCTTTGGCAATATTTTTTGGAAAAGCATTCGGGTTGCGAGATGTACTAGCGGTGCGCCTGATGAACGTCTTGCTGGTGGGCCTGCTGTCAGCGGTGACTTTCCTGGTCGCTGAAAAATACCTGCGTCACCGTGTTGCCGCGATTCTTGCATTTCTTGTCCCATTGATGCCCGAGCATTTCGCCATGATGATGATCACCGGCACTCAGCCGAAGTTGCCGATGATACTGTTTGGGATGGCCTCGCTGTTGTTGATTGCCAAGGACAAACCCTTTTGGGCCGGGTTCTGTTCAATGCTTTCGTGCTTGTGCTGGCAGCCGGGACTGCTCTTCACCGGCACCGCATTTTTGATCTTCTCCGGATACTTGACGAGCTGGCGAGACATGCGCGCGTTAAAATCGATGCTTGGCGCCGCAGTGCCGCTGCTGGCAGTCGTGGGATATTTCTACTCGAGAGCCGCTCTGGCAGATCTCTGGGCCTGGACGATTACTTACAATTATGGAGTGTTTGGTCCCGAAGCAAAGAGGGGGTTATGGGACGCGTTGGTAAAACTGTGGCGAGTGATACTTCGGGTGTTTCAGTTGGATGTCTCCGAACTTGGAGGGAGCTTGATCGATCAATTCAGGTCGAGGTTCGAGCGACTCGCGGGCGTGGTGACAGTGGCTACAGTGCCTGCTGGCCTCGCCGGCTTGGTGTTGTTTGGGTTTGATCGTGTTCGAGAGAAACTAGGCAAACATACTATCCATTCGATCGGCTTGTTCAGAGATAGCCTGGTAATTGCGCCGATTGTGTATCTCGGTTTCTGCCTTATCAACTTTCAAGCTGGGCCGGACCTCATCCCGCTTTTTCCGTTTATAGGTGTCTTCGCGGGACTGTTACTAGTCAGCACCGGCCGGTTTTTGGATTTGGACCTGCGGGTCAAGCGGAAGCTGTCACGCGTTGTCGAGTTGGCGCCGTGGCTCGCCCTCGCGCTGATTCTCACCATCATTATGGTGCGCACTGTCACCTACAGATTGGAGGGTTGGACATTGCAGCATCAGGATTGGCAGTTCGGAGTCATTTCCAACCTGCTTGGGCCAGACGATAAGATATACGTTCATGGAACAGTCGAGATCCTGGTGTTGCTGAATCGGCCTAATATGACTCCTTATGCGGACCTCGACTGGGGCAAAGACGACTTTGCCGCCCTGCGCACAGGAGCAAGCTTCGCTGCGATTGTGCGTGAGATGGAAGCACAGTCTCCGAAGATCGTCGCATTGTCCCGGCTCAGAGCTGTGTCACACCGCGCCGAATTGGAACAATGGGTGTCCGAGCACTATGACCAGCTTGAAGTGAGCGGATACGAAGGTGTCTACGTGCGCCGGCCCTAGCCGAGCTTTCAACGGCTTTGCATGGAGGCGTCCGCGCCAAGGTTATGCGAGGAATCCTCATTCGAACCCTAGCCACCCGGCGGTACGTGGTGGCGGCAATCTTTCTCGCCAGCATCAGCGTCTTCTTTTTGTACAGGCCATTGAGCGAGCCGGAGGGCGGAGATGCGGCGATCTACGATTATATCTCTCAGTCGATTGTGCGACGGCAGCTTCCGTATCGCGATGTCGTCGACATAAAAATGCCGGGCCAGCCCTATCTTTCGGCTCTCGCTATGCGAGCCGGTGCTCTGGTTGGGCTGAGGGATATCATAGCGTCGCGCATGCTCCACATTCTTCTTGGTTCCCTGTTGTGCGCATCCACCTTTTGGGTAGCTGAAGTCTATCTGGCGAGCAGAGTCGCGGGAATCATAGCAGTGACGATTTTGCTTATGTCCGGCTACTTCGCCGGTTGGACCGTCGCCGGCGGACAACCAAAGTTAGCGATGATATTGTTCGGCATGTTAACGCTTGCGATGATCGCAAGGGACAGACCATTCTGGGCCGGCTTTTTCTCGATGATGTCCTGCCTGTGCTGGCAGCCAGGACTTCTGTTCTCGGGCACGGCTTTCTTGATGGCTTCGAGCTACCTGACTAGCTGGCGTGACTTGAAGGCGCTCAAGGTGGCGATTGGTGTTTCAATACCGTTGCTTGTGATGCTTGTGTACTTTTACTCGGCAGGGATTCTGGGGTATTGGTGGTCGTATACCTTCGAGTATAACTACGGCACATTTGGACCGGAAGCGACAAGGCACCTGATCGAAGCCGTCCTACACATTTGGAAGGTCATGCTCAGGGTTTTCCGCGCCGACATTGTCCTTGTCGTAGCCGGCCTCGCGGGCTTAGCCGTCTTCACCTTCGAGCGAATTGTCGCCGCACTCGCCCGAATCAAGTTTCCAAACTCCTCGGATTTATTTCGCGATGCCCTGTCGATTCCGCCGCTGGTGTATCTTGGCTTTTGCCTGGTCAACTTTCAATCGGGACCCGATTTGATCCCCCTCTTCCCCTTTATCGGTGTCTTTGCGGCGTTCTTCTTCCTCAAAGCAACCAATGCCTTCGCGCGTTCGACTCGCCGGCCCGAGATTGCTTTGATGTTCGTTATGGGCGCCCTGATTTCAGTGGCGCTCTTTCGGGCTGTAAGCTACAGACCGAACTCTGCGGATACACTAGCCGCTCAGGACGAGCGGGCACGGCTGGTTGCCAGACTATTGGGTCCTGACGATAGGATCTATGCGCAGGGGCGAGTTGAACTGCTGGTGCTTCTGAACATGCCGAACCTCAACCCTTATATAGATCTTGACTGGGGCATGGATGACTACGTTGCAGCACGATCGTACGGCGGCTCCTTCGATCGATTCATAGATGAACTAGAATCTGAAGCTCCGAAGCTGGTGTCGATCACCCGGATAGCGCACCTCTCCCACAGGTCGGAGCTGGAGCATTGGCTTGGAACGCACTACGAAAGGTTACCCGTGGAAGGGCTCGACGTTTACCTACGAAAGTCGAGGTGACGCCGCGAGTCTTTGTTAGGACTCTTACAGATGGATCTGAAAGGACCAGCCGAATCGACGCCAACGTTGCGTGAAGCCTCCCTTGACACCACACCGGGCGTGTCAGTCTTTAGACTGACCACGCGGCGCCTGGCGATTGTCGTGTTTTTCATTAGCGCGGCGGTAATGTTCCTCTACCGGCCCTTTAGCCAGGCCGAGCGAGGCGACCCGGCCATCTGGGATTATGTTGCACAGTCAGTGTTGCGTGGTCAAGTCCCTTACCGCGATGTGGTCGAGATCAAGAGTCCCTTGAGCGCCTATCTAAGCGCGGCGGCTATTGCCACTGGAAGGATGCTTCGCGTCAGAGACTTCATGGCGGTCAGGCTTCTGAACATACTGCTCGTCGGTCTTCTGTCGCTAATCAGCTATTCGACAGCTGAAGCGTACCTGAAAAGCCGCGCCGCAGCGTTCATAGCATTCCTTTTTCCATTGATGTCGACTTCTTTCGCTCGGCTCATGATCGGAGGCACGCAGCCAAAACTGGGGATGTCCTTGTTTGGCCTGCTCACTCTCTTGCTGATTGCAAAGGAGAGGCCTTTCTGGGCTGGGGTCTTCTCGATGCTTTCGTGCTTGTGCTGGCAGCCGGGATTGCTGTTCACCGGAACGGCAGTCCTGGTTTTTTCCAGATACCTGACGACCTGGCGAGACGGGCGTGCGCTCAAGGTAATGCTAGGCGCCCTGATCCCCCTGGCAGTTCTGGTCGTCTATTTTTTCTGGGTTGGAGCCCTCGCCGATCTCTGGAGCTGGACGGTTGTGTACAACTTCACCGTCTATGCTCCAAGCGAAGCCAAGCCCGTCCCAGATGCCCTTTCGCATTTTTGGAAGATCGCCAGGCAGACATTCGAGGCAGACATTGTGCTGGTGCTGGCTAGCGGACTCGGTATGGCCGTTTACCTGGTGGATTGCTTTCGAGCGAGAAGGCCGGCAAACGTTGGCCAACCCCAGCAGCCTTATCAGCTCGCTCTCCTGATTCCGCCAGTTGTCTATCTGGCTTTCTGTCTCATTGACTTTCAGGGCGCCGCCGATTTGATCCCGATCTTTCCGTTCATTGGCCTCTTCCTCGGCTGGCTGGTGGTCCGAATAGTTTCCAGGCTGATGAGTCTCGACGTCTTCAAGCCGAGGTCGCCGCGGCTCACGCCTGCGATGGCTAGCTTTGTCGTGGCTGCAAGTATTGCGTTTTTTGTTTTCACTCGCGCGGCTCAATATCGGATCGAGCCTGATCAAACCTTGGCGTCTCAGGAGGCAGAGATAAGCCGAATCGGAGAACACCTCGGGCCGAACGACAAGATATATGTTCACGGCACTGTTGAGATTTTGGTGCTGCTGGACCGGGCGAATATGAACCCTTATATCATGTGGGACAACCATAAGAACGATTATGTGGCGGCGAGAAGTTATGGCGGGTCATTCAAATCTATCATCGCCGAAATGGAATCGGAGGCTCCGAAGCTGGTGGCGTTCTCTCGCCTGCGGATGGTGCAGCATAGTGACGAACTGGAAGCATGGGTCGAGGAGCATTACGATCGATTGGCCTTGATCAAGTACGACCGAGTCTTTCTTCGCAAGGAAAGATCTGAAGAGCATGCCCGCTGAAAGGCTCGCTGCTTATTTTGTGGCGCAACTCTCGGTGCAAGCAAACGGTTGCGATGGTGCGGTCGGCCCGCCGGGTACCGAAGGTGGGTTCGTCACTACGATAGTTCCGGGTAGTCCAGCGCATATTCGTCCCTTCAGCGTCAGGCGCAGGAACGCTCCCGGGAAGCTGGGGTCGGGCTCTCTCGGCTTGACTTTTTTGGGAGTGGCCGATCCTACTCTAATGTCCGCATCGGGCTTCAGGTTCTTTCCAAAGACATCGAGAATAAAGCTGCCGGCGGAATTCCTGTCGAGCTTGCAGCCGTTTACGAGCGCTTGCTCGACCGAGGTGTTGCAACGCGGATCGGGTCCCGGACAGGCTGCCGGCACCGTAGCGTTGCACGTGAACGTGATGCACGGCAGGCATCCTTCCTCGTTCCCTAGCGGACATCCCGTTGGCGCCCCCGTTACCGGCGACGTTATCCCTCGACTCGTTCCATTCGGCCCGGTCAGGAACACCAGGAACGCCTTCCCTGCATTCGCGCTCGTGAACGGCAGGTCCACGCTCAACAGCGTCGGACTCAGTATCACGATGTTCTTACCTACCACTACCGTCCCCGCGTTCGCCTGGTCTATCGCACTCACCGACGTTACATTCGGTACCCCGTCTATCACGAAACACGCTCCGGTGATCAGCACGTTTTGCAGCACCACCCCGTTGCACGTCCCGCTCGACGGCGTCACCGATAGCACCAACGGCGCTCTCGTGCCCAACGCCAACGAGCACACCGCCGTTCGCGTGAACGGCCCGAACACGTTGTTGTCTCCTGTCGTGAACGTCGTCGTTACCGTTACCGTCCCAGCTCCGCCGCAGCACGCTGCTGGGAACCCTGACGATGATGTCGACCCAAACGACGCACTCACCGGGATCGTCGCTCTCACCAGGTTGCAGTTCACTGGTGTCACGTTCGTCAACGCCACTACCGTTTCCGCTATCCCGTCTCCGTTCGTGTCACACGCCAGCGTCGCCGCTGTCGACACCGTCTTGCCCGGCCGTAGTAACGGTATACCTGTCGCCGAATTGAATCCTTGACAGATCGTCGTTACTTCGTTCGGGAAGAACCCGCATCCCAAGATGTTCAACTGCACCGCGCACAGCGAGTTCACCAATCCTGACGTCGTCGGCGTCACCGCAAACGAACACGGCGCCACTACCTGGCATAGCGGGTTCGTCGGCGGGTTGCAGCTCACTCCCAGGAAGCACACCCGCCCTCGATTCTGGTCTCGCTGTCTCGTTGCCGTGCACAACGCCGCATCGTTCCCTTCAAATCGCAGATCGAAGTCCGGCGTCGCTAGCGTCACTTCTCCTCCCGATCCTACAGTCGACCCCCTCCCTTCGTTGAACAACTCGAAGATCGTCGGCTCCGTCCCTTCTCCTATGCAGCAGTTGCATCCCACCGCAGCTATCTGTCCGTCCAGCACTCCAAACGTGGTGTCCGCTGCCGCCGACACTACTGACAGGTTTGTCTCGCACAACCCCGGCGGATTCAACGGATCCAATCCTCCTATCGAATACCCTGTGATCACCTGGTGATTATTCTCAGGTCGTCCCAGCAGATCCATCCGGCAAAAGTCGAAGACGAAGATCCCGCTTCCTGATGGTCTCGGCGGGCACCCCACTATCACTGGCGCCGGCGTCGTTGACGGCGGTGTACACGTCGGTAGCGTCACCGCCGTGAACCTCAGATCCGTCGGCCCTTCTTGCAGGTCGAACGGAACACTGTTGTTCCCGATCGGATTCGCCGGATTCAATGGCTGGTTTGCATTCTCGTCTATCCCCGTTCCATCGTCATACAACGTCACCGAGAACGTGTTCGAAAATCCTCCTCCGTCTCCTGTGCACACTTCGCTCCCAAACTCCGGCACGTTGATCCATCTCACCTTGAACGCATTCACGTTCGCAAATCCCAACGCCTGTACCGGAAAGTCTCTCAAATCCAAACTACACGCCGACGGATTCAAATCCGTCCACGCCGGTGCTATCTTCGGTAGTCCCGCTCTGAAATCCGGTACGTTCGCATTGTTGCTTGTGTCTCCCGCCCCGAACGTTACGTTCCCGTTCGAGTTCAGGAAGAACCCGTTCCACGTGCACACTGCCGTCCCTACTGGACCTCCAAATACAAACTCGAAACCTCCGTTCCTCAGCGTACCCGGCGCTGACGAGTTCGGTACCGACGGTATCGCCGGGCTTCCCGCTCCGTCGTTATCGTCTCCTCGGAACGGCGTGTTCTGATCATCTCCTCCTGCTACCTGGTGCCCCGGATCCAAAAACTCGAAGATGATCGGTCCATCCGTATCATCATCTCCCTGTCTCGTCTTTCCTCCTGTCAGTCCCAGCGTCACCCCTGGCCCCATCTCATTCGGCGCTAACCTCCACGCATACCTCAGGAATCCTCGTGACAGCCCTGCCAGTCCACCTGGCGTTAATGTCACTTGATCCAACGGCGCCTGATAATAGATGTGATCGAATCGATCACTATCCCCGTCTCCTACGTTACCTCCCGATGCCGGCGGGTTCGGTACCCCATTCCCTCGCAAATCCACAAAATCCCCTCGCCGGTCCGCTGGACACTGATCCTCGAAGCACAGCACTTCGCTCAGCATCGGACTCGGATTCGTCCCTATCCCGGCCGGCGTCCCCCCTGAGATCACATACACTGTCCCTTCTTCGCTTACTGCCAATCCCGAATGCAGCGTGCAATCTACCTGCATATCTATCTTCAGCACCGTCCCCGGCGTCCCCGCCACCGTCGTGCTTACTGGCTGTCTCAGATCAGGTCCGTTCCCCAACGCGAAGATCCGGAAGTCGTTCACTCCCACCGTCCGCGTTGTCCCGGAGTTCGGCCCATCCGCATACCCGTCTCCCACCGGCAGCACACCTCCGACGTTCGTTATCACTGCTCCTGTTGTCTCTCCTGAACATACGTCGGACGCACCTGCACAATCCGCAAAACTGATGATCATCGACGGCGTACCTGCCGTAAACGCCGACGGCGCCGGGAACAATCCTTCCGTCAACTGCGTGAACCCGTCATCGGTCGCCACAAACGATCTCGACACCGCCGCATACACCACGTCGCATCCTCCGGTCGCGATCGCCACTATGTCTCCAAACAACGACGTCACCGTCCCCGCTGCTCCCGCGCTCCCGCTTGAGTAATTCGTTACTCTCACGCTCGCACTGCTCAGCGGCGTCACCGAGGTCAACCCTACTGTAGGAATTGACGGCACCACCCGCGTGCTCCTCAAATCGCAATCGGCCACTGGCACGTGCGGGATCGGCGTCGCCTTGAAGATCGCTCCTCCGCTGAACTGAATCAGGTCTACTAGGTGGAAGTACAACGACCCATCGTCATCCAACGCTACTCCCGCTATGTTCCCCAACGGGCTGCTGAACACCTGTCGCACCGCGTTCGCTGACGCCGGCGTCATCGCTCCAGCTCCTGCCCCGTCTATGAACGCAAACGCAAAGATCCGCGTCCTTATCGGCTGGTTCGCCGCATTCGACGAGCACCCTTCCGAATCGAATATCGACACATACACCACTTCTCCGATCGTTCCGCACGCCACTCCCGGAAAATCGCTCAGGTCCGCCACTGGCTCCACCGCGATTCCCGTCACCGTCACCTGATCGTCCACGCATCCCAGCGACCCCGGAGTCACCAGCGCAAACCCTCCGCTCGATCCCGTGTTCACCAACGCCGGTATGTTCACCTGCCTCAGCGAGTCTACCGCTCCGTTTGGCGACGTATTTATTCCCGGATTCGTGTCTGTTCCTACCCACAGGTTCCCCAGCGAATCCCCGTAGTAGTACACGTTCTCATTGAACCCGTTCGCTACCGTGTGCTCCGATATCCCTGTCCGCGTCAGCGACGTATCTATATCCGCTTCCACAAGCGAAAAATCATCTATCTTTTGCTCTCGGTCCGCTGCGCAATCCTCTCGCCCGTCCCAGTCCGCTATCAATGTCACTTCTGAAAACTGGTTGTCTCGTCCTCCGATCGTCGTCAGCAACGCCACCGACAACGCGCTCCGCGCGTCTAACACCGTCGGCTGTCCTGACTGGATCGACACTTCTCCGCTCCAGCTCTTCTTCTTCTTCCCTTGCAGCTTTTGCGCGATCTTCGCGCTTGCTTCCGCCGCATTCGCCACTCGCGATAGCCCCAACGCGCTTAGTGTTGCAGGAGAGATCCGACCAGTCGCAGATTGACCCTGGTTTTCTTGTTCGCTCCTATTATGTTCAATTGGTGTCGGGGGCGTTGGGCTCGCCGCCGGTGGATTGCTCATCCTCGATGCGCGAGAGTAGGCGGAGGGACGCTCAACTGAGTGGTCGGCCGCGCCGCGGAAACCAACGATTGGCACTGCAAACGCAACTGTCGCCGACGCAACCACAAGAACGAAAATGGCGCGTTGTACTGCTCGCATTTAATGGCCCTCCCGAGACCAGACGGCGCCCTTAAGAATCGAGGCGAACCGCTGTGCCAAACACTGTCTCAGCATACGTGGCCATGAGCTAGTTCTGCACTAGCTCAACGCTGATCCATGAGCCATCTAAGCTCGCGCCGCCCAAAACCCCTGGATTCTGAACGATGGCTATGGAGTTCTCTAGGGACGGGAAGCCATTTCGTGCAACCCATGTGCCTTGACTGGACGAGAATGTAGCCGACTCGCTTGCTGCGGTCGCGCTAACAATGTCCCTGCCTTCCACAGCTTAGTTGTCTGGTCGAATCCCTGGTGAGCGTTCGAATGTATACTAAGTTTTCCGAGGGATTGTCAATTAAGTATCCACCCGATACTGAATACCCAATATCCAGGGTCGACTCCTGGACAAAAGGCTGCGGCAGGACGGCGCTTCGAAATTGAAACTCCAATGTTTCCAGAAAGGCTTCGGCAGCAGATGATCTATCCTCGATCCGAGCGAATCTTTACCATGGCGAAGGCCACTCTTTGTCTATGAGTTGCACACAGATCCGTTCATTTCCATCTTTCCCCTTGTACCGATTTCTAAGGGTTGCCATGGATTCGAACTTCAGCTTTGTACAGCTCACCATCACCAGATCGAACTCTACAGGTGCGTTCGTTCCGGCGATTCTCAGACCGCCTTGGCTAACATTCTCCGTCCTCGCCTCTTCTCGCGAGATCGAGTGCATACTCTCATCGAAGTACTCTATGGTCACCTTCTCAGCCCGGTCATGGCGATTTAGCCGCCTCCGCTCGTTACCGCCCCAACGGTTGGCGCGGAACACAGCCCAGGGTTTGTCAAGAAATCCGGCGGGCGGGTGTTCTCCGATGAATTCGACGCCCACCATTCGTACGCCGTGCCTCGGCTCCACTCTTCGAACCAATGCGTATACGTTGTAGCTCTGCCCTGAGAAGCCGTGAGCCCGAAGCTTGGTCGGCAGAGGAAGCGTAAGATACAATACCGATCCTTGCTTCACCCGCCTGTGCACCCGAAGTTTGGCGCCCGTTCTGCTGACGTCAACCGTCTCGGCCATTTCGTGCCATTTACCATCCCGTCGATCGTGACCGGTAACGCGGGCCGGGATTGACAGCTTGAACCGTTCGCATCTGCGGCGCTGTTCGCCCGATCTGGCGTTGAACCTTTCGCTTTACCCCTGGCCCTGGTCAGTGATA
>CAZOOE010000027.1:16541-21836 GCA_964581275.1 uncultured Clostridia bacterium
TCGCTGTACACCCGGGCCCGTTGACGGATACGACTAAGTATGAGGTGATCACTGTCTGTCGCTGCCTCTGAGGGGTTGGTGCCACGGGCGTCGACGCCCAGCGATGTTTGTGGATGACTGACCTCACTCGGCGCCGGCACCGCAGCGGCAGGCGGCCTGTTCGCTGTCGATGGCAAGGCGCTGTCGTATTCCTTCCTCCTTGCAAAGCTGGCCAGCACCCCATACGCTTGCGAGGCCTTGTTGAATGCGTGCTCGATTCGCGAAGTAATCTCCGCCGGCATCTTCTTGCCGATGGCATAGGGTGGGAAAAGCAAGTTGAGCAGTTGTTGGAACGAAGACTTGATCTTTTCGTCTCCATCCGTTCGGTCTATTCCGAGAATCTGATAGTAAGTAGCTGCGGAGTCGATCCGGGCCAGTAGGCCTTCAAGATCCAAAAAATATGCGCTCACCTGGTCCGGCGCGAATTCTGTCAGCGCGCCAGTGAGGTCTATCTGCGTCGGCACAATCGTAGTCGTCAAAAGCCTCACCTCGAACAGGGTGTGTTATCTAATGATTGTTCGGGGGATCGGTCCTCAGGGGCTTCCAGGTAGATACTATCGTAGACGAGCCCCATTATGATCGCAGTGTCACGTTTGTCAACAATGATGTTGGGCCGGTCTTCATTGTCATACCCGCCCGGGTCACCCGATCGTCCGATTATCTTGAATTTCAAGCCAATGTCTTTGCGGAGACGGTTTACTCTATGTCTCTGTTGAGTTGGTGCAGGTCAGTGCGGAAGGCCCGGTCGATTGGAGGAATGCCGAGGCGTTCAAGCGAAAAGAGCGTATAATTGCACTTGCGCAATTTGAGCTAGAAAGAGCACTCTCTTTTTCCCTCCTCGAGGATCGGAGAATGTCCACAGCCTCTAGCAGAGCATGCGTTGCAGCTGCGATCATCGTCACTCTCGCGGTGATAGCTCCAGCGCACTCGCCATTTCAAGGTAGCAACCCTAAGGTGCCAACGGGCTCAATCTCTGGCCGAGTGACGGTCGGGGACCTCCCCGCGCGCGGCGTAACTGTCTTGTTGACGTCACCGGACAACGGATCAATGGAGAGGCCTCTTGCCAGGGCGACCACCGATCGAGATGGTCGCTTTCAAATGACAGGTGTCCCGGCCGGTCAACACCTTATCCAGGCTTTCGCCCCGGCACTTACAGTCGAGGGCGAAACTACGATGGGGCGTTCGGGAAAGCCCATAAGCCTAACCGCCGGAGAGACTGTTGAAGGCTTAGATATCGCTCTTAACCGCGGCGCGGCGATTACGGGACAGGTAAGCGATGCCAATGGCCAGCCAGTCATCGGGGAAAACGTTCGCTTGTTTGCGGTTGGACAACAAGGCAGGAAGGTTCCCATCTATCTTCCTTACAACTTCATGTCAACTACGGATGATCGGGGCGTCTATCGACTCTTCGGAGTTCCCCCGGGCCGCTATATCCTCTGCACTGGAGTCGACACTAGCGTACCAAGCGTCAGGACAAACAGTGCAAACACGTTCTACCCGATCACCTATCACCCAGACGCAACCGATGAGACCAACGCTACAGTGATTGAAGTCGCCGCCGGAGGCGAAGCAACCGGTGTCGATATCGTGCTCGCGCGAGTGTCGAAGGGTTACTCAGTGTCCGGCCGCATAGTTGACGCAGAGACCGGCAAGCCGGTCGTTGGAATGATGTACGGTTACGGTGCTATGAATCGCGGCGATGGACAGTTCGGTTCAACCGGATTTACGAGCTCCACCACAAACGCGAGAGGAGAGTTTCTGCTTGAGGGCGTCACCCCTGGCAAGTACGCAGCCTTCGCTTCCCCTGCTAACGACAGCGAGATGTACAGCGACCTGGCGCCCTTCACCGTCGATGACGGAAACGTCACCGGCCTGGTGGTCAAGCTTCACGCCGGATCGAGCATCACTGGCACCGTGATCATTGAAGGGGCGGAGGGTCAGCAAGGAGCCCCGCGAATCTTCGACATTAGGTTTGGCGTTTCTTCCGGGTCACTAAACGTTTTTCGCCGTTCGAGCCAGGTGGTGATCGCTCCCGACGGCAGCTTTCGCATCGCCGGATTGCCCCGAGGTGTGACAAACTTTTCTATCTACTATCCCGCTCCAAAAGGAGTGGACCTCGCCCGCGTGGAACGGGACGGGGTCTCACAGAAGAACGGTATCGAGGTCGGCGTCAACGAAGAGATCTCGGGAGTCAGAGTCGTTTTTTCCTACGGGACCGGCGCGGTTCGCGGCCAGGTGAAGCTTGAAGGCCGCGAGATTCCCGGAGGAGCGATGATGTTCTTAAGCGTCCGGCGAATCGACGGGAATCAGCAGGTGCGTTTGAGAGCGCCGACTCCTGATTCGCGCGGGCGATTTGTCATCGATGGTCTTCTGCCGGGCGACTACGAGATCTCACTCGTCTTTCAGACTAGACCTGCCGTGCCTGGCGCCGACGGCCCACATGCAATCTCCAAGTCTGTCAATAAGACAGTCACCGTGACAAACGGGACGGAAACGCAGGTGACGCTGATCGTCGATCTGAACTCTAACGATCGATAGACCGGAAAACCGGCGAGGCACAGAAATGAAACGCAGGATCCTCATCACGATAATCTTGTTGTCCGGAGCTTCGGCAGCCGTGGCGTTCCCTGGTGCTGGCGCTGTCACCGGCCAGACCGACTCGCAAAAACCACCTTCGGGAACTGCCAGCTCAATCACCGGCCGCGTAGTAAATGAAACCGGACAACCGATGCCGAACGTGCGCGTCCTCGTCATCGGATCAGGCCGGCAAGCGGTGCGTAGAACCATCAACACCGACGAGGCCGGTAGGTTTGTTGCGGACAACCTCACCCGCGGCACCTACTCCTTCCAGGTTCAAGCCCCAAGTTATGTTTCCTGGAGAGACCCGCGCGACCCGCTTCACTATAAGCCGGGCGATTCGGTTAATCTGGTAGTCAAGAAAGGCGCGGTGATCACCGGCACCGTGACGAACTCGGATGGCGAGCCAGTCGTGGCCGTGCCGATAAGCGTAATCATGGTTCGCGATTCACAGAACCGTCCAGCAGGTTCCACCTATGGAGGGACGAGGTACACCGACGACCGAGGAGTGTACAGGCTGTTTGGCCTGCCCGCCGGTACTTATCTGGTTGCGGCCGCGGCGAAGACGGTTGGAGCTTCGATGGCCGCAGTGTACGGCGATGACGCTCCAACCTATTACCCCTCATCGACTCGAGACACGGCTGCCGAGGTTTCAGTCCAATACGGCGGTGAGGCCACCGGCATCGATATCAGGTATCGCGGAGAACCGGGCTATGCGATAAGCGGAGCGATTACTGACACGTCGATAACGGATTCGTGGGCAGCCGGCTTCAGCGTATTATTTATGCGCGCGGCCAGCGAAACGTTAGAATGACAAGGACACATTCCGTCCCTCGCCGGCGAGCCCCGTTTTGCCTTCTACGCTGTGCCTGATGGCGACTACTACCTGACCGCGCGCCGAAGTTCTTACCAGAGCGATGACGGAGCCGCCTCGAAGCGTGTTCCGGTCAAAGTGAAAGGCCACGACGTCACCGGCATCGTAGTCAGCCTGACGCCTATGGGTTCGATTGCGGGGCGCCTGACGCTCGACGTCACTACCAGGAATGCCAAGTGTGAAGCGAAGCAACCGCCTTCGGTGCAAGAAGCTCTCCTGAGCGTTCGCACGGATTACACCGAGAACAAGGACCCTTCTTCGAGAGTCGCCTCGCTTCTGGTCGCGCCGGACAACAAGGGAGATTTCATAGTCCAAGGGCTCCCGGCTGGTCATTATTGGCTCGACACTCGGCGGGTGCTCGACGAGGTTTGGTACATCGCCGCATTCACCACTCCAGGCCCGACCAATACGCCGGTGGACGCCAGCGTGAGCGGGTTCAACCTCAGATCGGGTCAGCGAATCAACGGTCTTAGAGTCGTGCTCGGAGAAGGAGCCGCCTCGATGCGCGGTCGCGTTGTGGCCGACCATGAGGGTGCTTCCCTGCCCGATCGTCTCCGCATTCACCTGGTGCCTGCCGAGCCGGATTCCGCTAACAACACATTGCGCTTTTTCGAAGCCGATATTCAAAGCGACGGATCGTTCAAGCTGACGAATCTGGCGCCCGGTCGTTACCTTGTAACCACGAGACAGCTTTCAGAGGAAGAGGCAAAGGATAGGCCTGTCCCGCGTCCGTTAGCTTGGAATACGACGACGCGCGCCAGCTTGCTACGTGAAGCAGAAGCCTCAAAGATCACTATCGACCTCAAGCCGTGTCAACGCGTCACGGACTACGGGTTCCAGTACGCGCCCCTTAAGGAACCGCAACCGGCAAAGCGTCCTTAGATCCAGAACCATCTCCTCAAGCTTAAGGAGTGTCATGCTTATTCTCGCCCGCCCGCTGCTATATCTCGCCCTCACACTCACTCTATCCACCACAGCCGGGTACGCGGTCGTCGGCCAGACAAAGGACGCGATATCGCCTTCCGGATCGATAAGCGGCCGAGTAACACTGAACGGTAAACCGATGCCGGGTATTCACGTAGTTCTCATGCGAAACGAGTTCTACCCCGAGGGCCTGCCGGTTGCCAGGGTCACAACCGATCAGGACGGCCGATTCCGAATCGCAAATGTTCTGGCCGGCAGCTTCCGGCTTGTCCCGTTTGCTCCGGCGTTTGTGTTTGATTCCTCGACGCCGTGGGAGCGAGAGGGCAAGCGTATGACGATTTCTCCCGGCGAAGCCGTAGATGGCGTAGATGTCTCGCTCCGGCGCGGCGGCGTGATCACCGGCAAGATTTCGGATTCAACCGGCCGGCCAATTGTCGAAGAGTGGGTGAGCCTGATAGGGATAGATGAGCAAGGCAGGCGGTACGGGGTCGATTCGGTGAGTACAGAAAACGCGCAGACTGACGATCGCGGTGTCTATCGCATCTTCGGCGTTCCGGAGGGCCGCTACATCGTAAGCGTGGGTGAACCGCCTAAGCAACGCAGCGCCTCCGTTCGGGGTACCTACTCGATGACCTTTCACCCCGGCGTCACAGACGAATCGAAAGCCGCTGTCATAGAAGTGGCTGCAGGAGCCGAATCCACGGGTGTTGACATCGTGGTGGGGCGCCGGGAGAAGGCTTACACCGCAACCGGACGAATTGTCGACGCCGAGACCGGCAAACCGGTATCAAACTATTTGTACGGTTATGGTGTCTTGCACGACGACGGACGAGGAATTGGGCCGGTGAACTGGAGCGGAATGGGCGACGACCTTACGGATG
>CAZOOE010000027.1:21846-24988 GCA_964581275.1 uncultured Clostridia bacterium
GATGCCCGCGGCAGTTTCCGTCGCGAAGGACTCCCGCCGAACCACTACGCGGCATTCGTCATCAAGGAGAGCGAAAGCGAATACTACAGCGATATTGCAACTTTCGACATCACGGACGCAGACGTAAGCGGGCTTGAGGTAAAAGTGCGACGGGGCGCGAGCATTTCCGGTGTAGCGGCAATCGAGGGCTTGCCGGATCGCGATGTCCCCGCAAAGTTAGCCGAGGTCAGATTGCGAGCGTCCACACAATCAAAAGAACCTGGCGCGCCTTTTTCCGTCCCGTCGAAGATCGGGCCCGACGGCAATTTTCGAATTGCGGGTCTTCGCCCCGGAAGAGGTAGATTTTGGCTAAGCGGGTATCCCTATCTTCTGCCTAAAGGCTTCTTATTGATGCGCGTCGAGCGGAACGGCGTCGAACAACCCGGAAACGGATTCGACATTGCAGCCGGAGAGCAAGTCTCTGCTGTGCGCGTCGTCATCGCTTACGGGAACGGAGTCATACGCGGCCAATTAAAGTTTGTAGGCGAGACTCTCCCTCCCGACTCGACGTTCGGTGTGCAGCTCAACCGCGTGGGAACCGACTCGGGCCGCGTTGATTGGTGGGTTGAAGTCGATGATCGCAACAGATTCCTATTCGAAGGAATCCCGCCGGGTGACTATGAGTTGATAGTGACGGACGAGGCCGCTGCGCGGGGTAGCCAGTCGTCGAGGCGGTCCGAAGTCAAGAGACGAGTGACGGTCAGCAACGATGCGGAGACCGAAGTCACTATCATCATGGAGCCCGGCGCTAAAGACAATTGAGAGTTGAGACGGAATCCTTGGACTGCGGCGGCGTCTTTGAATTGCCGTCGCTTTTGATCCTGCCAAGGCAAACACTGGAAAGCAAGTAGCAACGCAAAGACGCCACCGCAGTCCGCATATGCGGACGCACTTTACGGCCCTGGTCGTTACCAAGACAAGATCAGGACGGTGACAACCGCGCCGACACTTGCCCGATGAACTCGCTGGCAGATAACATTCCATGGTGCCAAAGAAACTCCGTGGAAAGGATACTCAAGAATGAATTTTAAGAAGCTCGTTCTCTGCACAGCATTGCTCTGCACAGTAGCCGCTATAGCAGTTGCGCAAGGCAACCGCGGGACAGCTGAAGCCACAATCAAAGGAAAGAAGATATCTATCGACTATGGTCGGCCGCCGCTTGGAAGCCACAGCGTCTCCGAACTCCCGGTCGGTGGCGTATGGCGAATAGGAATGAATGAAGCCACGCGGATCGAAACGGCCGGAGATCTTGGCGTTGGGTCGGACACGGTCAAAGCCGGGACTTACACGCTCTGGATCAAGCGAACGGGAGACGCTAGCTGGGTGCTCGCGTTTCATCCGAAAACGGAAGGCGCAAACGGCCGGAAACTATGGGGTGCTCCACCTCAAACCGAGGGTTTTATCGCACAGACGCCCCTAAAGCTCGCAAAGGCAAAAGACTCGGTCGATCAAGTAACGATCACTCTGGCAGACGCGAAGGGTAAGGCCGCGTTCAAGGTGCAATGGGGAGGCGACGTTCTGACCGGCTCGTTCGACGTGAAGTGAGACGCGCCATTGGCGCACCGAACAGTCCTAAAACTAGGAAGGCCGCTCTTCGTGAGCAGCCTTCCTAGTTGCTTGTAACAACTATTTCGCTAGTGGCGGGTCCGACATGGTCCGACGAGCTGCCAGCTTGTCGGGCTTCGTCGACGAGCAGCCAGCTTGTCGTGCTTGGTCCCCGAGCAGCCAGCTTTTTGAGATTCAATCGATCAGTGGCTCACTTTTGAGAACTGCTCGCCGCTCGCTCCCCGCCTAATTTCTGGTTGTCCACCGTGAAGTCAAAAAACGCGTTCATCATCTCGTCCCAGGTCTGCTCGCCGAAATGGACTTCTCGTGCCGGGTCCGGATTGCGCGGATTTTTGACCGAGTTGTCGTAATGCGCGACCGCTTCGATACGAGTGCCCTTCGGCGCCGCGAGCGGTGTGACCGGATAGTAGTACACCTGCCAGTTGAAGTTGTATCGCGGAACCGAGAGCAGGATCTCTGAGCGTCCGTCGGGATAAATCGCTCGATAGACGATGTCTTTCCCGCGCAAATGCATGTGCGGCATCAGACTGATGATGTGCGAGTCCTCCTCGAATTCGTAAGAAGCTTTTATTTCGTAGTTCGCAGCACCCGGCGGAATCGCGAACTTCACATCGAACGCCGCCTTGCTATTCACGATCTTGTCGACCGGCCCCTTGGCGAAAATCAATCCAACGATCGAGCGGTCCTTGGTCTCGGTCCCGTTCGGTGTGTAATGCATCTGGAAAACCAGTTGTGATCCAGCTTTGATAAGCTTCGCCTGACCGGGTTTTGCCAGAAAGGGAGTCTGCCCAGGTGATAACGCCCCGAGGATTCCGTCGGCAATGTTGAACTTGCGATTCTGTCCGCGGCGAGATTGCTCTGCGGGGTCGCGCACCATCATCACGATGTGATGCACAACCGAGAGGTTTCCAGCGCGGGCTTCCAGAGCCTGGATGTAGCGATCTTCTTTGAAGTTTGTCGGTACCGCGAAGTACTGATATGGCACCGATCCCTCGGCTGGCACGGTGAACTCGGTCGGCATCTGGAAGACAACGTCGGGTTCGCCGATTTGCCATCCGCTTGCGAGCTTTGGAAGTGGCGGCAAGTCTTTGGCGTTTCCTTCCGCTGCTCCGCCGTCGATCCAGGCCAGGACCGCGTCCATTTCTTTTTGAGTCAGCCGACGGTCGTTCTCCCACTTGCCGTACTGAGAGTCGAGGTGCCACGGCGGCATCTCGCGAGTGGCAACTTTCTCGCGAATCGCTTTGGCCCACGGTCTAACCTCTTTGTAGGTGATCAGGGACATCGGCGCGATCTCGCCGGGTCGGTGACAGCCGATACAGTTCTTATAGAATATCGGCGCAATATCTTTGGAGAACGTCAACGATGCATTGCTGCTTCCGCTCACGGTATTCGATGCAACGAGAGCAACGGCAAAGCAGCATGCCGAGAGGAATGCGACGAGACGCGTCTTCTTCATTGGCGACTCCCAAGCGCAGATTAATGACGAGGTGCTGATAAGGTTACAAGACACATTTCGTAGTACCTACTCCCCTGACGA